>CAUGNZ010000001.1 GCA_959601045.1 uncultured Collinsella sp.
CCACTATCCCAACTGGAAGAACAGGGCAAGGCCAACGGCACCAAATGCCGCAGCGATAATCCAAAAACGGATGACGACCTTGGTCTCGGCCCAACCCTTCTTTTCGAAATGATGATGGATGGGCGCCATAAGGAAGACGCGCTTGTGCGTAAAGTGGAAGTAGACAACCTGAATCATGACCGACAGGGTCTCAACGATAAACAGGCCACCGATGATGAGGGAGACGACCTCGGTGTTAGTCATGATGGACGTACAGGCAAACGCGGCACCCAGAGCAAGCGAGCCGGTATCACCCATAAAGATGCTCGCCGGATAGCAGTTGAACCACAGAAAGCCCAGGCAGGCACCGGCACACGCGGTGCAGAAGATGGACAGGTTCACGTCTCCGTGCAAAAACGCCATGGCAGCCATGGCGAGCATGGCGATCATGGAGGTGCCGCCAGCAAGACCGTCAAGGCCATCGGTCAAGTTCACGGCATTAGAAAGACCGGCAATCATCAGCCAGCAAAAGACAATATAGAGCCACGGGAACGAATAGCCGCAGATGGTAGTCGAAAGCACGCCAAGGTCAATCGTCAACCCACCGGGAAAACGAATCTCGGGGGCGACGCCGCACCAGTTGACGGCAAGTACCGTAAAGGTGACACAGATAATGGTTAGGCCGATCATCTTGGCATGGGGCGTCAGACCGAGCGAGCGCCCATGCGTAACGGAGGTCAGGTCGTCGATCAGGCCCAGCACGCCGGTCGCCAGCGTGGCGAACAGCACGAGTACGAGCTCGGTGGTGAGCTTGCCCATCAGCAGGCAGGTCAGCGAGATCGCGACGAGGATGACAACGCCACCCATGGTGGGCGTTCCCTGCTTAACCAAATGACGCTTGGGGCCGTCGGCACGAACCTGCTGGCCGATACCCTCGACCTTGAGCAGCTTGATCCACCACGGCATGAGCAGCAGCGCAATGGCTGCGGCGATGCCAAGCCCCAAAAAAGCCTGATACGTTGGATACGAGGGATTGCCGAACATGGGCTAGCACACACCTTCCACAAAGCGGTCGAGCTCAACAAAGCGGGAACCCTTGACCAGTACAACATCATGTTTTTCAAGCGCGCCGCCCATGCGGTCGAGCACCTGCTGATAATCGGAGAACACCTGGATGCGGTCCTCGTCCATGCCCATCATGCGCGCGGCATCGGCCATAAGCTGGGCCAGCTCACCACCCACGCACGCCAGCATGTCGAGCTTCTTGGCGGCGGCATAGGCGCCCACGAGCTCATGCATGCGAGGAGCCTCATCGCCCATCTCGCCCATCTCGCCCAGGATCGCCATGCGAGACCCCGTGCACGAAAGCGAGCACAGCAGATCGAGGCCGGCTGCCATCGATTCGGCGCTGGCGTTATAGGAATCGTCGATGATGCGTGCACCGCTCTTGGCGCGCTTGATCTCCTGGCGGTGCCCGGTGATCGTAAGACCCCTAAAGGCAGCATCGATCTGCTCGGGCGTCACGCCCAGGCGATAGGCAACCGCGGCGGCCTTAACGGCATTAGGAACGGACTGCACGCCGGGGATGGCAAGCATGGTATCGATTGTCTCGCCCTGGCCAAAATCGAGCGTAAAGACCGGACGGCCCTCGTCATCAACGCGAACGTCGCGGGCGCGGACCTCATCATCGTCCGAGACACCGGCCAGCATCACGTCGATACCAGCAGGCTGGGCGAACGTATCGCGAATGAACGGCGTAAAATCGTCCTCGCCGCCCAAAACCAGCAGCGGCAAATAGTCGCCGGCGGCGCACATGCCCTGGACAATCTCGGCCTTAGCGCGGGCGATGTTCTCGCGGCTGCCCAAAATGCCGATATGAGAGGTGCCGATCTTGCTCACGATGGCAAGGTTGGGATTGGCAGACAGAGACAGGCGCTCGATCTCGTGGAAATGGTTCATGCCCATCTCGAGCACCAGGACCTCGGTATCGGCCGGAGCGGAAAGCACCGTGAGCGGCATGCCGATCAGGTTATTGAAATTGCCCTTGGTGGCCCAGACACGATAGCGCTTGGCGAGCACAGCGGCGAGAACGTCCTTGGTCGTCGTCTTGCCGATGGAACCGGTAATGCCAACGACCAGGCAGCCAAGCTCCAGGCGATACGCGTGCGCCAAACGCAGCAGAAACTCCTCGGGATCATCGGTCAGCAAGATGGCACAGCCCTTGTCCTGCGCCAGCGAGACCAGCTCGGTCTCGGGCTCACGCGTCATCACGACGGCGCCGGCACCCGACTGGACGGCACGGGAAGCAAAATCATTGCCGTCGACGTTTTCACCGGGAAAGGCGACGAAAATCGTCCCTTCCTCGACCTGGCGCGAGTCGATAACGCACCCGCGGCATACCCGATCGACTTCTCCCGTCACGGTTCGGGCCCCTGTTGCGGCCGCGAGGTTGTTGACGGCGATCTCTATCATTGCAGCTCCCCTGTAAACCTAAATAATGCTATCGGCGTATTGTATCCCAGCGCCGCGCATGCGTGGTGCAGGGCATGTGAACACCCCTCATATGGGACAACAAACCACGCCCCAAAGATTGTAACCCCCTACTTCGTGTGTGGGATACCCAGCACGTCGAGCGCGTTGGCCATAATGGACTGGAACGGCACCGCAGCGGCATCTGAGCCGCTCGGCGTTCCGTCGAGCGTGATATAGCACAGCACCTTGGGCGATTGTGCCGGTGCAAAGCCCATAAAGGACGACATGTAGTTCTCCTTGAGGTAGCCGCCGTTCTCGTCGGCACGTTCGGCCGTACCGGTCTTACCCGCCACGTCATAGCCGTCAACAGCGCCGCCAACGCCCGTTCCCTCCGACACGACCGTCTGCATGCACGATGTCACCTGGGATGCGGCGTCCTCCGAAATCGCGCGCTCGCCCTCGCCCCAGTCCTTCTCGTCGCCCTTGCTGGACTTATAGAAGTGCGGGGTCATCATCACGCCGCCGTTGGCGATGCCGCCCACGGCACGTGCGATCTCAATCGGCGAGACAGACAGCGCCTGTCCAAAGCTCATCGAGCCCAGCGTGGCGCCGTCATACTGGTCACGCTCCTTGACGATGCCCAGGCTCTCGCCCGGAAAATCGACACCCGAGCTGTGACCGATGCCCCACTTGTCCACATAGGCGGCAAAGTCGTCGGCACCGATCTTGCGCCCCACCAGGACAAAACCCACGTTGGACGAACGGCGCATCATCTCGCGTACATCCATGGTCATGGCGTAGTCGCGCTTGTCGGCATCGGTGACGGTATCGTCGCCCACCTTGATGCTCGCCGGCACCTCAAACGACGTACTCGATCGCACGACGCCCAAGTCGAAGCCGGCGCCCGCCACAAGCGTCTTAAAGACTGAGCCGGGCTCGTAGGCATCGGTGACCAGGCGCAAGTTCATATCCTCGGTCTTGGCGTTTTCCAAATTGGTCTGGTCGTAGGTCGGATACGAGCAGGCTGCCAAGATCTCGCCTGTCGTAGGATCGGTGACCAGCGCCGAGCCGTTCTTGGCCTTTGTCTTCTCGACAGCCTCTGCCAGGGCATCCTCGGCCGCACGCTGGATATTGACGTCGAGCGTCGTCACGATATCAACGCCGTCGACCGCAGCCACCTTTTTATAGGCACCGCCCGCGATATAGCTGCCGTCCCTCGCGCGCTCGCGTACGAGAGAACCGTTCGTGCCGGTCAGAAGCTTGTTGTATTGCTTTTCGAGACCCGTCAAGCCGTCGTTGTCTACATTCACTACACCCAGCACCTGCGATGCCAGATTACCGTATGGATATACGCGCTTCATGGCCTGCTCAAAAAGCACGCCGGGCAGGTTCTTCTTCTCCAGCGCCGCAGCGTCGTCTTCGTCCACCTGGCGCTTGATATACACCCAGGTTCCATCGGACTCAACGAGCTTGCGGCAGGTCTTTTTATCGATTCCAGTTGCCTTGACCAGCGCCGACACCGTCTTGTCAACATCCTCGACAAGCTGGGGGTTCACGGCGATGTTGCGACATTCGACCGACGACGCCAGCACGTTACCGTTGCGGTCGTAGATGGTGCCACGTTTGGCATAGAGGGTCTGCGCAAGCAGGCGGCGCGCATCGGCACGCCCGCGCAGTTTATCGGCTTCGACAATTTGATAGTCGGCAAGGCGAAAGACGCCCAAGCCCAAGCCAAGCCCAATGAAGCCCATGACGGCTTTGCGTCGAGGCAGAGGCGTGCCTGTGAGCCATTCGGTCGACGAACTCTTGCGCGACCTGGTGTCATGCACTTGAGGGCCGCCCGAGCCGCGAAGTCGCGACACCGGGTCGTTGCCACGGGACTGCCCGGCGTTGTAAGATTGCCGACCCGTTCCTTGATAACCAGAACGTCCCCGCGACGAGGGACGTCCAGAACCGCGGCCCCCATCGGAACCGCGGCGATAGTCATTTGTCATACTCAGCTACCGTCTTGCTACTGAGCGGTCGCGGTCGCGTTGGCGCCCGCGGCTGCATCCTGCGAAAAGTCAAGTGTAACGCTCTCGCTGGGCTCCACCATGCCATAAGCGCCCGCAAGGTCGCGAATGCGCGTGTCGGCGCCATAGACCGAATGCATGACCTCCAGGTCGGAGCTCTCATCGGTCGCTTTTTCGAGCGTGTTGGTAAGCTCGGCGTTGCTGTTGAGCACCTGGGCCGTAACGCCGGCGAGCGCCACGCGGGCGACGCCGATCGTCATGAAGATGGCCGCAATGATGCAAAACGTTTTAAGAACGCTCATGAAAACCGGGCTTACCGCCTGGTCTGCCTGACGGCCCGCGCCCGTGTAGACATCAAAGCGCGGCGTGCGCTGCTCACGGGGAGCAACGGGGGCCTGCGGCGTCTCACGATAGGCGGGCATGGCGTTCATATCATAGGCGAGTGCTGCGCTTGAAGTGTTGTAGCCCATGATATGCCGCCTCCCATCCCGAGTACGTTGGTAGTGTGTTTAAGCTTCGTTTATGGTGCGAGCGGGAGGTCCAATATCGCGCGGTCGCGCCTACAGACGCTGCGCCACGCGGATTTTGGCTGATCTCGCCCGAGGGTTGCGCTCAACCTCATCAGGCTGGGCAACCAAGGGTTTGCGGGTGATGACCTTGAGTATCGGCACGTTGCCGCACACGCACACCGGAATCTCCGGCGGACACGTGCACCCCTGGCTCATCTCCTTAAAGTGATTCTTTACGATACGATCCTCAAGCGAGTGATACGAGATGACGCAGATACGTCCGCCCGGATTGAGCCACCTGGTGGCGGCATCAAGCCCTCGTTCGAGCACATCGAGCTCGTGATTGACCTCGATGCGAATGGCCTGGAAACTTTTCTTGGCCGGGTGTCCGCCATGCCGACGAGCGGCAGCCGGGATACCCGCCTTGATGATCTCGACAAATTGGCCGGTGGTTTCGATCGGTTCTTGCTCGCGGCGGCGCACGATCTCGCGCGCAATCTGCGAGGCGAACTTCTCTTCGCCGTAGACGCGTAGAATCCGGGCGAGGTCGTGTTCGTTATAGGTGTTGATGACCTCAGCTGCGTTTAAGGTGTTATTACCCGGATCCATCCGCATGTCCAATGGGGCGTCCTCGTTATACGAAAAGCCCCTGCCAGGGATATCGAGTTGCGGTGACGAAACGCCCAAATCGAACAGGAAGCCATCGACCCCGGGCACCTCGGCCGAGCAAAGCAGCTCGTCCAAGTCGCCGAAGTTGCCCTTCAGCAGCTGGTGCGGAACGCCGGGAACCTCGCGGTCCAGACGGGCGCCAGCGGCCTCGAGGGCCATGTCGTCCTGATCGACGCCGAGCAAAAGGCCCGTCTCCCCCACCTGCGCGGCCATCTTTACCGAATGGCCGGCACCGCCAAGGGTGCAATCGCAGACAACGGAGCCGCTCTTTAGCCGCAGCGATTCAAGTACTTCGCCGAGCATGACAGGTTCATGCCGATATTCTTGTGTCAAGATCCCACGCTCCATCCGTTACCCGCGCCTTGCCCTTACGAGAAGAAGAGGTCCAGCAGGGCCTCATCGTCATCGTCCTCATCGGCCGTAGCGCGGTCCCAAACCTCAAGGTGGTCGTAGTTGCCCACAACCGTGACCTCGCGGTCGAGGTTCGCCTGCTTGCGGAGAGACTCGGAAAGACCGATACGACCGGCGCTGTCCACGTCCATCGACGTGGTGCGCTTGTTGATCGCCCTCATGAGCTTCTGGTCATTAATGTCACGCGGGTTAAAACCCTCGTGGCCCTCACGACCCGCGAAGAGTCCTTCGACCCACTTATCGAAGGCCTCGGCAGAGAACACGTACAGAGCATCGACATCCAGGGCTTTGAACACGCGAACGTGCTCTCCAAGCTCCTCGCGAAGGGGTGCAGGCAGGGACAGACGACCTTTTGCATCGAGATTGCGCTCGTATGCACCAGTCATTCCCATGTGCGCCCTCCCCTCGGTTACTCAGATGGCACGTACGCGGGGAACCACCCCGCCTGTCGACGTCATTAATAATATGGGGAACCGCCCCATTTTTCAACACCTTTCCCCACCCCTTCCCCCACCCCGCCCCACCACTCCACCCACCATATATTGCAAAACACCCCCAATCATATGTTCGAAAACACAATATGTTGTGTTTACAGCAACGGCGGGATGCCACCTGTGGCACCCCGCCTTTCAACCTCAACCTTCAAGTTGACCTTGAGGCGATTTTTGCGTCCCTTTACATGCCGTTCACATCGCCCCCAAACTCCCCCACCCAAGGCACATGCGGCCCACCACCGCGACGACAAGTGGCAAAAAATGGGACGGGCCCCAGATTGCCCATGCGCGCGCAAAAGCACGCCGCGACAATCTGGGGCCCGTCCCCAAATACCTATAGATATGCAGGCCAGCGATGTGTTAACGATGTGCCAGCGGGTGCGCCGCCAGATAGACCTCGGTCAGTTGCGTACGATCGACATGCGTGTAGACCTGCGTGGTCGATATATCGGCATGTCCCAAGATCTCCTGCAGCACACGCAGGTCGGCACCGCCCGCGAGCATGTGGGTGGCAAAGGAGTGGCGCAAGGTATGGGGATGGAGCCCCACCAGCCCCACCTGACGCCCATACCGCTCGCATATCGCATGCACGGCCTGGCGCGACAGGCGACGTCCGTTCTTATTTAAAAAGACCGCCGAGGTCTCGGTTCCGCGGGCATGGGCCGCCAAGCGAGAACGTCCCTCAGTTACATAGAGCGTCAGAGCTCGCGCCGCGCTTCCCACCAGTGGGGACAGGCGTTCCTTTGAGCCCTTACCGCGAACGAGCACAAAGCCATCGTCAATATGGATATCGCCCACATCGAGCCCAACCAGCTCACTCACACGCAAACCGCATCCGTAGAGCACTTCCAAGATGGCATGGTCGCGCAGTCCCATCTCGCCCTCGGGAAAGTCTTGATCGAGCAGTGCCGAGACATCCTCCACCGATAGATAGTCCGGCAAACGCTCAGCCTTTTTAGGAAGGCGCAACGCCGCTGTCGGGTTTTGGGCCACGGCCCCATCGCGCACCAAAAAGGCATGCAGGCCCTTCACGGCAGCAAGCGCACGCTCCACCGAGGCGTCGGAATAGCCTCCGTCGCGGCGATCGGCGACAAAGCCCTCCACGATCTGACGGGTCACCTCTTCAAAAGACACAATACCCGCCCGCTCCAGATAGGCGCAGTACGTCGTCATGTCACGACGGTAGGCCGCAATCGTGTTGCGCGCCAAGCCCCGCTCGACCGCGAGGTAATCGAGATACTCCCCCGCCGCCACGGCGAGCGACGAGGGAGTAGCTTCGGTATGTTCCTTATTCGCCGGCACCCTTAGTCCGTAGCGAGGTTCATGGGCGTCACCTGCAGGCGATCGACACCCTCGTGCTGACCGATCGAGGCACGCACGAACTCTCGGAACAGCGGCTGCGGATTAGTCGGACGGCTCTTGAACTCGGGGTGAGCCTGGGTTGCCACATACCACGGATGCACGTCGCGCGGCAGCTCGACCATCTCGACCAGGCGCTCGTCGGGCGAGAGGCCAGAGATAACCAAGCCGGCATCCTCGAGCTGGTCGCGGAAGGCGTTGTTGAACTCAAAGCGGTGACGGTGACGCTCGTAGACGAGTTCCTCGCCATATGCCTCGCGAGCAAGGGTATCGGCGGCGAGCTTGCACGGATAGGCGCCCAGGCGCATGGTGCCGCCCTTCTCGGTCACGTCCTCCTGCGAGCTCATCAGATCGATGACGCTAAACGGGCCGTCCGGATCGAACTCAGAGGAGCTGGCGCCGGCAAGGCCGACGACGTTGCGGGCAAATTCGCACACGGCCACCTGCATACCCAGGCAAATGCCCAGATACGGAATCTTGTGCTCACGGGCAAACTCGGCCGCGAGGATCTTGCCCTCCAGGGCGCGCTTGCCAAAGCCGCCGGGGACCAGGATGCCCGAGGCGTCGCCCAGAACCTCGGAGACGTTCTGCTCGTCGAGGCTCTCGCCATCGACCAGCTGCACGTCAACGTGGCGATCGTAGAACACGCCCGCGTGGTGCAGGGCCTCGATAACCGACAGGTAGGCATCGGGCAGCTGCGTATACTTGCCCACGACGGCGATCTTCACCTTGTCGGCGTGCTGGTTGGCATGGTTCTGCTTGCGCAGGAACTCGTTCCACTCACTCATGTCGCGCTCACGCGGATCGAGACCCAGACACTCGCAAATGCGCAGGTCAAAGTCCTGCTCGGCGAGTAGCTGCGGAACGTCGTAGATGCTCGCGCAGTCCTCATTGGTAAAGACGCAGTCGGTGTCGACGTCGCAGAAGCTTGCGATCTTGCCGCGGATGGCATCGTCGATATGGTGGTCGGAACGCAGAACGATAATATCGGGCTGGATACCAAAGCTGCGGAGCTCCTTGACGGAGTGTTGCGTCGGCTTGGTCTTGACCTCGTGGGCGGCGGCGATATAGGGAACGAGCGACACGTGGATGTAGCAGACGTTCTCGGGGCCGGCCTCCTTGCGGTACTGGCGAATGGCCTCGACAAACGGCTGCGATTCAATGTCGCCGATGGTGCCACCCAACTCAGTGATGACCACATCGGAGCCGGTCTGCTCCTCAATACGACGGAACTTATCCTTAATGGCGTTCGTGACGTGCGGAATCACCTGCACGGTGCCGCCCAAAAAGTCACCGCGACGTTCACGGGCGATCAGGCTCTTATAGATGGCACCAGTCGTAAAGTTGGAATCACGGGTCAGGTTCTCATCAATAAAGCGCTCGTAATGACCCAAGTCCAGGTCGGACTCGTAACCATCCTCGGTAACGAAGACCTCACCATGCTGGAACGGGCTCATGGTACCGGGGTCGACGTTCAGATACGGGTCGGCCTTCTGCATCGTTACTTTGTAGCCACGCGACTTGAGCAGACGGCCCAGCGAGGCCGCGGTGATACCCTTGCCCAGGGACGAAACCACGCCGCCGGTTACGAACACATGCTTGGTCATATTGAGTTACCTGCGCTTCCCGTAGAAGTTGTTTATCCACATCTTACGGGTCTTCATTGTAATACTCGCGCCGCGGACCGTTCGCAATTTTTCTCGCGTGCGATTGCATTTCTCAATCTTGAAACAAAACGCCGCCCGGTTTCCCAGGCGGCGTCGCTATGGCAAGGGTTACATGCTGCTATCGATCAGCAACCTCGTCCTCAAGCATTTCCTGAACGAGCATGCCGGTACGGACGCCCTCAAGATACCACTCGCCACGTTCGGTGAGGCAAATGCCATTTGCAAGCTGACCGCCGTCGTCGCTATAACGCGAGACGACATCAATCATGCCTTCGGAATCCAAGCGATCGATTGCGGCGCGGGCACGATACGGCGAAACCCCCACGCGCTCGGCAAGCGTTTTGCGCGAGAAACCATACGGCCCGCCATTGTCTTCGGTTTGCTGGGCGATCTCCATCAACACCAGCACCTCGACACGCTTCATATCGTTGACACTCGCACGACCCTTGCCCGCCATAGCAGCCTCCTCAAACCGAGCACGAGCATCTAACGCGCCGTGCGCGACCGACACACCTCACGATGGCAGGTAATATCCATCATGCGGCATCCCGCTAAGGATGAAACAGTTATGGTTATTGTATACCGCTCAAATTGTTTCTAGGCAGGTAAACGGCTATTTTTCGCCGAAATAGGCGCTTTATTGATCAAAAAACCGTACCGGGCGCTAACCCGATACGGCCAAAATGCAATGCAATTACCGCGGTGCTTCAAACTTAGCGATGGAAGAAACCGCGGCGCTCAAACTTGGGCTCGCAGCACACGTTGATACCCAGTTTGCGCAGTACCGTCTCGTCCGTCGGCGAGATGATCACGCTAAAGAAGGCATCGCAACCGCGCAACTGCTCCAGGCCCAAAAGGACGCGAGCGGCCGTCTCACTCGTGGCCGAGGTGATCGACAGCGCCATAAGCGTCTCGTCGGTGTGGAGGCGCGGGTTTTTACTTCCCAGGAAATGCGTCTTGAGCTTGCTGATGGGCTCGATCGCCTCATCGCTAATGACCTCGAGCTCAAGGTCGACGCCCGAGACATGCTTGAGGGCGTTCATAATGAGCGAACTTGCGGCGCCCAGGCGCGTGGAGGTCTTACCGGTCACCACGGAGCCATCGGGCATGACCATGGCACCCACGGGACCACCCGTCAGCTGCTCCCTGGTGAGGGCCGCCGAGCGCGCCGGTGAGTAGTTCTTATCGATGCCGGCTTTCTTCATAATAATCTTGAGACGGTCGACTTGCTCATCGCCCACGCCGGTACGGCGCACATTTTCGACCGCGGTAAAGTAGCGGCGGACGATCTCCATCTTGGAAGCGTCGCGGCAGGCATCGTCATCGGTGATGGCAAAGCCGACCATATTGACGCCCATGTCCGTAGGGCTCTGGTAGGGGCTCTTGCCCAGGATCTTTTCCATCAGGGCACGGACTACCGGGAAGGCCTCGACGTCACGGTTGTAGTTGACCGTGGTCTTGTTGTAGGCCTCAAGGTGGAACGAATCGATGATATTGGCGTCGTCGAGGTCAGCCGTGGCGGCCTCGTAGGCAATATTGACCGGATGCGTCAGAGGAAGATTCCAGACCGGGAAGGTCTCAAACTTGGCATAGCCGGCGGCGGTACCGTGCTTATGCTCGTGATACAGCTGCGAGAGGCAAGTGGCGAGCTTGCCCGAGCCGGGGCCGGGTGCCGTCACGACAACGAGCGGACGCGTGGTCTCGACAAACTCGTTCTTGCCGTAGCCATCGTCGGACACGATCAGATCGACATCGTGCGGATACCCCTCGATGGGATAGTGCAGCTTGGCGGGAATACCGAGCGCGTTCAAGCGGTTGCGGAACACATCGGCAGCAGGCTGGCCGGCGTACTGGGTGATAACCACAGCCGCGACGGCAAAGCCGTTGCCGCGGAACAGGTCAACCAGGCGCAGCACATCCTCGTCATAGGTAATGCCAAGGTCACCACGAGCCTTGTTTTTCTCGATGTGGTTCGCGTTGATCGCGATGATAACCTCGACATCGTCGGCGATGCTCTTGAGCATGCGGAACTTGCTGTCCGGTTCAAAACCCGGCAGCACTCGGCTCGCATGATAGTCATCGAACAGCTTACCGCCAAACTCCAAATAGAGCTTGCCACCAAACTGCGAGATGCGCTCCTTAATATGAGCGGCCTGCAGCTCGATATACTTCGCGTTGTCGAAACCCTGGCGCATGTATGGCTCCCGTCCCGTTTCGTAAATTAAGTTCCTACGCGATTATAACGGAGCCTGCCCTCCCCGATGCCCAGGCCATCAACAGGCACCAACCAAACACGCCCACCGCAACCGCCGGGGACCCGGGGTGGCTCATTTGGAACGGGAAACAAGGCACTCAGCACCAACAATGAAAACGTCGCAGGTTAAGCATAAGCCAGCGAAAGCCCGCCAGAGTAGGCAAAGCGCCCCTGCACCAACAATGGAAAGCGCCGCAGGCAGAGGACGGACAGCGAGCGCCGTCCAGAACGTACAAGTTGGCATGAAAAAGGCAAGGCATAGACCTTTTGGTCATGCCTTGCCTTTTGAATGACAAATTGTCGTTCTGGACGGCGCGCAGCGTCGACTGGTTGCGCGGTTCGTAGAACCGCGCAACATAAGAGCGCCCCCTCCCGCGCACGGAACGGGAGGAGGCTAAAGGTAGGAGTCTACCGGTGGGGTTACCCCACCGGACAGGCGATGACCAGGTGATCCTTTACAGGATCGTCATGGTTTCCGTGGGGTACCCAAGGGGTACTTAGAGCATCACGCAAGCGACGGTCAGGATGATGGCGCAGACGACGGAGAGAGCGACGATGAGCTTAAGAGCAAACTTGAGCCAGGTCGTCCACTCGATCTTGGCCAGAGCAAGACCGCCCATGATGGCGCCGGAGGTCGGGGTGAACAGGTTCACGACGCCGATGGCGGCGGAGAAGATCATGACCATGACCTCGGGCGAGAAGCCGAGCTTAACAGCCAGCGGTCCCATGATGGGCATGGAGACAGTAGCCATACCGGAGGTCGAGGGGATCAGGAAGGACAGGCCGAAGTAGACCAGGAAGCTCATGGGAGCGAAGATCACGCCGGACAGGCCAGCCAGAGCATTGGCGGCAGCGTCGAGGACGTAGACGTCGAGGCCGGTGCTAGCCATGAGGACGGAGATACCACGGGCGAGGGCGATGACGAGGACAACGGACATCATGTCGGCAGCGCCGGTGATGAAGGTGTTGACGATCTGCTTCTCGGACAGGCCGCCGATAATACCGATCAGGACAGCCATGAGGAAGAACCAGGTGGAAGCCTCGTCGAAGTACCACTGACCAATGGGCAGGCCGGTGATCAGGGCAGACCAGCCCTGAACGATGGCGTTACCGTCAGCGTCATAGACAGCGCCAGCATCGAAGAAGTTGGCGACGCCCTCGTTAAGGTCGGCCAGCGGGATGAAGCCGACGATCATGACGACGAAGGTGAAGGCAAAGGCGATCAGAACACCCTTCTGACGACCGGTGAGCTTGACCTCCTTGTGAACCTCGGAAGCAGCCTTGCCGTGAGCCTCTTCGGCGTCCTTGAGCTCCTGCATCGAAAGGATGGTGGAACCCTTGTCAGCCTTGACCTTCTTGGCATAGCTCATGACGAAGAGGATGGACATAACAGTGGTAACAATCCACAGGACGGCACCGAGGCCGATGATGATGGACTGGTTGACCTCAATGCCAACGCCAGTCAGAGCGTCAACGGCAGCACCGACGGCAAACGGGTTAACCGTGGAGCCGAGGCAGCCGCAGCCAGCGCCGAGCAGGACGGTGGCAGCGCCGACCATGGGGTCGAAGCCAGCAGCCATCATGGTGGCGGCGAGCAGGGCGTAGAAGGGAACGGTCTCCTCGCACATACCATAGGTGGTACCACCGAGGGAGAAGATGAACATCAGCACGGGAATGAGCATGATCTCATTGCCCTTAAGCTTCTGCACCAGAACAGCAATGCCGTTGTCCAGGGCGCCGGTCTCGGTCATCATGCCGAGGAAGCCGCCGAGGATCATAACGAAGAGGCAGACGGGCAGAGCGTCAGCGAAGCCCTTGACCGGGGCGGTGCAGAAATCGCTCAAGCGGGCAGCGGTAACCGCGCCACCGGACGTACCGGAGACGATAACGGTAACAACCGCGACGATTGCCAGCAGAGCAAGAAGAATGGTGAACGATGAAGGCATACCGCGCTTTTTCTTAGCGGTCTCAGTCATAGTTCTCATCCCCCCTTCATAAATCATTTACTGATCTCGCCCTAAGCGGCTCTTCCGTGCCGTGCATGTCGCTCAGTGCGAGATTTTTACCAGACAAAAGCGCTCGGGGTGCGCAGCAATGCACCCCGAGCGAGATGCTAGATGCTCTTACTTGAGCGTAGCGTACATGACAGCCTTGATGGTGTGCATGCGGTTCTCGGCCTCGTCGAAGACCTTGGAAGCGGGGCTCTCGAAGACCTCGTCGGTGACCTCCTGCTCGGTGATGCCGAACTGCTCGCACTTCTCGGCGCCAATCGTGGTGTTGGTGTCGTGGAAGCTGGGCAGGCAGTGCAGGAAGATGGCACCCGGGTTGGCCATAGCCATGACCTCGGAGGTAACGCGATACGGGGTGAGCTGAGCGATGCGCTCGGCCCAGACCTCGTCGGGCTCGCCCATGGAGACCCAAACGTCGGTGTAGAGAACGTCGGCACCGGTGACGCCGTCCTTGACGTCGGTGGTCAGCTTGATGGTGCAGCCGTTGGCCTCGGCGATGGGCTTGCAGGCCTCGATGACGTCGTCAGCGGGCATGCACTCCTCGGGGCCGCAGGCCACGAAGTTCATGCCGAGCTTGGAGCAGACGACCATGAGGGAGCGAGCGACGTTGTTCTTGCAGTCGCCCATGAAGACGAGGGTCTTGCCCTTGATGTCGTAGTTGAAGTTCTCCTGGACGGTCAGGATGTCGGCGAGCATCTGGGTGGGGTGCCACTCGGTGGTCAGACCGTTCCACACGGGCACGCCGGACTTAGCGGCAAGCTCCTCGACGTCGTCCTGGGCAAAGCCACGGAACTCAATGCCGTCATACATGCGGCCGAGAACGCGGGCGGTGTCCTCGATGGACTCCTTCTTGCCCATCTGCGACGAACCCGGATCGAGGTAGGTGACGCCCATGCCCAGATCCATGCCGCCGACCTCGAAGGCGCAGCGGGTACGAGTGGAGGTCTTCTGGAAGAGCAGGACGATGTTCTTGCCCTCGAGATAGCGGTGAGGAACGCCGGCGCGCTTCATGTCCTTGAAGTTCTTGGAGAGCTTGAGCAGGTACTCGATCTCCTCGGTGGTGAGGTCGAGGAGCTTGAGGAAGCTACGGCCGGAGAGGTTAACACCCATGGTTCGTATCCTTTCGAAAAAGTGAATTACTAAAAAGTGGTGCCCGTTTGACGGGCGAAACCGGTGCGGTTGTAGGGGGACCGCACCGGAACGTTAAAGACTTAGAGGTCCTCGCGCCAGAAGGGCATGCTCATGCAGCGCGGGCCGCCGCGGCCGCGGGAGAGCTCGGCGGAGGGCACGACGAGAAGGTCCAGGCCCTCCTTGTACAGCACGTCGTTGGTGACGGTGTTGCGGGCGTAGACGCAGATCTTGCCGGGCTCGACGCACAGGGTGTTGGAGCCGTCGTTCCACTGCTCGCGGGAGGCCGCGATCGGGTCGCCGCCGCCGCAGGGGATCAGCTTGACCTGGTCGACGCCGGTGGCGTCCTCCAGGACGTGCTCGAGGGTGTCCTCGATCAGGCGGATGTTCACGTCGCCCGGGTTCTTGCCGGCGGTCAGCTCGTAGACGCGCAGGGTGCCCATGATGGCGGGGTGGATCGTGAACTTATCGACGTCGATCTGGGTGAAGACCGTGTCGAGGTGCATGAAGGCGCGCGAGACGGGGATGTCGAAGGCCAGGATGCGCTCGACCTTGGAGTCGGAGTTCCAGAAGATGTTCTGGGCCATGACGTCGATGGCGGCCGCCTGGGTGCGCTGGGAGATGCCGACGGCGAGGGTCTTCTCGTTGATGTTCAGCACGTCGCCGCCCTCGGTGTGGAACTGGCAGTCGCGGCGGAAGTACAGGGAGACGTCCTTGTAGTCGGGGTGGTACTTGAAGACGTACTTGCCGTACAGGGTCTCGCGGTTGCGGGTGACCGAGTACATGCGGTTGAGGTTGACGCCCTCGCCGACGACCGCGAACGGGTCGCGGGTGAAGTAGAGGTTGGGCATCGGGTCGATGATCAGGTCGGACTCGGACTCGGAGTCGACCAGGGAGTCGAGGGTCGTGGACGCCGTGAGGGGCATGTCGATCTCGGCCTTGGTCATGCCGGCCATGGTCTTCTTGACGAACTCGAGGTTGTCCTCGATGGAGTCCAGCTTCTCGCGGACGATCTGCGGCATCTGCTGGCCGCGGATGCCTGCCTCGGCGATGTACTGGTCGGTGAACTCGGCGCGGGCGCCGGGGACCTGGTCGAACACCTCTGCGACGAGGTTCTCGAGGTAGAGCACCTCCACGCCCTGGTCCCTCAGGATCTGGGCGAAGGTGTCGTGCTCCTGCTGCGCGACCTCCAGGAACGGGACGTCGTCGAACAGGAGTCGCTCGAGCTCGTCGGGCGGCAGGTTGAGGAGCTCGTCGCCGGGACGGTGCAGGCAGACCTTCCTGAGCTTGCCGATCTCGGAAGGCACGTGCAGACCTTTCGTCATGGCCTCCTACCTTTCTTTCGGGCCCTTTGTCTGGGCCGATTCGTTAGCGCCCCTCCGTGTGAGGCGTTATTGCTGACGACATATTTATATCCAAAATCAGCCCATACTTCCACCTTGCCCCCGAACGGTTTTTTATAGGGGGTGAACGGCATACACATATACTTCACGCATGGCACACTTTGATTTAATAAAGTTTATTTACGTGCCTAAATGCTTTTTCAAAACAAATAGCAAATGGAACTTAACTTTATTAAACCACCCTCAAATTGCATATTTCTAATAAAGCTATGAATAGAATTAACGATTCATACCGCGTCTCAACCATTTTCATTTTTATTCAGAAAAAAGTTTGTCCTATTCATTTCTGGTATGGATATTACCGTTTACCAGACGCTTGGTACCGTTCACCGGAAGTTCAGTATAAGGCCCAACGAACACCGGCTCGCCTTACGGCCTCATTTGTAACAACTTGACTTCTCGGTATAGAAAAACAGACCCGCTCCCCTCATGGGAAACGGGTCTGTTATCGATAATCGTAGACAGATTTGAGTGGGTTTGAGAGCCGTCGGAATCCTAGCGATCAAACTCCGCCAGCGCCTCGCCCAGAAGCCTCAGGCCCTCGCGAAGAACGTCTTCGCTCGCGCAGTAGCCCAGACGCGCGCCGCAGGGAAGCTCAAAGCGGCTGCCGGGAACCAGCAGCACTCCCCTCTCGGCCAGCAGGCGCTTGCAGAACTCCTCATCGTTCTCGGGAATATCCAGCTGGATAAACGAGGTGGATACGCCCTGCGGCGCCGTCCAAGAGACGCGGCTCTGCGCATCGATCCATGCCTGAGCGATATCACGGTTGCCAAACACGATCTTACGGTTGCGCTCAAGGATCTTATCCTTGTGCTCGAGCACGTAGGTCGCCAGGGCGTCGTTGAACACGCCGCCGCAGATCATGGTGTAGTCACGATAGGTGCGGATGCGGTTGAAGACCTCTTCGTCGGCCACGACCCAGCCCACGCGAGCCGCGGGCGTCGAATAGGTCTTGGACACCGAGTTGGTGACAATGGCCTTCTCGTACACGTCGGCCATCGACATAAAGGACTCGGTGTTCTCGAGCGGCAGATACACCTCGTCGCACAGCACGTAGGCGCCCACCGAACGGGCAATCTCGGCAATCTGACCGAGCGTATCGGCATCAAGCACCGTACCGATGGGGTTCGATGCGTTATTGATACAGATGAGCTTGGTATTGGGGTGAACGAGGCGCTTGAGCTGTTCGATATCGGGCTTCCAGCCGAGCTCCTCGCGAAGCTCCCAGTACTCAACCTCGGCGCCCAGCGTGCGCGGAATCTCGTAGAGCGGCGCATAGGTAGGCCACTCGGCAATCACATGGTCGCCGGGCTCGACCACGGCCATGATGGCGTTGAAGTTCGCACCCGTGCAGCCGTTGGTCTGCAGGATGTGGTCGGGATTGACCTCGCGGCGATACAGTTTGGCGACCTCGGCCTTAAAGTCGGGCGAACCCTCGATCCAGCCGTAGTTCATCTTCTCGCGGTCCAGGCGCTCGTAAAACGTGGCGCCGTCCTGCTCGTCGAGCGCGCGCAGCTCGCCCATGGTGAGCGACGAGATCGTCGACTGGGCGATATCCCACGTGGCGCTCTTCTCCCAAACGTTGAGCCACTCCTCAACACCGATTGTCTTGATATCCATGGCCAAGCTCCTTACAAAAGCAGTCATCCAATCGTGTTGACGTTCCTCATACAAGATTGGGGCGGTGCGAATACCCGCACCGCCCCAATGAGAGACATCTAATGGCAGCTAGATATATGTATTAAGACCTGTACGGGTCCTTGAAGACCTTAGAGGTCCTCGCGCCAGAAGGGCATGCTCATGCAGCGCGGGCCGCCGCGGCCGCGGGAGAGCTCGGCGGAGGGCACGACGAGAAGGTCCAGGCCCTCCTTGTACAGCACGTCGTTGGTGACGGTGTTGCGGGCGTAGACGCAGATCTTGCCGGGCTCGACGCACAGGGTGTTGGAGCCGTCGTTCCACTGCTCGCGGGAGGCCGCGATCGGGTCGCCGCCGCCGCAGGGGATCAGCTTGACCTGGTCGACGCCGGTGGCGTCCTCCAGGACGTGCTCGAGGGTGTCCTCGATCAGGCGGATGTTCACGTCGCCCGGGTTCTTGCCGGCGGTCAGCTCGTAGACGCGCAGGGTGCCCATGATGGCGGGGTGGATCGTGAACTTATCGACGTCGATCTGGGTGAAGACCGTGTCGAGGTGCATGAAGGCGCGCGAGACGGGGATGTCGAAGGCCAGGATGCGCTCGACCTTGGAGTCGGAGTTCCAGAAGATGTTCTGGGCCATGACGTCGATGGCGGCCGCCTGGGTGCGCTGGGAGATGCCGACGGCGAGGGTCTTCTCGTTGATGTTCAGCACGTCGCCGCCCTCGGTGTGGAACTGGCAGTCGCGGCGGAAGTACAGGGAGACGTCCTTGTAGTCGGGGTGGTACTTGAAGACGTACTTGCCGTACAGGGTCTCGCGGTTGCGGGTGACCGAGTACATGCGGTTGAGGTTGACGCCCTCGCCGACGACCGCGAACGGGTCGCGGGTGAAGTAGAGGTTGGGCATCGGGTCGATGATCAGGTCGGACTCGGACTCGGAGTCGACCAGGGAGTCGAGGGTCGTGGACGCCGTGAGGGGCATGTCGATCTCGGCCTTGGTCATGCCGGCCATGGTCTTCTTGACGAACTCGAGGTTGTCCTCGATGGAGTCCAGCTTCTCGCGGACGATCTGCGGCATCTGCTGGCCGCGGATGCCTGCCTCGGCGATGTACTGGTCGGTGAACTCGGCGCGGGCGCCGGGGACCTGGTCGAACACCTCTGCGACGAGGTTCTCGAGGTAGAGCACCTCCACGCCCTGGTCCCTCAGGATCTGGGCGAAGGTGTCGTGCTCCTGCTGCGCGACCTCCAGGAACGGGACGTCGTCGAACAGGAGTCGCTCGAGCTCGTCGGGCGGCAGGTTGAGGAGCTCGTCGCCGGGACGGTGCAGGCAGACCTTCCTGAGCTTGCCGATCTCGGAAGGCACGTGCAGACCTTTCGTCATGGCCTCCTACCTTTCTTTCGGGCCTTTCGGCCGAATCTATCAGCGCCCTTCCGTAACGGGCGCTGCTTGCTGACAGCTCTAGTTATATCCAAATTCCACCCGCAATTCCACTTCACCCCCGAACGGTCAACAAAGTGCGATGAACGGTATATCGCATGTGATTCCCCCATGATGCACTTCGGCGCTCTAAAGTAACTTTTCTAAGGTAAATGCTCTTTTTCCTATAAATTATCCCCCATCGCATCTATAAATCCATGATTCAGAATTGCATAGGTAAAACGGTTTTATGTATATAAATGAAGCTAGCCCACGTTTTGGACCGAATTCAATGATATTCAGCTTGCCATCATTCTTATTCACGCATCCTTATCAGTTGAGTGAGAATATTGAACGCTAGCAATAGCGTCGCGAGCGTTAGTTCTATGGCCGGACATCGTAAGAAATAGGTAAAGATACCGTTCACGCGATACGTCCGTGCCAGCGGTCAACTAAATTGAGACAATAGAGAATAGAGTTAGGCTATCGTCCCCTGCGGGGACTGAACGGACAGATGCATATGCCGAGCAAAATCGAAAAGAAGCAAAAGGCCGCCAAGCTGCGCAAGCCGCCGCGTGATTTTTCGTATACGCAAAACCGAGAGCTTAGCTGGCTGCGCTTTGATAACCGCGTGCTTGACGAGGCATTCGACGAGACCGTTCCTTTGTTCGAGCGTCTAAAGTTCGTGTCGATCTTCGAGTCCAACCTCGACGAGTTTCTCATGGTGCGCGTGGGCGGCCTGTCCGACTTGGCAGAACTCAAAAAACAGCCTGTGGACAACAAGAGCAATATGACCGCCTCCGAACAGGTCGATGCTGTCATGACCGAAATGCCCGGACTCCTTACCCGTTGGGAGTCCATCTTCAAGAGCATCGAGGGCAAACTCGACGCCCTGGGCGTTCACCGCGCTCGCATAGATTCGCTTACGCCCGAGGAGCGCACCTTTGTCACCCGCTACTTCCAGGCCTACGTGTCGCCGGTCATCTCGCCGTTGGTCATTGACCCGCGCCACCCCTTCCCCAACCTGCGCAACGGCGCACTCTATCTAGCTTGCGGACTGGACGGTGTCACGGACGAGGAAAGTCTGCTGGGCCTCATCGAGATTCCCGCCTCGATGAACCGCGTGGTCGAGATTCCCTCGCCCGCCGGCACCTACTCCTACATCTTGCTCGAGGACGTCATTCTTGCCTGCTTGGACAGCTGCTTTGGCTCCTATAAGCCGCTCGACCGCGCTCTGATCCGCGTCACCCGCAATGCCGATATCGACCCGGACGGCGAGGGCGTCGAGGAGGAAGAGGATTACCGCCAGCACATGAAGCGCATCCTCAAAAAGCGCTTGCGCCTGCAGCCGGTGGTGCTTGCCGTCTCCGGTTCGCTCGAGAAGGCGACGCTCAAGACCATCCGCAAAGCGCTCGAGCTTTCGCGCCGCTCGGTTTTTACCTGCGATATCCCGCTCGACCTGGGCTACGTCTTTGGCATCGAGGGCAAAATTCCCGAGCACCTGCGCAACGAGCTCCTCTTTACGCCGTTTAAGCCGCAGCCCAATCCCACCATCGACATGTCCCGCTCCATTCGCGAGCAGGTGCTGCAGGGCGACAAGTTGCTCTTTTACCCCTACGAGGCCATGAATCCGTTCCTGGACCTGGTACACGAGGCCGCATACGACCCCGAGTGCATCTCGCTGCGTATCACGCTCTACCGCGTGGCCAAGCAGAGTCGTCTGTGCGAGTCGTTGATTGACGCCGCCGAGAACGGCAAAGAGGTCACGGTGCTCATGGAGCTCCGCGCGCGCTTTGACGAGCAAAATAACATCGAGTGGGCAGAGCGTCTGGAAGAAGCGGGCTGCACCGTCATCTATGGCTCCGAGGGCTTTAAATGCCACTCAAAGATCTGCCAGCTCACCTATCGCGAGGGCATGGCGCTCACCCGACTCACGCTTTTGGGCACCGGTAACTTTAACGAGAAGACGGCCAAGCTCTACAGCGACTTTATGCTCATGACCGCCCATCCCGGGATCGGCGAAGACGCCAACCTGTTCTTCCGCAACCTGTCGCTGGGCAACCTGCGCGGCGACTACCGCTTTTTGGGTGTGGCGCCCGTCGGCCTTAAGCCACTCATCATGCGCGGCCTGGACCGCGAGATCCAACGCGCTCTCGCCGGTGAGCCCGCGCGCGTGTTCTTTAAGCTCAACTCGCTGACCGACCGCGAGGTCATCGACAAGATTTCCGAGGCATCGTGTGCCGGCGTGCGCGTGGACATGATCATCCGCGGCATCTCGTGCCTGAAGCCCAACATTGCGGGCAAGACCGAAAACGTGCACGTACGTTCCATCGTCGGACGTTTCTTGGAGCACGCGCGCGTCTATGCCTTCGGCGTGGACTCGGACATGATCTACCTGAGTTCTGCCGACATGATGACGCGCAACACCGAGCATCGTGTGGAGATCGCCTTCCCCGTGCTCGACCCCACCTGCCGCGCACTGGTGCACGAGTACATGGGTGTGCAGCTGCGCGACAACGTAAAGGCACGTAGCCTGACGAGCGACGGCACCTGGGTTCCCGTAGAGCGAAAAGAGGGTGAGAAGCCCTTTAACTCGCAAGAGTTCCTGTTGGAGCGCGCCTATCGCAACGCCGAGTCCGCAGCCGTGGCTTCGGAGCCCGTCGCCAAAGCAAAACCGGAATCCGCACCTGTTCTGGGCCCCAAGCCCGAGCCACAGCCGGCAGCCTCTAAGGTACAGAAGGTCCAGGCGACCGTCATCGAGCCCGACCTGGAGCCCGAGCCCGAGCCTGCACCCCAGCCTCAGCCGCAGACCGCCAAGCCCGCGCCCCAGGCAAGCGCCCGCCGCGAGAAACCCGCCGGCAAGACCAAAGCCATCGAGCGCCATCGCCCCGGTCGCGTGCGCATGGGCTTGGGCCTAATCGGCCTAGGACTCAAGACGCTCATTACCGGCAAGACGAAATAGACGTTTGTAGAAGCGCCCCGTATTTGAGGAATGCCTCAGGTACGGGCGCTTTTCCCTGCTACCATGGTTGCGGACAACAATGCGAATGACAGGCAGGAATATGAAGCTCACCATAGAATCGATGACGTATGGCGCCGATAGTCTGGCGCACGCCGACAACGGCAAGGCCGTATTTGTGCAGGGCGCCGTGGCGGGCGATACCGTCGAGGCCGAAATCGTGCAGGACGGCAAGTCGTTTATGCGCGCCCGCGCCACCGAGATTCTTGAGCCAAGCTCCGATCGAATTCAGCCTCCCTGCCCCTTCGTGGGCGTCTGCGGTGGCTGCTCGTGGGGCAATCTCTCGCGCACCGCTCAGCTTGCCGCCAAGGAGCAAAACCTGCGCTCCACGCTCGAGCGCATCGGCAAGTTCACCCCTGAGCAAGTCGACGAGCTGGTGCAGCCCATCCGCCACACCAAGGACGATTGGGGCTACCGCAATAAAATTGAGCTCGAACCGACCGTTGTAAACGGCCGCGTGCGTCTTGGCATGCACGGCGTCGATCCCAGCAAGATCGTGACCGTCGATTCGTGCCCGCTGTTCGATAAGCGTTTTCCCAAGGCGCTCAAATCGGTCGTCGGCGCGCTTAACTATCTGAGCGGCAGCCACGACCTGGGCTTGGAGCGCGTGGGCATTCGCGCCTCGCGTCGCACCAAAGCGCTCGAGGTCGCGCTCTGGACGCCCACGGGGTCGTTTCCGCGCTCGCAAGTCTCGCGCGTGCTGGCAGACGCCGCACACCCCACGAGCATAGTGCGCGTTATGAGCAAGGGTGAGAAGAAGGCCCGCCGCGTCTCCAAGGTTGAGATGCTCGCCGGCGAGGGCTCCTGGACCGAGAACATCGCCGACGGCCAGATGCGCCTTTCGGCCCCGTCGTTTTTCCAGGTCAACACCAAGGGTGCCGAGATTTTGATCGAGCTTGTCATGGAGGCGCTCGACCCGCAGGAAGACGAACTTGCCGTGGACCTGTATTGCGGAGCTGGAACCTTCACCCTGCCGCTCGCCCGCCGCTGCGACTTTGTTGCCGCCGTCGAGGCCTACGGCCCGGCCGTGCGCGACCTGCGCCGTAACCTAGAGATCAACAAACTCGATAACGTCGACGTCATCGGCGGCGACGCGGTGCGCGAGTTCCCCGATCAGGACGCCGATGTCCTGGTAGTCGATCCGCCGCGCGCAGGTCTGGCGCCCGAGGCTATCGACCTCATCGCCAGCACGAGCGCTCGCGATGTCGCCTATGTGAGCTGCGACCCCGCCACCCTGGCACGCGACCTTAAGCGCTTTGTCGAGGAAGGTACCTTCTCCCCCGTCAAGATCACGCCGGTCGATCTGTTCCCGCAAACCTTCCACTGCGAAACCGTCGTCCACCTCAAGCGCAACTAGACTGTTTGCCCCAGACCACGCCCGATGATTTTTCTGGCACGGGGATAAAAATAGATTTGCTCCGAATGATTATTTAATCCCCGTCCCGAAATTGAACCGCCCCTCATTTCTTGAACATTAGAAATGGGGGCTTCTTTATGGACGGGAGAGTCAGGCACGACGCCACGCTGAGGACTCTTGCAGCAGAGCTTTGCGACAGGGGGTGCGGGCGCGCCGAAGGCCAGCGGGAGGCCGAAGGGTGCCCGGACCCGGCCGGGGCCGGCGGCGTGCGAGGGCAAGCTCATGCGACGGAGCTGCTGCCCGGGCGCCTGAAGGACGAATTCTACAGGAGCCGGACGTGGCGGAGCTTCGAGGAGTTCAAGCGGGACCTCGAAGCCTATACCGTTCACTGGAACAAGAGGAGGCGGGTTAAGCAAAAGGGACTGACCCCGGAGGAGTTCCGAAATCAGTCCCCATGTGCGGCATAGGCCGCTAATTGACCCGTCCAAGTATCGGGGCGCAGTTCATTTCAGCGCCGCCCGAGAAAGCTAAACGCCTTCTGGCAGGTTGTCCCGGGCCGAGGGCGGCCACCTTGATCGCCTTCGGCCCTCACCCACCTCAACTGCCCCTCAATTACATAGAGCTGATTGAGGAGGGCGCAGGCTAGCGGGTGCCTTCCTCATCGTCGTTGGGCCGGTAGGTGATGAACTCGATAACAAAGGCCAGGACGGCAGAGACGAGCGAGGCGATGATCGCGAAGATCATGTGGGAGATCCCGGCGCCACCAGGGGTCCCGTCGATAAAGTTGAGCAGGTTGAAGACGCCGAGGCCGCCCGAGATGTACATGAGAGCGCCAGTCATTCCCACGATGGCGCCGCCCACGGCGGAGCTCAGGCATGCCACGACGAACGCGCGCTTGTTGGGGAGGGCGATGCCGTAGATGCCCGGCTCGGTGACGCCGAAGAAGAAGGCGGAGATCATCGCGGGAAGGGCGATGCCGCGGAAGCGCTCGTCCTTGTTTCTGAGGTACATGGCAAAGATGACCGCTCCGAGCGCGAACCCGTGGCCGATGGTGGCGGCGAGCACGCTGTCGTGGCCGAGGGTGTTCAGATTCATGATGGAGATGGGGATGAGGCTCCAGTGGAAGCCAAAGATGACGAGGCACATCCACAGTCCGCCAACCAGGGCGCTGCCCAGGACGGAACCAACCACGGGGAGCTGGAAGATGAACGAGAATGCCGCGCTCAGCAGGTTGGTGATGAGGGTGGCCACCGGGCCGATGATGAGGTAGCCCAAGACGATGGAGACCGTCATCGTGGCGAGCGGGACAAGGAACATCTTGAGCGCAGCCGGCATCCAGCTCTTGAGCCAGCGCTCAAGGATAGAGCCGAACCACACCATGAGAAGGACGGGGATCACCGAGCTCACGTAGCCGGACACGGGCATGATGATGGGGAGCCCGAGGGCGGTGGCGTACCACGAGAACGTGCCGGCCACGCCGAGGTCGATGCTGCCGAGCGCCTCGCCCGAGGTCAGGGCGACCATCGTCGGGTAGAGAAGCGCCACGCCGATTGCCACGCCGGTGAACTCGTTCATGCGGAACTTGCGCGCGGCACTGAACGCCAGGGCGACGGGAAGGAAGTAGAAGAAGCCGTCAGCCACGGTGTAGAGCAGCGTGTAGAGGCCGTCGTTTGCAAAGGCCGGGACGAAGTAGGTGATGAGGGCAAGCAGTCCCTTCATGATGCCTGCGGCGGCAAGCGGTCCCAGGATGGGCTGGAAGATGCCAGAGATGAGGTCGATGACGACGGAGGCAACGGTCTTATCGCCCTGGGGCTCGTCGTCGGCGCTTGCGCCGCCCGAGAAGTTGCCGGCCTCCAGGACCGCGTCGTAGACGTCCTCGACGATGTTACCCACGACCACCTGGTACTGGCCGTTGGCCTGGATGACCTGGATGACGCCCTTGAGGGCCTCGATCTTGGCCGTGTTGGCGCGGGACTCGTCCTTGAGCTTGAAGCGCACGCGCGTGATGCAGTGCGCGACGCTGGCGACGTTCTCAGCGCCGCCTACGTTCTCGAGTATGGATCTGGCCAGGTCGTCGTATTTTTCAGCCATTATTTTCTCCTTAGTGATATTGCCCGGGTGGTTAGCCCAGGTCGCCTCCGTTGGTGGCGATGGCCTGTTGATACCAGTAGAAGCTCTTCTTGCGCCTGCGCTCGAGCGTGCCGTTGCCCAGGTTGTCGCGGTCCACGTAGATGAAGCCGTAGCGCTTCTCCATCTCGCCGGAGCCCGCGCTCACGAGGTCGATCGGCCCCCAGGTGGTGTAGCCGAGCATCTCGACGCCGTCCTGCTCGATAGCGTCGCGCATGGCCTCGATGTGCTCGCGCAGGTAGGCGATGCGGTAGTCATCCTCGATCGTGCCGTCGGGAAGCACCTCGTCATAGGCGCCGAGGCCGTTCTCCACCACAAAGAGCGGCTTCTGGTAGCGGTCCCAGAGGTCGTTGATCGTGATGCGGAACCCCAGCGGGTCGATGACCCAGCCCCAGTCGCTCGTGCGCACGTAGGGGTTCTCTACGCCGGCGAAGGCGTTGCCCTCGGCGACGCCGCCCACGGAATCGGGGTCGCCCGCGGTACAGCGCGAGGAGTAGTAGCTAAACGAGATGAAGTCGACGGTGTTCTCCGCAAGGATGCGCTCGTCCTCGGCGGTCATGCCCACGTCGATGCCCTCGCGCTCGAGCATCTTGAGCGCGTAGCCGGGGTAGTGCCCGCGTGCCTGCACGTCCACGAAGAAGAGGTCCTCCTGGTTCTTGACCTGCGCTGCACGGACGTCCTCGGGACGACAGGAGTAGGGGTAGTAGCTTCCCGCGGCGAGCATGCAGCCAACCTTGTTCTCCGGGTCGACCTCGTGGGCGATCTTGGTGGCCCAGGCGCTCGCCACGAGCTCGTTGTGCGCGGCGCGGTACTCGGCCTCGCGGGCATTCTCCCCGGGCTCGAGGACGATGCCGGCACCCATGAAGGGACGGTGCAAGATCATGTTCATCTCGTTGAACGTGATCCACCAATGCACGAGGCCGCGGTAGCGGTTGAAGAGCACCTTCACGAGCCGCTTGTAGAGCTCGATGAGGGCGCGGTTTCGCCAGGCGCCGTACTTCTTGACGAGGTGGATGGGGCAGTCGAAGTGCGTGATGGTCACGAGGGGCTCGATCCTGTGCTCGCGGCAGCAGCGGAACACGTCCTCGTAGAAGGCGAGCCCGGCCTCGTTGGGCTCCTCCTCGTCGCCATTGGGGAAGATGCGGCTCCAGGCGATGGAGAGGCGAAAGACCTTAAAGCCCATCTCCGCGAAGAGGGCTATGTCCTCGCGGTAGTGGTGGTAGAAGTCGATGCCCGTCTGGGCCGGGTAGTAGTACCCGGGCTCAAAGTCGAGCATGCGCCTCAGGCCGCGACTTACGTCGTTGCGCTCCGACCCGTGTGGGATGACGTCGACATTGGCAAGGCCGCGGCCGCCCTCGTCATAACCTCCCTCGCATTGGTTAGCAGCGGTGGCTCCTCCCCAAAGGAACCCTTTTGGAAATGGCATGGTGCCTCCTTCTCTCTGGCGCCCCCACCTCTGCGGGGACGCTTTATAACGTCCTTGCGACCTCACGCGCCGGGCCCGTGGCCCTTTCCCTGATGCGCGCGGGCCGCCCGTGAAGGGGTGACTAGCTGACGGCTTGTCCTGCGGCGGCGCGACGTGCCTCCCGGCCTCCAAGCAGGGAGGGGACCTGTGCCAGGCACACGCCGGCGAGGATGATGGCGACGCCCAGCCACTCGACGACGCCGAGCGGCTCGCCGAGGACGATCATGGCGATGAGCAGGCCGGCGGGGAGTTCCGCGGCGGCCATGACAGTGGAGAGACCCGCGGGCAGGTGCGGAGAGCCCATGCCGAAGAGCAAGACCGGGCAGAGCATGCCAAAGAAGCCGGCGATGACGGCAAAGGGCAGGACGCCCTGGGCGAGGACGCCCGAGACGACGTAGTCCGGGCACACCGTGAGCGACATGACCACGGAGCCCGCGCACACGATGACGCCGCGCTGCTCGGACGAGCAGGGGGCCTCGACCTTGCCGGAGAGGGTGACAAAGAGGGAGCAGGACACGGCCGCCCCCAGCGCGCAGAGCAGGGCCACGGGGTCGTACCCGGTGATGCCGGTCTTGTAAACGCCGCTCGCGAACACCGTCCCGAAGACGATGGTCAGGGCGGAGGCCACTTGGAGGGGCCTCGGCGGCCGGCGCGTCATGACGGTCTGCCACACGAGACCCAGCCACGTGAACTGGAAGAGGAGCGTGAGCGCCACCGGGGCGGGCAGCACACTCATGGCATAGCAGTAGAGGATTGAGGTGAGGCAGGTGAGGGCTCCCAGGCCCATGAGCTTAAGGGCGAGCTTCCAGCCCACGCGCTGCCAGCGGTGCCCGAGTGCGTGCCCTGCGAGCGTGGCGAGGGCGAAGAAGAGGCAGCCGAGCCACGCTTGGCTCGCCACCACCTGTGCCGAGGTGAAGCCCGCGGCGTAGGCGAGCTTGTAGGTCGTGGCCATCGCGCCGTAGCAGGCGCCGCCCGCAAAGACCTGGAGCGCCGCCTTGGCCTGTCCCGCGCCCGTGGCTCCCGCCCCGGCGGCCTGCTGCTTGATTGTGTTTGTTCCTGCCATTAGGCTCCCTTCCGTCTGCTGTCTTGCAGACGCACGTCTCGTGCGTCTGTTCCCTGCAGTCGGAAGGTGGGCTCGTGCGGTCTTCTGGCGGTGCATGTGGCACCTGCTGCCAAGACGAAAAAAGCCACGCAACCGACTGCTCGGTTGCGTGGCAAAAAGGTGGCTAGCGCCCAGAAAAGTCCACGCGTTTTTAGACTGGGGCATAGTACTACAACAGGTGAGATTCCGTCAAGAAAAACCGAGAAAAAAGTGAGCCTCTGCCCGCCGTACCTGTGGCGGTCGTTCCCCGAACGGGGCAGTGCTGTTGGGGACTGTCTCGATCTGCAACAGTTGGGGCTAGTTTTGGTCGATGGATGTTACAGATTGAGATTGTTGAGGATGGGTGGGGGTAGCTAATTCGGACGGGGCTATTTTAAACATTGGGAAATCGAGCGTGGCAAGCGGAGGTCTTCGGGGTATAAGACGGCTAATTGTATGCCGTTTTTTGAAAGGAACCCTTATGCCCAGCGTTGCCGTTCTTGCCGCCGATGGCTTTGAAACGATTGAATGCCTGACCATGGTCGATGTCATGCGTCGCGGCGGCGTGCGTGCCACGCTCGTCTCGATCATGCCCACGCGCGAGGTCGTAAGCTCACTGCAAATTCCCGTAACCTGCGACGCGCTCTTTGACGAGATTAACTTTGACGAGTATGACTGCGTCGTGCTGCCCGGTGGTCTGCCCGGCGCCACCAACCTGCGCGCCGACCAGCGCGTCTGCGACGTAGTCTGCGAGTTCGCCGCGACCAAGCACGTTGCCGCCATCTGCGCCGCCCCGTTTATCCTGGGCGAGCTTGACCTGCTCGAGGGACGCCACGCCACGTGCTTCCCCGGCTTTGAGAAGAGCTTCCCCGAGGGCGCCTATACCGGCGACAAGGTCACGCACGACGGCAATATCATCACCGCCAGCGGCATGGCCCAGTCGCTCCCCTTTGCGCTTGAGCTGCTGCGTACGCTCGCCGGAGACAAGGCTGTCGAGAAGGTTGCCGAGGGCATTCAGCTATGATTTTGGCTTCGCAATCACCGCACCGCATCGAGTTGATGCGCGAAGCGGGCTACGACGTCCGCGTCATTCCCGCTGACATCGACGAGACTCCTTTTGATGACGAGACCCCGCTTACGCTTGTCGAGCGCTTGGCTCGCGCTAAGGCTGCCGCCGTTGCCGCCGAGCACGCCGAGCCCAATGAGCTGACCATCGCGGCCGACACCATCGTCACCTTCGATGGCAAGCTTTTGGGTAAGCCGGCAAACGAGGACGAAGCCCGCACCATGCTCCACGAGCTCTCGGGGCGCACGCACCAGGTCGCAACCGGCGTCTGCATCGTTAGAGCCGGAGACGCCACAGCCCCGCATGCCGCCGAGAGCCTGTCGTTTGTCGATGTGACCGACGTGACGTTCTATGAGCTCACCGACGAGCAGATTGAGCTCTACGTCGCCTCGGGCGAGCCCATGGACAAAGCCGGCGCCTACGGCATCCAGGGCGTCGGCGGGCGCATGCTCGTGCATGATATTTCGGGCGACTTCTACAACGTGGTGGGCCTGCCCATCGCTCGCGTCGCACGCGCGATTCAAAAACTATCGTAATTGCATCTGGCGCTGGGTATCCCCCAGCGCCTACAATTTCGGCGTACCGTACGGATCCCGACCGGGCATAAGGCCCGGCGGAAAACCGATAGGAGTAAAACATGGATACACTGCTTGAGGCCATTGACGTTTGCGATGTCGATGGCTTTTGCTTTGGCAACTACACGGACGAGGAGGCCGGCACCGGTTGCACCGTAATCGTGGCACCCGAGGGCGCCACCGGCGGCGTTGACGTTCGCGGCGGTGCCCCGGCATCGCGCGAAACCGACCTGCTGCGTCCCGAGAACACCGTCGACAAGGTCCACGCCGTCTGCCTTTCGGGCGGATCGGCCTTTGGCCTGGAGGCCGCAAGCGGCGTCGCTCGCGAGCTTGAGAGCCGCGGCATCGGCCTTCCCGTCGGCCCCACGCAGGTGCCTATCGTGTGCTCCAGCTGCATCTTCGACCTCGCCTTTGGCGACCCCGCCGTACGCCCCGACATTGAGGCTGGCATCTCCGCCGTGCGCGAGGCGCTCGACAACACCCCCACCACGCTCGAGCAGGGCAATGTAGGTGCCGGCACCGGTGCCACCGTGGGCAAGCTCATGGGCCCCGCCACCTGCATGAAGGCCGGCCTAGGCGCTGCCGCCGTGGCACTCGGCCCTGTTAAGGTGGGTGCCGTGGTCTCGGTCAACGCCTGCGGCAATGTCGTCGACCCCTTCACCGGCGAATGGGTCGCTGGTATGCGCGCCGCAGCCGATAGCGACCAGATCGTCGACATGGAGCTCGCAGCCCTTGCCGCCGCCGGATCTATGCAGATGCCGCTCGACCGCACCAACACCACCATCAGCTGCATCGTCACCAACGTTGAGCTCACCAAGGCTCAGGCCACCAAGGTCTCCCAGATGGCCGCAGACGCCTATGCGCACGCCATCCGCCCCACGCACACCACCAACGACGGCGACACCATCTACACCCTCGCCAGCGGCAAGCTAGACGCTCAGACGAGCGCCGCCGTTCCCCTAGACCTGCTGGGCATGCTCGCCGTAAGGGCCCTACAGACCGCCATCGTAAACGGAGCCAAAACCGCCAAAACCTCCCACGGCATCCCCGGCGCCGCGAAGTAACTTCACTCGACCGTCGGTCGGAGGCGGGCGGGCGTTACGTTTGCTGCTCTACAGTCCCATGCAAGACGAAGGCCACATTAAGTGGCCTTCTTTGCATGCGGAACTCGCGACAAACGTAACGCCCGCCCGCCTCCGACCGACTACCAACCAAATTCTTTTCAGCCCAGGCCCCTGTGTACCGCGCGTCTAAGATCTTCAAATTCAGCTTCCTGACAATCAATTCTTATAGCAGAGGCCCCTTGGCCTTTAGTTTGATACAAGTTCCGCACGAGCCGGAAAGCACTTAATGTGCTTTCCGTGCGAGCAGGACTGTTCGCAGTAGCAAACTAAAGGCCAAGGGGCCCAGTCAACCCATCAGCAGCGATTATTCAGCAGCTAGTTGAATTTGAAGATCTTTGAGGCAAGACGGTATAGGCCGAGTGTGGTTTTGTCTCCGGCCCGTCCATGCAGGTTGGTAAAGAATCCGACCACGCCGTAGCGAGCGCGACGATACATGCGCTCGTCGTACTCCTTCAGGTCCTTCCACAGCGTCTTCAGGCGCTCATCGGCACAATCTTCCTCGGAAAGCTTGGTGAGCACCGAGCAAATCGCCATCATCATGGTGAAGTAGCCCATCATGTACGAACGCAGACGCGAGGACTCAACGTCCTGGTACAGGTGGAACGATTCCATCATGATGCGCGTTACGCGGAACTGCTGGCCCAGGCGCTTGACCATCGTGGCCTCATTGACGCTCTGACCCTCGCGACCGATAAAGTAGCGATAGAGGTCGATGTCGGCGTAGTACATGGTCTTGCAGCGCGGCAGCGGCACGTATGCGTAGATATTATCCACGTAGAAGGTGTGTGCCGGCATAGGCAGATTGGACTCGCGCAGTACGTCGGTGCGATAGCACAGGCTGTGCATGAGCAGGTTCTGATCGGGACGGAAGTGTCCGATCTGGTCCCAAGAGAAAATCTTTTTGCGCGGCAGGGCAAACTTGTAGCCAATCGCGGTATGCGTGCCCTCGTAAACCTTCTCGTACACGTAGTTCGAGATAAACAGGTCGACGCGCTGGTCGCGCTCCTCAAAGCCACGCAGAATCGACAGCATGGTCGAAAGGGCAGCGCCGTCAAGCCAGTCGTCCGAGTCGACAACCTTGTAGTAGGTGCCCTGTGCCTCGCGCAGACCCGAAAGGACGGCAATACCGTGGCCGCCATTCTCCTGGTGCACCGCGCGGATGATACCGGGATAACGTGCCTCCCACTCGTCGGCCTTGGCGGCCGTCTCGTCCTTGGAGCCGTCGTCCACCACGATAATCTCGATATCGGTGGCGTAATTGCTCCCCTCCAAGATGGAGGTGATGCAATGGTCCATATCCTTGGCGGCGTTATACGAGGGAATACCGAATGTTATGACTTTATGCATGGCAGGCGATAATCTCATCCGAAAGATCGAGGGCAGAATTGGTCACGGCGTCCATATCGTAGTAACGATACTCGGCCAGACGACCCACTGGGTGGAAGTTCGTCAGGTTCTGGACGCGCTCAAGGTAGCGCTCATAGAGCTCACGGTTCTCGGGCTCCAGGATGGCGTAGTACGGCGTCTCGCCCGAGCCGGGCGTATAGGCCTTGGAGTACTCCTTCATGATGGTGGTCTTGCCGGGCAGGACCTGACCAGTCATGTTCTTGAACTCGGTAATGCGCGTATAGTCCTCGCTCGTGGTGTAGTTGACGGTGCCCACGGGCTGGAACTGATCCATATCGAACGTCTCGAACTTCATATCGAGCGTGCGGTACGGCAGCGCGCCCAGGTCGAGGTTGAACAGCTCGTCGAGTGGACCGGTGTAGACGATCTCGCCACCATAGACCTTGCCGTCGATCTTGACGGTGGTCTCGTCGATTTCAAAGAGGTCACGGGCGTCTACGTCACAGAATACGTCGATCAGATCGTGATCGAGCATGTGCTCGAACAGCGCGGTATAGCCGTCCTGCGGCATGCCCTGGAAAGGAGCCTGCGGGAAGTAGCGATCGTCATCGCCCACAAAGACGGGAACGCGGCCGGTGATCGAGGGGTCGATCTGGTCGGGCGTCTGGCCCCACTGCTTCATGGTGTAATGCAAAAAGACGTTCTCATAGACATAATCGGCGACCTCGGCAAGATCCGGGTCGTTCTTCTTGCGCAGCTCCATAATGGGCACCTTGACGTCCTTGCCAAAGGTCTCCACGAGCTTCTGATACAGCTCCTCGCCGCGCTCATCGCCAAAGGCAAGCTTGAGGCTCGCATGGTTAAAGGGTACGGGCATAAGGGTGCCGTTGATGTTGGCGAGCACCTTGTGCTGGTAGTCCGTCCACTTGGTAAAGCGCGACAGGAAGTTATGGACGCGCTCGTTAAAAGTGTGATAGATGTGTGGACCGTACTCGTGGACCAGGATTCCGGCCTCGTCAGTGCAGTCGTAGGCATTACCCGCGATGTGGCCGCGACGCTCCAAAACGGCAACACGATAGCCGATAGTTTCGGCAAGACGGCGGGCGCAAACGGCACCGGCATAACCGGCGCCGACAACGATCATGTCGTACGCACCGGCATTAAAGCCTTCAGGCAGGCCTGAGGTAATCTGCATCGATACTCCTTGTCAAAAGCCACACGCTTTTTAACTGGGCTTTTTCTCGAACATACGTCGAGACATATTTATCAGAGCGATTATAGCGCTAATGCGTCCTATAATGAGCTTGCCACACAAGGAAAGCTCAAGCACCGCGGCGTACATTATTGAAAGGTAAACCCGCTAGCAGCGGGTTTATTCGTGTACAGCCGAGGGCCTGGAGCTTAGCGAAACGCTTGTAAGGAGTATCATGAGCGATTTCCTGAACCGTATGAAGTCTGCCGCCAAGGCCGACCTTAAGACGATCGTCCTGCCCGAGGGCGAGGACCCGCGCACCATCGTCGCGGCCACCAAGATCATCGAGGAAGGTCTGGCAAAGATCGTCATCCTGGGCAACCCCGACGAGATCAACGTTCCCGGCGCTACCGTCATCGACCCGCGCAATGCCGAGAAGCACGAGGAGTACGCGCAGAAGTTTGCCGAGCTCCGCGCCAAGAAGGGCGTCACCATCGAGCAGGCTCGCGCCCAGGTGATGGACGCCACCTACTTTGGCACCATGATGGTCAAGATGGGCGACGCTGACGGCCTGGTCTCCGGCGCCTGCCACTCCACTGCCGACACCCTGCGCCCCGCGCTGCAGATCCTCAAGACCGCCCCGGGCACCAAGCTGGTCTCGGCCTTCTTCGTTATGTGCACCGACACCCCGCAGTTCGGCACCGACGGTACGCTGATCTTCGCCGACTGCGGCCTCAACATCAACCCGTCCTCCGACGAGCTCTCCGAGATTGCCATCGCCTCCGCTCACTCCTGGTCCACCTTTATGGGCAGCGTCGAGCCGCACGTGGCCATGCTCTCCTACTCCACCATGGGCTCCGCCGGTGGCGAGGTCGCCAAGAAGGTCCAGGAGGCCGTGAAGTTCTGCAAGGAGAAGGCTCCCGAGCTCGCCATCGATGGCGACCTGCAGCTCGATGCCGCTATCGTCCCCACCGTCGCCCAGCTCAAGGCTCCCGGCTCCTCCGTCGCCGGTAAGGCCAACGTGCTCGTGTTCCCCGACCTCGAGGCTGGCAACATCGGCTACAAGCTGGTCCAGCGCTTCGCCGGCGCCGACGCCTACGGCCCCATCCTGCAGGGTATCGCCAAGCCGGTCAATGACCTGTCGCGCGGCTGCTCTGCCGACGACATCGTGGGTGTCGTGGCCATCACCGCCGTCCAGGCTCAGATGGCTGAATAGCGTACGCACTCGCCCGAAGGCCGTACGGGCTAACCCCTGAAAACGTCCTCGACCAATGAAACGCCCCCGTTCTGCTCCTCCGGAGCTAAGAACGGGGGCGTTTCTGGTCTGCGGATTGTTTTCAGGGGTTAGCCCGTACGGCCTTCTACCGCTACGTAGTAATCAGGGTATCTGGGGTGGACGGCGGCTTGGCTACGAGCTGGGGCTGAGAATCTGAATGGATGGGTGTCGTTGCTGGAAGCGCAGGCGTTGCCGGCGATGATCACTTTGGGACTGAAATTTCCGTCTGCAAGTAAAAAGGCCTCCGGAGCTGTTGCTCTGGAGGCCTGTCGTTTACTTGCAAATGCGCGCGTTAGTTGGTCTTGGTCAGACGCTCGACGTCGTGGGCGATCATGTATTCCTCGTCGGTGGGGATGACCATGACCGTGACGGAAGAGCCGGCGGCGCTGATGACCTGTGGGCCGTTGCCCACGGCCTCGCGGTTCTTGTTGTTGTCGATACGCACGCCCAGCCACTCAAAGCAGTCGCAGAAGGCCTTGCGGATCGACCAGTCATTCTCGCCGATACCGGCGGTAAAGGTAATGGTGTCCACGCCCGCCATGGAGGCGATCATGGAACCGGCCTGCTGCATGGCCTTATAGGCGAACATATCGAAGGCGAGCAGGCAGCGCTCGTCACCCTCGGAGGCGCGCGTACGGATGTCGCGGGCGTCGTTGGAGATGCCCGAGATGGCAAGCAGACCGGACTGCTTGTTCATCATGTCATCGACTTCCTGGTAGGTGTAGCCGCCCTCGCGCTGGAGGTAGCACACGGTGGCCGGGTCGATAGAACCGCAACGGGTGCCCATCATCAGACCGTCAAGCGGCGTGAGGCCCATCGTGGTATCGCGGCACACACCGTCCTCGATGGCGGCAAGCGAGGCGCCGTTGCCCAGATGGCACGAAAGCAGACGGTGGCAGCGCGTACCCAGGATCTCCTTGGCCATCATCCACTCGTAGCGGTGGCTCGTTCCGTGGGCACCGTACTTGCGCACATGATACTTGTCGCACACGTCCTTGGGCAGGGCGTAGGTGTAGGCGACCTCGGGCATGGTCATGTGGAACGAGGTGTCGAAGACGGCGACATTGGGCAGCTCCGGATACTTCTCGCGACAATACTCGATTGCCGCTGCTTCGCCGTAGTTGTGCAGCGGGGCGAGCGGAGCCACCTCAAGAATCTTAGCCATGACCTCATCGTCGACGACCGCGGAATCATCGAAGTGCCAGCCGCCCTGAACGATACGATGGCCGATGCCATCGATCGTAAAGTCGGTCTTCTCGAGTTCCTCGAGCACACGTGCGATAGCCGAACGGTGATCCGGGAAGGGGACCTCCTCGGTCTGCTTGGCGCCACCGTTCTCGGCGTGACCAAAGATGCCCATGTCCGAGCCGATACGCTCGCAGTTGCCCTTGGCGAAAACCTCGCGGGTATCGGTATCCAAGAGTTGATATTTAAGGCTAGAACTACCAGCGTTGACAACAAGTACGTTCATGAGACTCCTTCGTGATTACAGTACGGTCGTCAAACCTATAAGGCGGCCGTACCCTTAATAAGAAGTTATCAGAATTCAATAAATATCTATTAAACTCTTCGCCCAAAGAGCGTAAAAGGGGGCTGAACGGCACAAGGCCATCCAGTCCCCTCCCCTTGCATCAATTACTTGGCGTTGACGATGCGCTCGACGTCGGAAGCGATCATGAACTCCTCGTCCGTGGGGATGACAAAGATTTTGACCTTGGAATCCTTGGCGGACAGGCACCAAGCGCCGTCACCACGCAGGGCGTTGCGGGCATGATCCATCTTGACGCCCATAAAGGCCAGGCGGTCGGCAACGCCGGCGCGGACGGCCGGAGCGTGCTCGCCGATGCCAGCGGTAAAGACCAGGGTGTCCATACCGCACATAGAAGTAGCCATCTCGGCCGCCTTGGCGGCAATCTTGTAGACAAACATGTCGAAGGCGAGCTGAGCCTCGGGGTCACCAGCGGCGGCGAGCTCCTCGACGTTGCGGCAGTCGTTGGTCTTGCCGCCGGTCACAGCCAAAAGACCGGACTTCTTGTTCATCATCTCGTCGACCTCGTCGAAGGTGTAGCCGCCCTCGCGCTGCAGGTAGCACACGGTAGCCGGGTCGATGGAGCCGCAGCGGGTGCCCATCATGACGCCGTCGAGCGGCGTCAAGCCCATGGTGGTGTCCATGCACTTGCCGTCCTCGATGGCGCACAGGGAAGCACCGGAGCCGATGTGGCACACGACGACCTTGCGAGCCTCGCCGTTGGTCATCTCGGCGACCTTCTTGGAGATGTAGCGGTAGCTGGTGCCGTGGGCGCCGTACTTACGGATGTGCAGCTTGTCGCAGACGTCCTTGGGCAGGGCGTAAGTCTTGGCGACCTCGGGCATGTTGAAGTGGAAAGCGGTGTCGTAGACCGTGACGTTGGGCAGGTCGGGATACTGCTCGAGGCAGTACTCGATAACGTTGGCCTCGGGGTTGTTGTGCAGCGGGGCGAGCGGAGCGACCTCGCGGATCTTGGCGAGGACGTCCTCGTCGACGAGGGAGGAATCGCCAAAGTACCAACCGCCCTGAACGATACGGTGGCCGATGCCCTCGATCTTGACGCCGTTGGCCTCGAGGTCCTTCAGGACGACCTCGATGGCGACCTTGTGGTCGGGGAACTCGATGTTCTCGGTCACCTTCTTGGAGCCGTTGGCAGCATGGGTGAAGGTACCACCGGTAAAGCAGACGCGCTCGCAGGAGCCCTTTGCGGACACCTTGTGGGACTTGGTATCGATGACCTGATACTTAAGGGTCGAAGATCCCGCGTTGACGACCAGAACGTTCATGTGTCTCCCTACTAACAGGCGGTGTGGCGCCGCCAGGTTACATACGCTTCAATAATAAACCCAAACGCCCTCGCGCTCGGGTTTATTGCGTTGATATATGAGTTATCGGTGCCTAAATACTCATGGCCTTTGACTTGTAAAACGAAATAGCGCGGGGATATACACCAGGGAAGAAATCCCGAGCGCAACAAGCAATACGACTCGAATGCCCGCAACGCTACTCAGCACAGAGTTGAGCAGATAGAAAAGAACAGCACCCACCGCCACCATCTGGCTTTGAACCGAAATCAGTGAACAGCGCATCGATGAATCGGCAGCATTTTGGAAAACTGAGTATTTGATTGGGGCAAACAACGAGTACGCAACCGTCTGCAGCACATAGAACACGGGCAGCAAATTAGCCGGAGTAAGGGGGATCAAAAACAAAGCTGTCAATGCTAAGCGAATGATGCCGCAAATACGCGCAAAACGGCCCTTGTCGACACGAGCAATCACACTGGGCACAATAAGCCCCATGGAGGCCGAGGCAAGGAGCTGGACCGCAATGGTCACACCCGAAGCGACGGCATTCATTCCGCGACCCGCAAGCAGCAGTGAGAAAAAGTCTTCCAGGGCGACAAAAGCAAATGCCTGAGAACAGTCCATGATGAACGCTGAACGAAGAATGCCATTACACGCAATAGCGCCACCGATCATCTTCGGGCTAATTCCACGCTCAGGTGCCCCCGCAGTGCCCCCTCCTCGCATCTCAGGAATGCGGACAACGACAACCAATGTCAGCACCATTGCGATGATATCTGTCGAAAGACCAATGAGGTATGCACCGACGGACGAAATGAAACCGCCCACACAAGCGGAGATGGCATAAGAGGCATAGAAAACAAATCGCTCAACGACATTAAGCCTTACGAGCTGGTCCTGAGAGACGCCGTCAATGTAAATCGCTTCTATGGATCCACTCACACATGCAACGGCAAAACCTTTGAGAGCAAACGCGCCGATTAAAAGCAGAGGAGAACGAACGAGAAGCAGGGCGGCGTAGTATCCAAGCATCCCCACGACGCCAACGAGACCGCTGGTCTTTCGTCCAAACCTATCAGCAATATAGCCAGTGGGAACTTCGAGGATGAACTTACTCACTTGATATGCAATCATCATGCTAGAAATCGCCACCATCGAGAATCCGACGAATTCAAGGTAAACCGTCAGAAAATACAAGATGGTGCTGAAGTTCGACAGAAAAACGAATGTCATATAAAGCAAAACCGTACGGTTTTTCATGCTCCGTCCTCCACGAGTCAGCAATCTAAATCGGAATCTTGGAAAAGCATGAGGGCAAAGCTGTCAGTTATGTGTTACAAGGCGTCAATAATCACTTGACGTCTCGAAGCCAATTAATCTCACGAAGCAAGGTGACGCAATAGGTGCAGAAAAACCGTCTGGTGTCGATCAGTCCAGGAATTCTGCCGATAGCAAAAGTAGATAGGCAAGGTTACATCACGCGAACCTTCAATGGAGCACTCACTCACTTCTGACCCATCCGATGCGAGAGAGGACCCAGACAAACTCAATATCAATCCCCCGCCTTGAAGAAACTCAGTCTGAGCCCTGCTTCCGTATTCAACATCACGGAAGCGAAAATTGACGAGCTGGGCTTCAGGGCATTGGTTAATCGCATTGAGACAGGGTGACAAATTAATGGGAACAGCAAGCCTGCCGCCCAGTAACTCACGAATGGTCATAGCGTCAACAGATTGATGACCCGCTGGGCATGAAAGAACCTTGAGCTCCTTTTCACCCAAATATTTTGAAGAAAGGACGCTGTCCCGTGGTTCCTCAAACGAGATAGCCGCGTCCGAAATTCCAAGTATAAGTGATTCAAAGCATGTTGCCGTTGGCTGATGCCACACATCAAGATGAATCTGAGGGTGCGAGCGTTCAAACGAGTCATACCAGTTTTCGGCAAAAAGGCGCCCCCGCCCATGAAGACAGGGGGCGTAAAGACGAAAGTGGCCATCGGGGGAGACGCCGTCGCCCCTCGATTGAGCGTACTTTTTGAGATCGTCGACTTGTGCCAGGATCACGCGTGCACGACGCGCAAATTCTCTGCCCGCCGGAGACAAAACAGCCTCCCCCGCCGATCGGTCGAGCAAACCAATCTGATACTCAGATTCCAACTTTTTGATTGCCGACGAAACGGCCTGCGGACTCACATGAACGGCGCGAGCCGCTTTGCGCACGCCGCCATAGTTCGCTACCGCTTGAAGGTATTCGAGTTGAGAAAGCTGCATAGATTACTCCAAAGGCAGCCAAGTCGACGGGCTACGCACCCTCAGATGAGGTTCTCGCCCAGGTTTTTGCCGCCGAGGACGTGCATGTGGAAGTGCATGACGGTCTGGCCGGCGTTGACGCCCTTGTTGGAGATGACGCGGAAACCGTCCTCCAAGCCCTTGGCCTTGGCGACCTCCTGGATGGCGTGAGCCATGGCGCCCATGGTCTCGGCAGGTACGTTGTCGGCGATGTCGCTGTAGTGCTTCTTGGGGATCACGAGCATATGGACCGGCGCCTGGGGGTTAAGGTCGTCGAAGGCGATGACCTGATCGTCCTCATAGACAACGGTCGAGGGGATCTCGTGGTTGGCAATTTTGCAAAAGATGCAATCGCACATGGTTGGTTCCTTTCTCACAGACCAAGATAATTATATTTGGTCGGGATGGTTAGAACGAGAGGTTGTCGTCGGTGTTGGCGGCTTCGCCGTCGGCGAGCACGTCGTTGCCGTCGACGTCCTTAAGGAGCACCGAGACCTTCTGCTCGGCATCGGACAGGCGGGTGCGCAGGCTCTTGAGGAGCTCGACGCCGCTGGTGTAGCTCTCGAGCGACTCCTCGAGCTCCATATCGCCCGACTCAAGGCTGCGGATGATGAGCTCCAGCTCTTGCGAAGCCTGCTTGTACGTAAGCTGCTCGACCGGGGTCTTCTCTGCCATATCTGTTTCCTTTCCTAAGGGTCTATCACTGCGAAACGCGGTCTACTCGACCGTATCGACCGTTGCTGCCACGTTGCCGTCTGCCATGTGCACGCGAATGGCGTCGCCAGGCTTAAAGGTCTTGGCACTCGTAGCCACACCATCATCGCTGTACGCGATGGAATAGCCGCGAGCAAGCACTTTGAGCGGCGACAGGGCATCGAGCGACGCTGCCGCACGGCTCAGGTCGGACGCTGGCTTGCTGAGCATCGTGCGTCCTTGATGCTCTAGGCGGGAACTCGCAAGCGTGAGCACATGGCGCTTACCATCGAGCCCCGAGGTGCTTGTAATCAGACGCTCGGGCAAGCGCTCAAAGTTGGAGCGGAATGTCCCGACCGAGCGTACTATGGCGCCCGACAGGCGATCGGCAGTCAGCGCAAGCTCCGATTCGCGACGCTCGACCATAAATGTGGGGTCGTTGAGGCACGGGCGACACGCAGCGGCATCGAGCGCATCACCCAAACGAGCCGTATAGGTATCCCAGGCACGGCGACCGCGCTGATCGAGCATCTCCAGGTCAACCTGGGCCGACCCAATCATCGATGCCATCGCGGCACCCAGACGCTGATGGCGCGCCTCGAGCACATCGGCCAACTCCGTCATAGCCGGCGCCACCGATTCTGCCGCCGCCGTGGGCGTGGAGGCGCGTCGGTCGCTCACCATGTCGCAAATCGAGGTATCGGGCTCATGGCCAATGCCGGTCACCACGGGCACAGGACAAGCCGCCACCGCGCGGGCAAGCTCCTCGTCATTAAAGGTCATGAGGTCCTCAAAGGAGCCGCCGCCGCGCACCAGCAAAATACAGTCGGGCGCCGGCGTAATGGAAGCGGCGCGACGCAAGCCATCAATGAGCTCGGCCGGCGCACCCTCGCCTTGAACCTTGGCGCCCACGCAGACAAGCTCGACGAGCGGGTTGCGACGGCGCAGCGTACGCTTGACGTCGTCGATTACCGCACCCGAAAGCGAGGTGACGACTGCCACACGCGAGCAAAACACCGGAATGCGACGTTTGCGTGCCTCGTCCATCAGGCCCTCGCGACGCAGCTTTTCGGCCAACTGAGCCACCTGCTGACGCAGCAGGCCCTCCCCCGCCAGCGAGAACGAGCGGGCAACGAAGCTCATGCGACCCGTAGGCTTGTAGAGATTGAAGCTGCCCTTAAAGCTCACCTGCATGCCATCACGCAGATCGAAGGTACGCTTAAGGTAGGCGCCCTTCCAGATGATGCAGTCGACGGCCGCCGAGTCGTCCTTGATTTGGAAGTAGCAGTGGCCGCTTCGGGCATTGGGACCGCGGAAACCCGTGACCTCACCCAAAACGCTCAGCTGCGGAATGGCATCGAGCGCGCTGGCGGCGATCTCCACCGCTTGGCTCACGCTGAGCTCTTTGCGCTCCTGCTCGTCCGATCCGTCGAACTCGGCGGAAACGGTATTGCCGGTCAGATTCCAGCCTGCCACGCAGCCCCCTTTCGTCATCGTGCACAAGGGCTTCGGCCCTGCGCTAATTCAAGTCCAACACATAGTACAGCGCCGCGGGGACACAAATCCCCACGGCGCCCAGCGACCCAATTTGTTATCGGTTGGAGTTTCTGTTGTAACGAGCCATAAGGTAGAGCAGCTGAATGATCGAAGTGAGCGCTGCGGCAACATAGGTAAGCGCAGCGGCCGTCAGCACCTTCTTGGCACCGTTGACCTGCTTGGAGCTCATACCCGACTGCTCAATATACGCCACGGCGCGCCGACTGGCATCAATCTCAACCGGCAGCGTAACCAGCTGGAACAGCACGCTAAACGAGAAGAAGATCAGTGCGAGGGTCGTGAGTCCCGCGATGTTCATAAACAGGCCCATGAGCAGCACGATGGTCCAAGTGTTCTGGGTAAAGTTGACGACCGGCACGAGGGCGGTGCGTACCCTCATCATGGCATAACCACTTTGACGCTGAGCGGCGTGACCCGCCTCGTGACAAGCGACAGCAACGCTTGCGACCGAGCCGCCCGAACGGTTGGAATCCGACAGATACAGATTGTTGTCCTGCGGGTTGTAGTGGTCGGTAAGCTCACCAGCGACCCCCTTGATACCCACGGCATTGCAGCCGTTGGCGTCGAGCATGCGGCGAGCGACCGTGGCGCCCGTGTCGCCGTCCGAGCGAACCTTGGACCACGTCTTGTACGTCGAATTGATATAGCTCTGCGCGGCAAGGCCAAGCACTGTGCAGACAAGAACAACCAGCAGGTACAGCGGGTCGATGCCAAAGCCGTATCCATAGTAGTAGGGCATACGAATTCCTCCGAATCGAGTTACACATTGGAGGCATTTTACCCACTCGTCCAGCCAACTAGGCTTCCCTATAACAACTCAATCTTTCCGTCCTTCACCGTCAGCCCCATATTGCCGGAAAGCAGATCGTCCAGACGCGAGCCCACAAGCTCAAAACGCCAGCCTTCGCGCAGGGGACTCTGCTCGGGATGCTCAATGTAGTCGGCCAGGTCATCGCGCGAGGCAATAACCGAGGTCGCCACTCCCGAGCGTTCGGCAACCAGGCGGATGAGCGCATACATAAGGTCCGTCACGCTCTCCAGCTCCGGCGAGATCTGACGGTGCCCGCGCACCATGAGCGGCAGGCGATCGTGCGGGCAGCTCGCGCCGCGCTTGATGGCCATGAGTGCGCCGTCCACATCGCGCTCCCCCAGCTGATCGGTACCGCGAATGCTACGGAACTCCTCAACGCGCACGGGATTGCGCTTAACGAGCGCCAGCAGCGTGTCGTCGGACATGACCCACTTGCGCGGGATGTTACGGCGCTCGGCGCGGTCCTCGCGCCAGGCGGCGAGCTCGCGCGCGATGCCCAACTGGTGACGGCTGCACGAATTGATGCGTTTGACCTTACGGAACGCCTCGTGGCGATCGGCGCGATAGTGCGACTCGTCGGCCAGCGGGCGCAACTCGTCGAGCACCCAGTCCACACGGCCCAGCTCGCGCAGGCGACTCATCATCTCGGTATAGGCGACGATCAAGTACTTGACGTCATCGATCGCGTACTCAATCTGCTTATCGGTCAGCGGGCGGCGCGACCAATCGGTCAGTGACTCGGTTTTGGGCAATGAGACGCCGCAGAACGTCTGCACGAGCGCGCCGTAGGAAATCTGCTGGCGCTCGCCCAAGAAGGCGGCGGCCACCTGCGTGTCAAAAATGGGACGCGGCAGCACGCCCACGGTATGGAGCATAACCTCCATGTCCTGCGAGCAGGCATGGAAGACCTTGATCACGCTCTCGTCGGCCATAAGCTCGGCAAGCGGCGACAGGTCGTCGATCACCAGCGGATCGACAGCGACACTCTCGGCGGGGGTGGCAATCTGGACCAGGCACAGGCGCGGATGAAACGTGCGCTCGCGCAAAAACTCGGTGTCGACGGCGATCGCGTCGAACTCGCGGGCGCGCTGGCAAAAGTCGACCAGAGCCTGATGTGTGGAAATGTACATATCAACCCATCGAATAAGGTTAGGCCCGAAAAACACGGGTAGGATATCGGCATTGCCCTACAACTATACTCGGTTAGTCACAGAACGGGAACGTAAGTATGCGCTGCCTTATCATCCACAATCCGGCATCGGGTCCCAGCTCAGATGAAATCTACGCATTCACGCACGCCCTTGCACAGGGCGGCGACGAAGTCGTGATGCGCTTTATCGGCGATGGCATGGAGCCCGAGGACGCCGTGGCAGACGTTCGCGAGTTCGACCGCGTGGTCGTCTCGGGCGGCGACGGCACCGTCTCCAACGTGCTCGACCAGATGCGCGGCTGCGGCGTCCCCACGCTCGTCTTCCCCTCCGGCACGGCCTGCCTGTTCTTTAACAACATCGGCAATGCCCCCGAGGCAGCGGCGCTTGCCAAGGCATGTCGCGCCGGCCGCACGGTCAAAGTAGACATGGGCGAGCTCTTTTGGCTCGACGAGAACGGCAACGAAAAGCGCCATGGCTTTATCATCATCGCCGGTTCGGGCTTTGACGCCGAGATCATGATGAAGGCCGCCCCCACCAAAAACGACATCGGCGAGATCGCCTACTTCCTCTCCGCTCTCGCCACGCCCAACCCCACGGTGGCGCACTTTACCATTGAGCATGATGGCATTGTTGAGGAGCTCGACGGCATCTGCTGCATGGCGGGCAACACGTCTGTCATCCAAAACGACATCAACCTGTTCCCCAACTGCCGTATGAACGACGGCATGGTCGACATCGTCGTTATTGAGCCCGTGCGCACGGTGCAGTTGCTCCCCACGGTAATCACCGCCGCGCTCGACCCCGCCGGCAAGGTACTCGGCCGCCCGCAGTTTAAGATCATCCAGACCAAAGAAGCCAAGATTACCTGCACGCCATCGCTCGGTATGCAGTTTGATGGCGAGATCATTTCCAGCAACTCCGGCGTCTTTGGCGCCCGCGCGCTACCGCAATGCCTTGATATCATCGTCGACGAATTCTCGCCGCTCGGAAAATAGGAGGACCCCCGTGAACGACAACCCCATCCTTGGCTTTATCGTCATCGTTTTGGCCATGCTCGTCGGCTATGCCATTAACGTGATTCACCGTCGAAAGAAGTAGCCATTACTCTTAGACGGCCCGTGCAGCCCGGACCCCTCGCCGGCATGAAACCACATGCCGGCGAGGGGTCCGCTTTTTTCTTGACGCTTTATTTAGCTACATTTTTCGCTGGCGTTATACAAATTGATTTCCCACTAAATGAGTTCAATTTACCGTTAATCGCATATTTCGCTACGCTTATCGAGTAAATAACTTTCATGAATGTATATTGTTTCGAATTCGTTACGCTTGGGGAGAGTATTTATTGGCTGAAGCCCTCTGGAGACAGAGGGCTTTCGCACGCTGGGAGGGAACATGAGTAAAACTCATCCCGTCAACGCGCTCAAGAAGCTTGGCATAGGCCTTGCATTTGGAGCTGCAACCATCATGTCCATGCCGACATCTGCGCTCGCCTGCACGCAGATGTACATGGGCAACAAGCTGACGGCCGACGGTGACACGTACTATGGCCGCGCCGAGGACTTCGATAAGCGCTACCTCAAGCACTTTGGCATTGAGCCTTCTCACGGCCCGGGGCATACGTACGGCTCGGACGAGTCCGCATTCATGTATACCTCGACCAAGACCACGTATCGCTACACCTATGTACGCGACCATCCCTCCCAGTGGCACGGGCGCTATGATGCCTACTCTGAGGCAGGCATCAATGAGAAGGGCGTGTCCTGCTCCGCAACGCTGACCACCGGCATGAATGCTGATGCTGAGGCAGCAGACCCCCTGACCAAAACCGGTATTGGCGAGTACAGCTACGGCAGCGTTATCTTAGGTGAAAGCGCCAATGCACGTGAGGGCGTCGAGCTCCTCGGCAAGATCATCGACGAGCAGGGCGCCTGCGGCAACGATCAGATTATCATCGCCGACAGCAACGAGACTTGGCTGTTTGCCGCACTTTCCGGCCACCAGTGGATCGCCATGAGGCTCACTGACGATATCGCCTCGCTCAACCCCAACATCGGCAACCTCAACTACAAGGTTGACCTCACCGACACCGCGAACTGTCTCCACTCTGCGACCATCGAGTCCATGCCTAAGGAGAATGGCTTCGCCAAGTACTTCGATGACGGTCAATTTGACGTTGCCCAGACCTACGGCGAGGCAATTAGCGAAAAGGCCATGCATTCTTGGGCCCGTTATGTCCAGGGTCGCGCCTACTTCGGTGTGCCGCTCACCGAGGGCACCGACTACGAGATCGTCAAGGACGAGCGCGAAGATGCTCGTGCCACGACCGGCGCCCTGGTTAGCAAGGCGCAGCCGCTGTTCTTCCAGCCCGGCAAGTCCGACTGGAACACCTTTGAGATGATCCGCGCGTTTGGCAACCGCGGCGAGAAGGTCCCGGGCCTCAACGCCAACACCGACGGCGCCTACGCCATTGGTACCGAGACCAACACCGAGGTCAATCTCTTCCAGATCCGTCAGGGCATGGACCCCGAGATCGCGACCATCCAGTGGGAGATGCTCTCCCGCGCCGCCTACTCCGTCGCCATCCCCTACTACTCCGCACTGCTCACCGAGGTTAGCCCGTACTACAGCGACCAGACCGTCTCCTTCGATCACTGCGAAGAGGAGGACATCGTGAACAACGAGGAGCCCGAGAACTCCATCAACTATGTCCTCATGGACATCAGCTCCCTGTGCTTCGAGCACCGTGAGCAGCTCGGCACCGGCGTTCGCGCCTACCTCGACGCTCTCCAGAACGAGCTCATCGAGCAGAACCTCGAGGTCGACAAGGCCATGCTCGCCGAGACCACCACTGAGGGCCGCACCGCCCTGGCCAACAAGGCCGGCAACGCCGCCACCAAGAACACCTATGTCAAGTGCAAGGCCCTGCTTCAGGAGATGCGCGCTTATCTGAAGGCTGAGGACTTCAGCAAGCCCTTCACCCCGAGCGACCTGAACACCGAGACCAACGGCCTCAAGGTGTCCATCACCTACGCCAAGGACGCCCTCGCCACCGAGCAGCCCGGTACCCCCGACAAGCCCGAGCAGCCCGGTACCCCCGACAAGCCCGAGCAGCCTGGCACTCCCGAGAAGCCCGAGCAGCCCGGTACCCCCGACAAGCCCACCAAGCCGAGCACCACGACCACGGTGACCACCAACAAGACGAACACCAAGGGCAACCTGCCCACCACCGGTGACCGTTTTGATGGCCGCATGGTGGCTGCGTTCGCCGCTGCCGGCGTCGTCGTCATCTCCGCAGGCGGTTACTTCCTCTACCGTCGCAATAAGGAGTAACGTCTTAGCTGAGCGGGCGAGGCAGCAATGGCAGCCTCGCCCGCTCAGCCCGCTCTTTTGACCGACGGGAAACCCGCCTGACATCTTTTCAAAAAAGATTTCCCCGCATACACTTCGCTGTGCTATAGTGCAGCGCAACAGCAACTAGGTGCGACCGCGCCACGGCATCACGAAAGGAGCCACCAACATGAAGAACACGATGACGTCTCTCAACAACTGGTGGTGGCGTGATGCGAATACGATCGGTCGACAGTGAGTCCCTCACGCCTGTTTTTGCGCTCTAGGTGATTGGAAGGCCTCCGGTTTCGACCGGGGGCTTTTTTCTATCTCGAGCCCGATCGCATTCGCATCACGCGCCTCCGCTTTTCTCTTGCAATCCCCTTCCGAAAGGATTTTCACCATGTCTCAGAACACCACCGCCACCCAGCCCCGCACCGTCCAGACCGCCGATCGCGGCAAACTCGATGTCCGCGCCCTCGTCCTGCTCGCCATCCTGCTCGCCGCCGGCTTCATCCTCAACTTTACCGTCGGCAAGGCAATCTCGGGCATCTCGGGCGGCATGATCAGCCCCGAGTTCATCATCTCGGCCTTCTGCCTCACCATCCTGGTCGTTCGCCCTAACATCGGTCAGGCGCTCGTCATTGGCCTCATCTCGGCTGCTGTGATCCAGATCACCACCACTTCGCCGTTCGTCGATTTTGCCGCCGAGGGCATCGCCGCCATGCTCATGGCCGGCATCGTCAACGCCGCCGGCAAGAACGGTCAGGTCAAGCCCGCCATCGCCATCGTCGCAACCTTCCTGACCACCTTTGTCTCCGGCGCCATCTTCATGGTCATCAAGATGGCCATGCTCGGCGTGGTCGGCGAGCTCGCCGCCGCCATGTTGCCCGTCGTCGCCATGACCGCCGTCTTTAACGCCATTCTGGTCGGCGCCCTCTACCTGCCCATCCAGAAGGCCCTGAAGCTCAACTAACCCACAGTGCCCCATCGGTAAAGACTGTCCCAAACAACTAGCTCTTGGGAACGTTCTTAAACGACTAGTCATTAAAGAACGTCCCCAATGACTATGAAAGGTATCCATGGAAATGATCATCAACGTCGATGATGTCTCGTTCTCCTATGGCACGCAGACCGAGCAGGCGCTTAGCCACATCTCGCTCAGCGTGAACAAGGGAGATTTCATCGGCATCATCGGGCCCTCGGGCGCCGGCAAGTCCACGCTTGCCGCCTGCCTGTCGGGCGCCGTGCCCCACCACTACACCGGCACGTTCTTTGGGTCCGTCATGGTTGACGGTCACGACACCTGCGAAGTCTCGCTCACCGACGTGTCGCAAATCGTCGGCAGTGTGCTGCAAGACATCGACACGCAGATGGTCGCCTCCGTGGTTGAGGATGAGATGCTCTTTGGCCTCGAGAACTTTGGCGTGCCGCACGACCAGATTGAGCAGCGCGTCACCGAAACCCTCGAGACCGTCGGCATCAGCGACCTGCGCGACCGCGAGATCGCCACCCTCTCGGGCGGACAGAAGCAAAAGGTAGCCATCGCTGCCATCCTCGCTATGCGTCCGCGCGTCTTGGTTCTCGACGAGCCCACCGCGGCACTCGACCCCGCCAGCTCCACGTTGGTCTTCGAGACGCTACGTGAGGCAAACCGCGCACTTGGAATCACCATCGTCGTCGTTGAGCAAAAGGTCGCCCTGCTCTCGGAGTACTGCAACCGCGTGCTCGTGCTCAACCAGGGCGAAATCGCGCTGCAGGGCGAGCCACACGAGGTCTTCGCGCATACCGACGAGCTCCGTGCCATCGGCGTCGACTGCCCTCGCGTCACGCGTATCTTCAATAGCCTCCAGGCCGATGGCCTGGTAAGCGGTACCCCTTGCTTGGATGTCGATGAGGCCGAGCGCCTGATTTCGGGCATCGTCGTCCCCGCACACGCAAGCAGCGACATTCAGGCACCCGCCGGCTCACCGCACGCACCGTCGTTGCGCCCGCACGCCAAGGACGCCGAGCCCGTGCTCACCTTCGATCATGTTGAGTTTGCCTATCCCAATGGCGGCGCCGCCGTCCACGACCTCAACCTAACCCTCTATCCCGGCGAGCTCGTGGGCATCGTCGGCCAAAACGGTGCCGGCAAGACCACGCTCACCAAGCTGCTCACAGGCCTGCTTAAGCCCGCCTCAGGCAGCGTGCGCGTTACGGGGCTGGACACCGCAGCCGTTCCCACGAGCCGCATCGCCCGCGAAGTCGCAACCCTCTTCCAAAACCCCGACCGCCAGATCTGCAAGGATACCGTACTCGACGAGGTCGCTTTTGGCCTGGAGCTTGCCGGCATCGACCGTGCCGAGGCTCTGCGTCGCGCTCGACTCGTTATCGACCGCTTTGGCCTGCCTGCCGATGAGGCACCTTTCTCGCTTTCGCGCGGCCAGCGACAAATGGTGGCGCTTGCCTCCGTCGTAGTTGTTGAGCCCAAGATCGTCGTGCTCGACGAGCCCACGAGCGGCCTTGATTACCGCGAGTGCATGACCGTCATGGAAACGGTGCGCACCATGGCCGAGCGCGGCTGCGCCGTGATTATGGTCTGTCACGACATGGAAGTCGTTTCCGACTTTGCCGAGCGTATCGTAGTAATGGCCGACGGTCGTATCCTCGACCGCGGCCGCACGCACGAGCTATTCTCGAACATCGATCTCATGCGGCGTGCCTACGTGGAGCCTCCCCAGGTTATTGAACTCTCGCGCCGTCTGGCATCCTCCGTCTCTCCCGTCTTTGCACAGGTGAGCGAGGTCACCGATATCGTTCGCATTACCGAGGAGATGGTCCACCGTGGTTAACGTCATCGACTATATGCCGGGCGACACACTGCTGCACCGCTTGAACCCGGTCGTCAAACTGGCCCTTGCCGCCGCCATCATCATCGGCATCTTCCTGTCCGACACCTACGTGGCGCTGTTGGGCTTTTTGGCACTCACCCTCGCACTGGGCGCCTATGCCGGTGTCGTCGACCGTCTGTTCTCGTTGCTCAAGTTGCTGATTCCGCTCGCGCTTATCATGCTGGTGCTCCAGCTAGCCTTTATGCGCGATGGCAACGTGGTGTGGGGCTTTATCACCGACACGGGCCTCATCACGGGATCGAAGGCCTGCCTGCGCCTGCTGGGCGTGGCGTTACCACTCATCCTCATGCTCATGGTGACCAAGCTCAACGACCTTGCCAACGCCTGCGTCGAGGTGCTGCACGTGCCGTATCGCTATGCCTTCACCTTTACCACGGCGCTACGCTTTGTGCCGGTGTTTGGTCAGGAGATGAACGCCATCATGGAAGCGCAGACCGCACGCGGCGTCGAGTACGACACCAAGAACCCCATCAAGAAGCTTAAGCTCATGCTGCCACTGTGCGTGCCACTGCTCATCTCGAGCGTGGGCAAGACCGATGCCACAGCCTTGGCGGCAGAACAGCGCGGCTTCTATCTGCGTACACGCGCCAGCTCGTACAAGCGCTACCCCATCAAGGGCCTGGACATCGCCGTGCTCATCGTCAGCATCGCCCTCATCGCCATCGGCTTCCTGTTCTAGTTCACCACCGACAGCAACCACCCAACGCAAAAGGCCTCGGCTCGCACCAAACGAGCCGAGGCCTTTACTGTTTCACCAGATAAAATCTACCAAAATTAACCTGTCCCTTTTTTGGCAGGTCGGAAGCTAGAGGCGGTAGGGAGCGCCGCTGCGGATGATGGATTCGCGCACCAGGACATCCATGGCATCGAGGGTGATCTCGGGCATCTCTCGATACTTCTGCAGCACCGATAGCTCGGTGCAGGCCAGAATGACACGGTCGCAGCCGCTACGGGCGAACTCCCACATCACGCGGTCGAACTTATCCATATCGGGCTCACGTCCGGCTTTCACATCATCGTAGATAAGCGACATCACATCGTTCTGACGTTTCTCGCTGGGATAGACGACCTCAACACCCGCAGCCTCGCATTCGCGGCCGTAGACGCCCGCGCCCACGGTTCCGTCGGTGCCCATGATGCCAATCTTGCGCACCGGCTCGGCCGGCATGCTCAGGTTGGGGTCGAACTCGCACTCCCCCATCACCGCACCCGCAAGGGCATAGCGCACCGACTCACGCGGCATGTGGATAATCGGCACCTTCGTAAACGACTGGATCTGGTCGTAGAAGTAGTGTGACGTGTTGCAGGGAATGGCAATGTGCGCACAGCCCAGCGACTCGAGTGCCTGGGCACACTCTTTCATGGTCGCCAGCAGCTTGGCGTGCTCGCCGGTCTTAATGGCCAGCGTGCGGTCGGGCATGGTCGACTTGGAGAGCACCACCATGTCGATATGATCCTGATCGCAGGCAGCAGCCGTATGACGCACTACCTGGTCGTAGTAATACGACGTGGCCTCGGCGCCCATGCCGCCGATAACTCCCAGCTTTTCCATCGCCGCCTCCTTGGTGACGCTTGCGCAATTGCGCGTATCATACCCGCGCCCGCCCGATGTAAACCGGACGGGCGCCGCACTCATCTACTTGTAATACGTCTTGAACAGCTTAAAGTGGCGCAGCTTGGTGTGCCACATGCGCAGCCAGCGGTTAAAGACAAAGTCGCCCTTCATAAACGAAGGGTCGGCGCCCTTGCCTTCCTTGTCCAGGCGATGCACCTTAGCGCGCAGCTCGGGATCCTTGACGTACTTGTCGACGACGCCCATGGGGACGACCATCCACAGCGCCTCGTCCTGCGCCGTCACAAACTCCGGCTCAAACGGGCGGTTGAACACATACTCGTCCACCACATACTTGGCAACGTTAAAGCCGCTGTTAGTGACGTAGTAGTTGCTGCGACCTTGGCGCGTGTTGAAATCGAAGAACTTAAACGAGCCGTCGCGCTCGTCGTACTTAACGTCAAAGTTGGAATAGCCCACAAAGTGAAGGTCCTCGAGCAACTTGCGCACGCCGCCCATGAGCTCGTCATTGGGCTCGGTGATGATACAGGCGTGGTTGCCGACACCGTGAGGCTGATGCTCCTCGAGCAGCACGTGACCCAGGCACATCATGCGCACCTTGCCGTTGCGGTCGGAATAACTGGTGAGCACGCGCATGTACTCGTCATTGCCGGGCACGCGATCCTGCAAGATCAGGTCGTCGGTGTAGCCGCTGGCATACGAGTCGCGAATGACCTGTTCCAGCTCGGCACGGTCGGCAATCTCATAGGCCTTTTTCTGGCCCTCGAACTCGTGCTGCCACCACATGATGCCGTCAGAAGGCTTCAGAATCATCGGGTAGGGAAAATCGATCTGGTCGAGCACTTCGGCAGGCGCCTCGCCTTGGGCGTTCAGCATCGCCATGGTGAAGGTAAAGGTATGCGGATAGGGCACGCCATGCTTCTCGCACAGCTCGTAGAAGATCTCCTTCTTCTGACACTGCTCAAGCATGCTATAGGGAGCGTAAGGCGCGACGATGTTATCCGCCAACTCATGGGCATCCTTGGCCTGAGCCACGAGGGCAACATAGTTATCGCCACAGCCCACAAGGACAATCGTCTTATCGGCATGCGCTTGGGCAATGCCGTTGACGGTCCTGAGCATCACGGGCATGGTATCGATATCCACGTTGGGCGTGTAGTCGATAATCTGGCTGCGGTACGCGGGACCCGTCTGGTACTTGCCAAAGACCAGACTCTTGACCTGGTACTCCTCGTAGAAGGCGCGCGCCACCGAATAGGCGTTGATGTCGCCACCGAGCAGCACGGGAATGAACTCGCGCTCTGTAAATTGCAATGCCATGGAAACTTCCTATCATGAACTGCCCACACAACGGGCGGTCTTTGCGCAACTGATTTATTCTAGCGTGCCAAGCCGCCGGCGCCCAAAGCTCCACCGTATCTATGGCAATCGACGTAATCGTCCAGCATAAAGGCCGCACTCACCGCGATGGGGCCTTGTAGCTGCAAACCCCCTGTTGAGATAGCTTTTACAGCCCAAAACACCTCTCAAATAGGGCTCCGTAACGTTAAAGTTGAACTCTATGGTTTCTCAACAATTCATCATAACTGCAGGTCAAAGCCAAAGCCTCAAGTTCAACTTGACCCTTTGGAACCTTTAAGGTTCAAGTTGAGGTCGAAAGCAGTAGTAGAATACCGTTCGAACCATAACCTACGATTGATTGCAGAGGGACTGGATGCAGCATTCGAATCATCGCACCGCAGCGCTCATTGCGTCGAAGCCGGCTCGTATCATCACGAGCGCCGCGCTCGCCGTTGCGCTGACGTCCACGCCGATGCTCTCCCCCGTTGCGGCGTATGCCGCCTCGCAGGCAACGCAGGACCAGCTTTCGGCAGCCCAGCAGAAGATCGAAGCCGCCACGAGCGCCTACAACGACGCCCGCACCAAACTCGATGACCTGCAAAAGCAGATTGACTCCAATGAGGCAAGCATCGAGGAAATCGAGGCTAAGCTTCCCGAGCAGCAGGCCAAGGCAAGCTCCGCCATGCGCGATCTGTACAAGTATCAGAAGGGCACCAATCCCATCGTGAGCTTCCTGGTCAACGCGCAGAGCCTGGGTGAGTTCATCACGACCTGCAAATACACCAACCAGATCACGAGCTCGAGCGTCGACGAGATCGAACAGCTCAATAACATGCAAACCGAACTCGAGCAGAACAAGGCCGAGCTCCAGCAGGCCAAGTCTCAACTTGAGGCAGAGCAGAAAAACGCCGAGGATGCGCTGGCGCAGGCCCAGCAGCTCCGCAGCGAGGCACAGGCAAAAGCCGAGCAGGAAAATGCCGCCGAGCTTGCCAAGCTTGAGGCCGATAAGGCCGCTGCCGCCGAGAAGCTCTCGGGCGAGGGCGTAAGCGGCAGCAATTCCAGCAGCCAGGCCACCAACACCAACACCACCATCGACACCACGGTGAACAACGCCAATACCGGTAGTTCCGATTACGATTCGTTCATTAATGAGTGGACGAGCCGCATCGATAATTATCTCGCCGGCTCCCCCATGGCAGGCCAGGGCTATAACTTTGCCGTCGCCGCTTGGAATACCGGTGTCGATCCCCGTTGGTCCCCCGCCATCGCCTGCATCGAGAGCACCAAGGGTGCTTATTGCGCCAATTCTTACAACGCCTGGGGCTGGAGTGCACGTGGCGGCGGTTGGCGCAGCTTTGGCAGCTGGAGCGAGGGCATCTCCGCTCACGTTGCCTATCTGGGCGCCAACTACGGCTCCACCCTTACCCCGGATGCGGCCAAAAAGTACTGCCCGCCCACGTGGCAGGACTGGTACAACAAAGTCGCCGCTCAGATGAACCGCATCTAAGTGCAACTGCAAAGGGCCCCAATGGGGCCCTTTTCTTTTAGGTAGCGGAGGTATCGACGACGCCGGTCGCATTGGCAACCGCGACTAAGACGATCATGCATAGGAGCAGCACACCCAATGCCTTGAGCCAGAGTTTCGCGAGTTTCTTGCCGCGATAGCTGTCGAGCAGTGCGAATCGACGACGAAGACGGCGCTTATCGAGCAGCGCGAAATGCATAAGCACCATAAGGCCATCGACAAAGAAAAAATACTCGATTATGAGAAGCCACGTCGGGTAGCCTTGGTTTGCTCCCGTGGGGTGAAAGACGGCAAAGTGACTTCCGGCAAAGAACACAAGTAGCGAGAAGCAGACAAGCGTATTCCAAATGCGCCCCAGAGACTCCGGAACGCGAGAGAGCAGACCGCATGCAGCGGAGGCGGCAGGCCTAGGAAGCCCTGCGGGGTTCTGGAGCCCTTGGAGCGTCAACACCGTCTCCGAGGCCGGAGTACGGACAGGCGCAGGTGTAGGAGGCTGCACGGGGCGGCTCAGATCGTATGCCGAGCGCGTCGCCCGTCCCAACGCTTCCGCACTCGCAAAACGCTTGGCCGGGTCGAGCGCCATCGACATGCAGACGGCATCGGCAAGTGGAGTGGGAATGCCACGCGCCTCGCATTGCTCGCGCATGTCGAGCCCTGGTTTAGGGTCGACTCCCGTCAAGCAGAAGAACAACAGGGCGCCCAGTGCGTAGACGTCGCTGCGCACACTCGTCTGCCCAAACCCATACTGCTCGGGCGGCGCATAGGGTCGCGTGCCGAACTTGACGGTGTCGGCATCGGCGCCATCGCGCCACACGCGCGCGATCCCCAAGTCGATAATCACCAGCGATGAAAACGTCAGGCCGTTATCAGACGTATAGTTGGCACCCGTCACGATGATATTCGACGGCTTGAGGTCGCGATGGATCACCGGCGCCGACGTCTCCCCCGCCATTGCAAAACCGGCGTGGAGCTCACCCACGGCATCGCATAGGGCAGGATACATTTCGTGCGCATAATCGAGGGTGGCTCCCAGACGGTCCACCAGTGCCCCGAGCGTCTCCCCTTCGATGTATTCCATAACCACGTTGAGCTCGTCGCCCACACGACGACAATCGACGATTCTGGGCAGGTGCTCAAAACGCCTACCCGCCCGCTGGGCGGCAAACAGACGCTCGTATGCCCCGCCGATTTGAGCCGAGGCATCGATGCGTTTACGGACAAAGGGGCCGAGCGAACCACCGCCGGTTCCTTCAAAGTACACGAGCTCAGTTGTTTCAACGGACGAGCGCTTAAGTACACGCTCCACGCGATAGCTGTCGTCGCGATCGAGCGACGCCAGGTGCTCGGCAAGCGCTGCGGTCAGCTCGTCATCGAAATATGTTGGGGTCTGAGTATCCATAGCCTCCATCATAGCGCAGGGCGCAGACACCCCATGGCATCCACGCCCCGTTCGTTTGCATCGTTGTTCGGCAGCTCCGCCGGCTCAGATATCAGCCGCTAACTCACCGTCTCCTCGCCAAAGCGATACAGCTCCTCGTTGACCTTTTGGAGGCTGCACCCGCGATCGATGCAAAAGATGATAATCGCATCACGGCGATCCTTGCAGTTAAGGACGCTTACCCCGGCAGCCGTCAGTGCACGGTTGGCCTCTTTGAGCGTCAGCGCCATCGCAAAGGCAATCTGCAGCACCTTATTGCGACTCGGATTGCGCGAACCAGTAAAGATCTGATAGCCAAAGGTCTCGTTGAGGTCGGCCATACGCACCACGCGCGAACGCTCCAAGCCCTTTTCCAGCAGCAGCTGCTTCAGGTAGTCCGAAAGCGACGGGGCGGCAAAGTCGTGCTCCCTGATATAGTCATCGATGTTCGGCGCATCGAGAAGCTCATTGAGCAACTCCTCGGTCAGCTTTTTATCGGGCATACGACTTCACCTCCCCCAGTGCATGCAACATGCTAGAAACCGCTTACGTCCGAACGCTCCCAGCTAGCAACCTGGTCGGGAGACACCGTACCCAGCGCCTCGAACTTCCAGGAGCCGCCCGCCTTCAGATGATTGGTGTTTGCAAGAGCCGTTCCAACCTGGTTGCCATCGGCATCATACAGAACATACTCAATCTGAATGTAGCTCTTTTCCTTGTCCGTGTTATTGGTCAGCGTGCCCGTGATCTTATAGGCAAACTGATTGGAGGTGTCTTCAGCCTCGTCAGCAATGGTATACGGTTCTTGCGGTTCTTTTTGCTCCTCAGCCTGCTGTGTCGTCTCGGCAGATTTTGCCGAATCGCTCGCAGACGAATCGGTTGAATTGCCACCCATGGAGCCCACGGCACCGACGATAACCAGCACCACGATGACGCCTAGGACAATCTTGCCGATCGGCTTCTTTCCCTCTTTTGCCATTATTCATCCTTCCTACGATCCGGCTACCGTGCCGGCACACAGCACATCGTAGAAAGGATTGAACTTGAATTCATTAGCTGAGGGCTAAGGTTGCGGTAAACGGCCAATGCAGCTATCCAGACGCCGAGCAAACGCACTTTGCGTGACCGTCTGCTGGCAGCGCATCAACCCACCGTGACGGATTTCCCGGTAAAGGCACTGATCATCATTAGGACAAAGAACACCAGGTAGCTGATGCTCAATAGGTACGCAATGATCAGGAAGACGACCCAGCCGACATTGGTCTTACCGTCGGCGCGGCGCTGCTCGCGAGAACGGCACAGCCAGACCGTCACGCCGATGGCGGTGATAAACAGTACGAGTGCCGCCGCAGCCAGCCCAGCAAACACAAACATCACGCCAATGCTCACAGCGATGACCGGAAGCAGCAGCAAACCGCATCCGCATCCACCCGGACTATATACGGCAGACTGTCGGCGTCGTTCCATCGTCACTCCAAGCCAAGCAATCGTTTGTAGACATCGAGGCCTTTGAGTAGGATTTCCTCGTCAAAGAGCATGGTATCAGTGTGAAGGGCGCTCATCGCATAGGCTGGGCAGCCATCTGCGTCGATCGGGTTTTCTCGCGCCTCCGGCACGCCCGTGCCCAGCAGGAAAAACACGCCCGGCAGATGGCGTTGGTAGAACGCGAAATCCTCGGCAATCAGCAGCGGCTCGTCCACGAGCTGTAACTCGGGCAGAGCAGGCGCGATTCGAGCAAACAACTCGGGGTCGTTGTCGACCGGCGGATAGCCCTCGGCAAAGTCGAGATCGTACGTGCAGCCCGTTGCAGCGCATGCCTCATCAAGCACGCGGCACACACCCTCGCGTGCACGGTCGAACATGCCGTCCGTAAACACACGCAGGCTGCCGGCCACATGGGCCTCCCCCGCCACCGCGTTGCAGACGGTACCGGCCTGCAGCAGACCAAACTTACCGATACAGGGCTCGTCGGTGCCCAGCTCGTCCATCAACTCGCGCTCGGCAACCAAAAACTTTGCTGCCGCCAACGCGGCATCGTGCGACTCCCCAACCGGCACACCATAGGTCTTAGCGATGTGGATGCTCGTACCGTGAATATGGATATGCGTCTCGCTCGAACGCGCCAGCAGCGGACCGGAACAACTCGCCAACGTGCCGGCAGGCAGATCGGGCCACACATGGAAGCCAAAAATGCGGTCGGCCCCATAGCGCTCGAACACACCACTCTCGCATACCGTCTTGGCACCACCGGTCGTTTCCTCGGCCGGCTGGAACACAAAGAGAACATTGCGCCTCATGGCGCCCGGCTGTTCGCGAATCGTACGGTCGACATACGTCGCGGCGGCAAGCGCCATGGCCATGTGTCCGTCATGTCCGCAAGCGTGCATCTTGCCGGGATGGGTCGAGGCAAAGGCCGCTCCCGTCGCCTCCGCGATGGGCAGCGCATCCATATCGGCGCGAATCGCCGTGGCATGCGCGGCATCAACACCGGCGTCGAAGAAAGCACAGACGCAGCTGGGGCACGGATGGGTCACCTCGCAAGCGAGCGGTGTCAGCACGCCCTCGATATAGGCAATGGTTTGCGGAAGATCGAAATCGAGCTCCGGAATGCGATGGAGATCGCGGCGATAGCGACGGAGTTCTTGGAGCTCGGTCATAGAGGATCCCTTCGTGAGGCACATCTGTTGCAACTTATTGTGATACAGGATTGTGGCGCACATGTTTCCAGCATATCCCTGCATTTTTTAAACGTTATATACGAATACTCTTGTTTGGTAAAGTGCAACGTGATAGGGTCTTTACCACTTGATAGAGGCGCGGGCACGAAGAGCCGCGGGCGAGCCGGCAGGCTTTGACCCCGTGGGGAGGCGAAACCCGCCGAACTGGGTTTTACGGGCACGAACAACCTGGTGGGCCTGTGGGAAACACCCACAGGACTGTCTGCAGCAATGCGGGAGCGCTATCCGGACATTGGGTCCACGCTATGCGGATTCGATGCGCAGATGGCGCCGTCTGGATAGCGAGGTTTACGGGACATGGCATTGACCCCCAACGAGGCATATGCGGCCAAGCAGCCGTTTGTGGACAAGGAGACACTCGAGCATATCGTCGAGCAGTTCCCCACGCCGTTTCATCTATACGACGAGGCGGGCATCCGCCGCAACATGCAAGAAGTGCGCGACGCCTTTGCATGGAACCCGGGCTTTAAGGAATACTTTGCCGTCAAGGCCAACCCCAACCCGGCGCTCATCTCCATTCTCAACGAATACGGCTGCGGCTGCGATTGCTCGAGCTATACCGAGCTCATGATCGCCCGCTCGCTGGGTATCACGGGACACGACATCATGTTCTCGTCCAACGATACGCCGGCTGCCGACTTTGAGCTCGCCGACAAACTGGGTGCCATCGTCAACTTTGACGACATCAGCCACATCGAGTTCTTTGAGCGTGTTGCGGGACCCATCCCCAAGACGGTCAGCTGCCGCTTTAACCCAGGCGGCCTGTTCCAGCTCTCCAACGGCATCATGGACAATCCGGGCGACTCCAAATATGGCATGACCACCGAGCAGCTCTTCGAGGCCTTCCGTATGCTCAAGGCCAAGGGCGCCGAGGACTTTGGCATCCACGCATTCCTTGCCAGCAACACCGTCACCAACGACTACTACCCCAGGCTCGCGCGCATCCTCTTTGAGCTTGCCGTGCGCCTGGAGCGCGAGACCGGCGCACACGTCGCCTTCATCAATCTGTCCGGCGGCGTCGGCATCCCCTATCTGCCCGAGCAGCAGGCCAACGACATTCAAGCCATCGGCGAGGGAGTACACGCGGCATACGACGAGATCCTGGTTCCCGCCGGCATGGGCGATGTGGCCATCTGCACCGAGATGGGCCGCTTTATGATGGGCCCCTACGGCTGCCTGGTCACCAAGGTCATCCACGAGAAGCAGATCTATAAGGACTATATCGGCGTGGACGCCAGTGCCGTCGACCTCATTCGTCCCGCCATGTATGGCGCTTACCACCACATCACGGTGATGGGTCATCCGGACGGTCCTGATAAAACCGCAGCCCCCGTCACGAACACGTACGACATCACGGGTAATCTGTGCGAGAACAATGACAAGTTCGCCATCGATCGTGAGCTGCCGCATATCGACATAGGCGACCTGCTTGTGATCCACGATACCGGCGCACATGGCTACTCCATGGGCTACAACTACAACGGACGTCTGCGCTCCGCCGAGGTCCTACTGCGTCCCGATGGCTCGGCCGACCTCATCCGCCGCGCCGAGCGCCCGGTCGATTACTTTGCCACACTCGACGTGCTGCCGTGCGGCCGCGAGCTGCTGGCCAAATCGCGCGCCGAAAGTGCCCGCCGTCGCGCCCAAGACGAGCGCCTGGCAGTCGCAGCTCAATGGAACAAACGCATCCAGATCGCGGAGGCGAAGGAGAAGAACATGGATATCCGCAACCTCGAGGGCTCGATCGTCGCCCTCGTCACGCCGTTTAAAAAGGACGGCAGCGTCGACTTTGACGCGCTCGAGCGCCTTATCGATTTCCACTTGCAAAATGGCACCGATGCCATCCTCACCCTGGGCACCACCGGTGAGAGTGCCACGATGACCGATGACGAGGACAACTCCGTCGTCGCCGCCGTGGTCAAGCATGTTGCAGGACGCGTCCCCGTCATCGCCGGCTCGGGCTCCAACTCCACGCAGACCATGCTCACCAAGTCGCTCACCTATCAGGGCCTGGGCGCCGACGGTCTGCTGCTCATCACCCCCTACTACAACAAGTCCAATGAAGAGGGTATCTATCAGCACTTTAAGACCGTCGCCGATGCCGTGGACATCCCCTGCATCCTGTACAACATCCCCGGCCGCTGTGGCTGCGGCATCAGCGAGCGCAACGTAGAGCGCTTGGCCGCGCACCCCAACATCATGGGTATTAAGGAAGCCTCGGGCAACGTCGCCTACGCGGCCAAGATCGCCCACCTGCTGTCAGACGACTTCCGCATGTACTCGGGCGAGGACGCGCTTACCGTGCCGCTCATGAGCCTGGGCGCCTCGGGCACCATCAGCGTGTGGGCAGACGTTCAGCCGCAGCTCGTGCATGACATGTGCCGCGCCTATTTGGACGGTGATGTGGCGCGTGCCCGCGATATCCAAATTGCCGGCCAGCCGCTCATCAATGCCCTCTTTAGTGAGGTCAACCCCATCCCCGTCAAAGAGGCGCTCGCTCAGATGGGTATGATCGAGGCAAACTACCGCATGCCGCTGTGCCCCATGGCCAACGACACGCGCTCTGCACTTACCGATGCCCTGAAGGGAGCTGGTCTGCTTGATTAAGACCGTCATTATGGGAACGGGCCGCATGGGCTCGCTCATCCGCACCACCGCCGAGGGCGTTGTCGACGCCGCCGGTCAACCCGTTTTCGACATCGTCGCCCAGATTGGCTTCGATTTGAGCGAGCTCGAGAACGCACCGGCCGCCGATGTGATTATCGACTTCTCGAACGTCGTGACCTTCGACGCCGTCGTCGCCTATGTCGAGCGTACAGGCGCGGCGTTGGTCTCGGGCACTACAGGCTACACCCCCGAGCAGATGGATCGCCTGCGCGAGCTGGGTCAGAACACCCGCGTCATGCACTCCGGCAATTACTCCATCGGTATCGCAGCCCTGCGTCATCTGGTAGCACAGGCCACACGCGAGCTGCCCGGCTTTGACTGCGAAATCGTCGAGACGCACCATAACCAAAAGGTCGACGCCCCCAGCGGCACTGCCAAGTTACTGCTCGATGCCGTCGTCGAAGCCGAGCCCGAGGCAGGCTACCACCCCGTCTATGGCCGCGAGGGCATGTGCGGAGCGCGCGACCCCAAGGAGATCGGCATGCACTCACTGCGCGGTGGCACTGTCGCCGGCGTGCACGAAGTGAGTTTCTTTGGCCAGGACGAGGAAATCACACTCACGCACCGCGCCACGAGCCGTCAGATCTTCGTCAACGGCGCCTTGGCAGCCGCGCAGAAACTCGTCACCCGCGAGCACGGCTTCTATACGTTCGACCAGGTCATGTTTGCCTAACCAGGTATCAACCGGATCCACCCAAAGGAGAGACAGCAAATGAGCAATGCAGCCGAGATGGATGCACAGGAGATTATCAACTACATCGCCACCGCGCCCAAAAAGACGCCCGTCAAGCTGTACGTGCGCGAGAAGCCGGGCATGAAGGTTGCCTGGGGCGACGCACATGTCTACGGCGGTCGTCGTGGCAAGACCGTCTTTGGCGACTGGGATGAGCTTAAGGCCATCCTGGATGCCAATGTCGACTCCATCGACTACTACGACGTCGAGAATGACTGCCGCAACTCCGCCGTCCCCATGCTCGACCTTAAGGGCATCAACGCCCGCATCGAGCCGGGCGCGATCATCCGCGACCGCGTCGAGATCGGCGACCGTGCCGTCATCATGATGGGCGCCATCATCAACATCGGCTCCGTTATCGGCGAGGGTTCCATGATCGATATGGGCGCCGTGCTGGGCGGTCGCGCCACCGTGGGTAAGAACTGCCACATCGGCGCCGGCACCGTGCTGGCAGGCGTCGTGGAGCCCGCCAGCGCCACGCCCGTCATCATCGAGGACGATGTCATGATCGGCGCAAACGCCGTGGTCCTGGAAGGCGTGCGCGTGGGCAAGGGCGCTGTTGTCGCCGCCGGCGCCGTGTGCGTCGAGGACGTCCCCGCCGGCGCCGTCGTGGCCGGTGTCCCCGCCCGCGTCATCAAGATGCGCGACGAGAAGACCGACAGCAAGACCGGCCTGGAAGAGGGCTTACGTCAGCTGTAGAAGTTACGCAGTTTTACCAAACCGCGTAACGGCTCGACGCTGCAAACGCCCCTAAGCGGCAATCTGACGTTCAATCGTCGGGCATGACCAGAAGGTCGATGCCCTCCTCTTTCACGTCACCTTGCTCGCTCTGGGGCGTTTTCGCTGACGTATGCTCAACCTGCGGCGCAATTCAATCCCAAGCAAAAAGGCCGAAGCACCATCGGAGCTTCGACCTTTGTATTGTCTGCAGCTTACAAGCGCAGTTTATCGATTCTCAATTGACCCGATATTCTTGAGCTCGATGGAAATGAGGCCGTTGGGTTCGTTGACAAACTCGATGTACTCGGAGTTCGAACCCATCTCGGCCGGAAAGCTGATCTCGATACCCGTGTCGGTACGGATCTTATGATTGCGCACCGCCGCGCGCTCGACCTGTTTGCGCTCCACGGGCACACGCTCAGGCACCTTCTCCTCGGTCAGTGCCGCGCGCACGCTCTCCTTGATAACCGGTTCGTCCTCAAAGACCTCATCGACGATATCCCAAGGCGGCAGCTCCTCGTCATCCTCAACCTTCTCGGCAACGGCAGCCTTAACCTTAGCGAGCGCTACAGCCGTGTTGGCGCCGTGCTCCTCGGCGACTTCCTCGACCACACGTGTCACGGTGTCGATGACCTCCTTGCCCGATACGCCCGTGTCGCACTGCAGCAGGCCATCGGGGATTAGCATACGGTCCTCGCCGGCAATCTTGCGCTTCTTATCCACGTAGCCGATCTCCATGGTACTCGCGCGCACGATGGCATAGCTCGGCACCTTTTGCGAGGGGTTCGGCAGAATGGCGTAGTGGCGCGCGATGTCGTTGCGCACCTCCCCCTCCTCGCGGCCCACCTCGTGCATAAAAGCCTGCTTGGAGCCCAGCAGCATCACGGCAAACCAGCGGGCATCCTCATCGTCGTCAAAATCGGCCACGAGCACGTCAGTGGACTCGGCTTTCTCGGCCTTGGTGAGTTCGGAAGAGATGAACTCCGCAATCTGCTGAGACAGGTCCACGAACTCGCGCTCGCCAAAGAAATAGCCCTTGAGCTCGCCGCCAAACGCAGAGTTCTCGGCAAACGTGGCGCGTTTATTGTCGGCCGAGGTACGTGCGCGGCGCAGATGCGTGGTCACGAAGTTGCGCACGGTACGGCTTTCGATATCGAGTTCGCGCTGGCTCATGACGTTGACGGCAGAGTCAAAGTCCAGGATATGCAGAATCGCGTGATTGATTTTCATATACGGCATTCCGTTCTAGATCGATTTCGGCACGAACCAGTATAGCGGTCGATCCCGCCCCAGACGCATCGAAGATTGGTGCATCGGGGTCAGGTTGCTTTGCACCAATGGTTAGCGCAGGAGCTCGGACTGCCATGCCTCGAGCTGCTCGGCAAAGCTTTTGCCGCTCGTGAGTACGCTGAGCTCGGGGCGCTTGGGCAACAGCGCGCATTTAAGGATTGCCACGATGGTCTGCGAGACAAAGCGTCGCGTATCCTTGTCAAAGCCTTGCGCAGCCTGGAACATCACAGGCAGGCTCTCGCGCAGATTCCCAGCGATATCCGCAAACCGCTCAGCACCCGTAGCCTCAAACACGGAGAACAACGCATCCACAAAACGCTCGCGCTCGCTAGACGACACTGCAAGCAGCATCTCGCGAATAGAGCCATCAACGTATCGCGCACCGGCGGACAGGCGCTCACAGTACACGAAGTCGCGACCATCAACCACCCAGCTAAAGGGATTGTGCTGCAGCAGGCTGAACTCGGTGCTCTCAACGATGGCATAGTCCTCCTGTGTCTCGAACATCATGCCAAAGATTGACGACCGAGGTAGCGTCTTGTCGATTCGACCGGAAAGATCGGCAAAAGCCTTGCCGTTCAGAAACTCCTCGACGAAACCCGGACCATCATGGGAATACGCCCGCTCGATTCGCCCACGGGCAACATCGGAGCACATCGCCGCACCGTACACCGCAAGGTTTCCACCCTTGGAATGACCTCCGCACAAAAGCGGCCCATCAATCGCATCCGCCGCCTCGTCCACATAACGCGCCGCGGATTCCTGGGCCGGCACAGGACACCGGAACGCCATGTTAAAGTCCTCTTTCCAGCCCACAATCGTGCTGTCGGTCCCCCGCCGGAAACCGGAACGCCATGGTTGCAAACTGCTCTGTCGCCACCGCATCGCTCACGGCACGATAGCCGCAAACGTGCACGCCACGGTAGCGAGGGTTTGCTGCCACGGCCTCCAACAAGGCCCTGCTCCCCTCCGGATCCCACAGGTCGCCAATCATGTCCCGGTAGCACTCGGCACGCAGCAGCTCGCGTACGTCTAGGCCCTGCCAGTTCGTCAGCTCCGTCATATCACCCGGCAAACGCAAATAGGACAACCACGCAGAACGGCCGTTCCTCAAACGGATCAAACGCCGTCTGGGCATAGGTCAAAAAATTAGGCGAATCCGACATGGCTCTCCCATCAACTATGGCGCATTGGGATGGTGCGTTGGGGTCAGGTTGCTTTGCACCAAAAAGGCGCCCGGGCCGTGTGGACCCGGACGCCTTCATTGTAGCTTTTCGCTCTGGCGAGCTCGATTTAGCAGGAGAAGTCGACGCTGTCGATGATGTCCTTGAGGGCCTTGGCGGAGGCGGTAAGCTCATGCTTCTCGTCATCGTTCAGCGGCACGGGAACGCGGCAGACAACGCCGTCGCGGCCAACGACGGTCGGCATGGAGATGGCAAGATCGGACAGGCCATACTCGCCCACCATGAGCGAGGAGACGGGCAGAACGGTCTGCTCATCGCGCATGACAGCGGTGCAGATGCGTTTGACGGCCATGGCGACACCGTAGTAAGTGGCGTGCTTCTTCTCAATGATGGTGTAAGCGGAGTTCTTGACGTCCTCGGCAATGCGCTTCTCGGCAGCCTCATGCTCCAGATGGCCGTGAAGCTCGCAGAAGGTGTTCAGCGGCACGCCGGCAACCTGAGCGCTGGACCAAGCGACAAACTCGGAATCGCCGTGCTCGCCCATGACGTAGGCCTGGACATCGCGCGGGTCAACCTCGACGTGGGCGCCGAGCATCTGCTGCAGACGGCCGGTGTCGAGTACAGTGCCCGAACCGATGACATGGCCCTCAGGAAGGCCGGACATCTTGATGGCGGCGTAGGTCAGAACGTCGACCGGGTTGGAGACGATGAGTAGAATGCCGTCGAAGCCAGACTTCTTAATCTCGGGAATAATGGACTTAAAGATGCTGACGTTCTTGTTGACCAGGTCCAGGCGGGTCTCACCGGGCTTCTGGGCAGCGCCAGCGGTGACGACGATCATGGCAGCGTCGGCGACATCGGAATAATCGCCGGCGTAGATCTTCATCGGCTCGGCAAACGTCATGCCGTGCGCGATATCCAGGGCCTCACCCTCGGCGCGGTTCTTGTCCACGTCGATGAGGACCATCTCGGAGAACAGACCACTCTGCATCAACGCAAACGCCGAAGACGAGCCGACGAAACCGCAGCCGACAATAGCGACCTTCTTCTCATTAACCATTAGAAACTCCCATCTCGCTCCACAAACAAACCGCCCGGGAACGACCCCGAGCGGCTTGTCGTAATCCCAATATATCCAATCGGGACTTTGATTATGCTCCTATTCGCAGCCAAATATCGACCGTTTACCGAAATTATTTGCAGGATTCGTAAAATAACTGCATGAAATCGGTTTCGAGCTATTGACGCGCCGAAATAGTTTTCTAAAACAGGCCCGCCTCGCGAATAGCCTCGACGGCCAGAGCGATCTGATCGGGCGGCAGGACCAGAGCCATGCGCACGTGCCCCTCGCCCGAAGGACCAAAGCTCGCACCCGGCGTCACCACAACGCCGGCCTTCTCCATGAGCTCCTCGCAAAACGCCATGGAATCGGTGCGACCACCGGGAAGCTTGGCCCACACAAACATGGAGCCATGCGCGTTGGGACGCTCCCAGCCCAAGCGCTCAAGACCGTCGCACAGGGCATCGCGGCGCTCCTGGTACTTCAGACGCTGCGCCTCAACCTCATCGCGCGGACCGTTGAGGCACGCGATGGCAGCCTTCTGGATCGGGAAGAACATACCGAAGTCGATCTGGCCGCGCAGCTTGGCAAAAGCCGAGACCACATCCTCGCGACCGACCAAAAAGCCGATGCGCGCGCCGGTGACGTTAAACGACTTAGAGAGCGAAAAGAACTCAACGCCCACCTCGAGCGCGCCGGGATACTGCAAAAAGCTTCCGCCCGGCTCGCCGTCGAACACGATGTCGGAGTACGCGTTGTCATGGACGATGAGCAGGTCGTGCTCGCGAGCAAAGGCGATAATCTCCTCGTAGACCTCGGGCGTGCCCACCGAGCCGACCGGGTTCGCGGGCAGCGACACGATCATATACTTGGCACGATCGGCAACCTCGGAATCGATACCCGCCACATAGGGCAGGTAATTATGCTCGGCGACCAACGGATAGTACTCGAGCTTGGCATCGGCGATCTTGGCACCCGCCTCAAAGACCGGATAGCACGGATCGGGAACCAGAATGGTGTCACCCGGATCGAGCAGGGCCAGGCCCAAATGGCCCACGCCCTCCTGCGTGCCGTTGCACGACTGCACCATGGACGGCGTAATGCCCGAAACGCCAAAGCGACGCTCATAGTAATCGCACACGGCTTGCTTGAGCTCGGGCAGGTCGCGCAGGGCATACTTCCACATCTCGGGATCTTGGGCTGCTTGCGTGAGTGCCTCGACCACGTGGTCGTACGGCTTAAAGTCGGGCGTTCCCACGCTCATGTTGTAAATGGTCTTGCCCTGAGCCTTCAGCGCGAGAAGCTTGTTGTTGAGCGAGGCGAAGACCTCCGCGCCAAAGCGGTCGAGACGCTGCGATGCCTGCATGGTGCCACCTTTCGATATAAAAAACGCGGCGCTCCGACAAGAGCGCCGCGCGATACGGGCCATCAGATTGCAAAAGTGTAACGCTTGCAACCCCCGTATTGGTTCAATTTAGCCAACCTTAGTCAACTGGATTGAGCGCGTCGATCTGCGCAAGCCAAAGACGCGAGCTAGCGTCACTCGGCATACGCCAATCGCCGCGCGGGCTGAGCGTCACCGAGCCCACCTTGGGACCATCGGGCAGGCAGCTGCGCTTAAACTGCTGGGCAAAGAAGCGACGATAGAACGTACGCAGCCACGTGTGGACGGTCTTGGCGTCGTAGACGCCCTCGAAGCTCTTGAGCGCCATGCGGTAGATCTTGCCAGGCTCAAAGCCAAAACGCAGCAGGTAGTAGAGGAAGTAGTCGTGCAGCTCGTACGGGCCCACCAAATCCTCGGTCTTCTGCGCAATCTCGCCGTCGCCCGTGGGCGGCAGAAGCTCGGGGGACACCGGCGTATCGAGGATATCGAGCAAGACCTCGGCAATGCGCCCGCCAAAGACATCGGCGGCATAGCGCACCAGATGGCGCACAAGCGTCTTGGGCACGCTCGCGTTGACGGCGTACATACTCATGTGATCACCGTTGTACGTGGCCCAGCCGAGCGCCAGCTCCGACAGGTCGCCCGTGCCGATGACAAAACCGCCGGCCTGGTTGGCTAGGTCCATCAGAATCTGCGTACGCTCGCGGGCCTGGCTGTTCTCGTAGGTCACGTCCTGCACGGCCGGATCGTGCTCAATGTCCCTGAAGTGCTGCTCCACGGCCGCGTGAATCGAGACCTCGCGGAAGCTCACGCCCAAGTCGCGGGCGAGCGACTCGGCATTCGACTTGGTGCGGTGCGTGGTGCCAAAGCCGGGCATGGAGACCGCCGTGATACCCGTACGCGGCAGCCCCAGCGCATCGAAGGCACGCACGGTCACGAGTAGCGCCAGCGTGGAATCGAGGCCGCCGGAAAGGCCGATGACGGCCGCCTTGGTACCCGTATGGGCAAGGCGGGTCTTGAGGCCGGCGGTCTGCAGGTCGAGGATGGTCTCGCAACGCTCGGCCAGGTCGCCATGGTCGGCCGGCACAAAGGGCGCACGGAGGAAGACACGGTCGATATCAAGCGCATCGCGAAGAACAGGATCCTTCGCAAGCACGCCCTCAAACGAAAACTCAACGGTCGTGGCCTCCGGCGCATCGTCCGCGCGCGTCCACGTCGTCGAGCGACGGCGCTCGGCAACCAGACGGTCAAGATCGACATCGGCGACGGCCATGTCGCAGGTAAGCAGTTTGGTGGCGGCGAGCTTGGAGCCATTTTCGTAAATAAGGTTCTCGCCCGCAAAGACCATATCGGTCGTGGACTCGCCCTCGCTCGCATCCGCATAGGCATAGGCGCAGTACAGGCGCGCGCTTTGGTTAGAGATAAGGCTGCGGCGGTAATCTGCCTTACCGATAATCTCGTCCGAGGCCGACGGGTTGAGAATCACCGTCGCGCCGGCAAGCGCCATCTCGGTCGAAGGGGGTGCCGGCACCCACAGGTCCTCACAGACCTCAACGCCCAGCACCAGGTCCTCGGCGCCCTCATCACAGCAACGGTAGACAAGCCCCGAACCCAGCGGGACCGGACCCTGACCGGCAAACTCGACCCACACGGGATCCGCAGGCGCCGGAGCAAACCAACGGCGCTCATAGAACTCGCCATAGTTGGGCAAGTATTTTTTGGCCGTAAGGCCCAAAAGCTCGCCCGCACAGCAAACGGCCGCGCAATTGTAGATGTTTTCAGCCACCGCAACGGGAAGACCGATGGTAAAGATGATCGGCAGCTCACGAGTCTCGTCGAGAATGCGCACAAGTGCCGCCTCGCAGGCGTGCAGCAGCGTGCGGTTATGGAACAGATCGGCCGCGGTATAGCCGCACAGATTAAGCTCGGGCAACACCAACGCGCGAACGCCGCGCTTGGCAGCCTCGCGAACAGCCGTCAGCGCAACCTCGGCATTGCCCTCGACATCGGCCACGCGAATCTGCGGTGAGGTCGCCGCCACACGCAAAAAGCCGTCAGACTGAGAAAGGTGAAGATCCATAAGAATGCTCCCGTGCGTAGACGCCATTCATAACAATTAGCAAGCCTTATTGTAGTTCAACCGCCGGGCGCAGCCGCATCCCACCAATTTGGTGAGCTATTGATGAGTTGATGGTATCTGTTAAATGTCACGTACGATTCACATCTGGTGGGTACCCTGATGACTACACGAAACGAAGCAGATTTACACCGGGAGGACCCCGTATGACAACCAAGTACACCGACGCGCCGCGCACGCGCGTCATGACACCGGCCGCGCTCAATAACGGCGTGCACGAGAACCATTCCATCGGACAGACCATGTCCATCGCGCCCAAAAAGGGCCTGTTCGACGACATTTCCATTCCCCAGATCATCGCCGGCGCCGCAGCTGCCGCCACGAGCGTGGCGCTTGCTTCAAAGATCGGCATTGCCGGCTCGGTGATTGGTGCCGCTGTGAGCTCGGTCATCACTGTTGTGTCCTCGCAGGTCTATCGCCACTTTATCTCCGCCAGCGCCGAAGCAATCAAGGGCACGCATGCCGCTGTCGACTATCCTACCGGCGCCTACGAGCCCGTTGAGCCCAATGTCGAGGAGCACCTAGGTGGCGCCGCAACCACGCAGGAGATGCGCCAGGCTGCGGGACGCGCGACCACGGCGCGCGTCGCTCCCAACAGCCTGCGCGCCAAGGCGGCGGCTGAGCGCAGCCAGACGCAAAAGAAGGTCATCGTCTTCTCGATCGCTATCGCCATCGTCGCGGTCATCGCCTGCGCCGGCGCCATCCTTATCACCACCGCCGGTGAGGGTCTGGGCGAGCGTCCCGAGCCGATCCTGTCGTCGCGCACGACCGAGAGCGATGCAAATGGCAACGCCCAGTCGCAGGATCAGCAGGCACAGACGGACGATACGCAAGACAGTTCTACCTCTGCCAATTCGTCCTCGAACACCCAAAACCAATCGCAGGGCACCGATTCTTCTACGGCCAACAGCGGCACGCAATCCGGCACGACTGACTCAAGCCAAACGACTGACGGCTCTCAACCGAGCACGGGCGACCAGGCGAATGGCAATACATCGAGTACGGGATCTACCGACAACAGCAACACCAACAGCTCGAGCGGAACCGCGTCCGGCACGGCATCTGACAGTTCAAGCCAAGGCACGACATCGGGCAACTAGGCACTGCATCCCCAGATAGGCAACCTGTACAACGGGCGCGAATCGACAGCGGTTCGCGCCCGTTTGCCTTGGGCGCCGCCATGGCGAGCGCCATGCGATGGTAAGATGCTTTACATGTGTAAAGAGGAGATTTGCCATGAGCAAGACAATAGTTAGGCCCACGCTTTCACTGGGCAACCACATCTATCTGTATCGTCTGCTGCGCGATGCGATCGGGTGCGGCAAGCAAACGTTTATGACGCAGGTCGAGGAGGCGCTCGCCGCCGGCGACATGGCCGCTTATGACCTAGGCTTTGAGTCCACACGCGAGCTGCTCGAGGAGCTCGACGACTGCATTAAGCTGACTGTCTTTAAGGGCGGTCGCCTGTATGCCACGGTCATCGCCAACGAGACATGGGATGCCGCACTTGCCAAGGGCGAGGACAAGCCCAAGACCGCCAAGGGCGCTAAGCAGTCCTACAAAAAGAAAAAGCGCGGTGAGAAGGACCTCAAGGCTGTGCGCCCCAAGCACGTTAAGCGTCCCGAACCAGAAGCCGCGGTTGAAGCTGTGCCGGAATCCCAGCCCGAGGCAGAGATCGAAGTCGCTATTGAGGTAACAGCAGAAGCCGAAACCGAAATCGCCGCCATGACCGATCCCGAAGTCATGTCAGAACAGGAAGCCGCTGCGGAGCTCAACGAGGCTCCCAAGTCGACAACCGAAGAAGCCGCTGACCAATCCGAGACGTCTGCGTTCCAAAACAGCGATGTCTTTGGCGACGAGGCCGAGGACGATCAGTCCGACGAACCCGCCGATCAAGGTGCTACTGAGTCGACGCCGGAGCCCGAGACGCCGCAGCCCGCCATCTCGCTCACGGTCGTCTATGACCCTGAGAACGCCAATGCCGGCATCACCACCATGGCGTCCACGCCGGTCGAGGCAAAGTCGAGCGTCGAGAATGAGAACGCGACGCAGGTTGAGGTTGAAACCGCAGTTGCAGACGCGCCCGTCACCGTGAAGCCCGCAGATTCCGTGATCAAGCCGGAAGTAACGCCGGAGCCCGCACCCGTCATCGAATCCATGCCCGCCGCTGCTTGCGACCAAATACCCGCACCGGCACCGGCTCCGGTCCCCGCTGCAGTACCGGCCCCCGCACCCGCAACGCCCGCCATCCCCGAGGACTTCCCCGTCGATTTCGCAACCGAGGTCTTCTGCCCCGGCCCGCTTCTGCACCAGTTGTCGACCTATCTCCCCTACGGCGCCGACACGCTCGGCATTGTCGGCGAGTACTACTGGATCGCCCGCGAGCGCGGTACCATCGAGGCCGCGCGAAACCGCGCAAGCTTCCCCCTGCGCTACACGCAGGCCGGCGAGCGCCGCGAAGTCACCGTGCGCATCCGCCGCAACACCACCGGCGGCCTCGGTGCCGCCTGGGCCATCGACAAAGTCGAGCCTTCTACCAAGTAACAAAAAGGGACGATAACCCTCAAGGTTATCGTCCCTTTCTCGTTAGGTCACCTGAGCTCGACTAGTCACGCGTCAGCTTGCGGTGAACACGATGCGGCTGGGCTGCGTCCTCGCCCAGGCGCTCGATGCGGTTGGCCTGATAGGCCTCGAAATTGCCCTCGAACCAATACCAGTTGCCCGGATTCTCGTCGGTGCCCTCCCACGCCAGAATGTGCGTGGCAACGCGGTCCAGGAACATACGATCGTGGCTAATGACCACCGAGCAGCCCGGGAACTCGAGCAGCGCCGCTTCGAGCGAGGAAAGCGTCTCGACGTCGAGGTCGTTCGTGGGCTCGTCGAGGAGCAGCAGGTTGCCGCCCTGCTTGAGCGTAAGCGCCAAGTTCAGACGGTTGCGCTCGCCGCCGGAGAGCACGCCAGCGCGCTTCTGCTGGTCCTGGCCCTTAAAGCCAAAGCTCGCCACATAAGCGCGGCTCGGAACCTCGGTCTCGCCGACCATCATGTGGTCCAGGCCGTCCGAGACGACCTCCCATAGGTTCTTATCGGGGTCGATGCCGGAACGGTTCTGGTCGACGTAAGAAATCTTGACGGTCTCGCCCACCTCGAGCTCGCCCGAAGTCAGCGGCTCCAGACCCACAATCGTCTTGAACAGCGTGGTCTTACCGACGCCGTTGGGGCCGATGACGCCAACGATGCCGTTGCGCGGCAGGGTGAACGAAAGGTCGTCGATGAGCACGCGGCCATCGAACTCCTTGTGCAGATGATGGGCCTCGAGCACCTTGTTGCCCAAACGCGGGCCCACAGGGATGCGGATGTCGGTCCAGTCGAGCTTCTGGCTGGCGCGCGCCTCGGCCTCCATCTCCTCATAGCGAGCCAGACGGGCCTTGTTTTTGGCCTGACGGGCCTTGGGCGAGCTGCGCACCCACTCGAGCTCGGCCTCCATGCGCTTGGCGAGCTTGGCGTCGCGGTTACCCTGAGCCTCGATACGGGCGGCCTTGGTCTCCAGATACGTGGAGTAGTTGCCCTTGTAGGGATAGAGGTGGCCACGGTCGACCTCGCAGATCCACTCGGCAACGTTGTCCAGGAAGTAGCGATCGTGCGTGACAGCAAGCACCGCGCCCTGGTAGTTGTGCAGGAAATGCTCGAGCCACAGGATCGACTCGGCGTCCAGGTGGTTCGTGGGCTCGTCGAGCAGCAGCAGGTCGGGAGCCTCGAGCAGCAGCTTGCACAGGGCTACGCGACGACGCTCGCCGCCGGAAAGCACGTTAACCGGCATGTCAGAATCGGGCAGCTGCAGGGCGTCCATGGCCTGGCCGAGCTTGGAATCGATATCCCAGCCGTCGGCGGCGTCGATCTCGTCCTGGAGCTTGCCCATCTCGGCCATGAGGGCGTCCATGTCGCAATCCGGGTCGCACATCTCCTCGCCGATCTTGTTGAAGCGATCGACCTTGGCGATCATGTCGCCAAACGCCATGCGCACGTTCTCGATGACGGTCTTGTCGTCGTCGAGTGGCGGCTCCTGCTGCAGGATGCCCACGGTGTAGCCGGGAGTGAGCCTGGCATCGCCGTTGGAGACCTCCTCGATACCGGCCATGATCTTGAGCAGGGTCGACTTGCCCATACCGTTGGGGCCCACGACGCCGATCTTGGCACCGGGGTAGAAGCTCAGGGTCACGTCGTCAAGGATTACCTTGTCGCCATGGGCCTTGCGAGCCTGATACATTTGGTAGATAAACTCCGCCATATGCCTGTTTTATCCTTTCTACCTGCTGTTTCCCTATTCTTGATTCGCTTTAGTGGAAACGAAATGAGGAAACCAGCTCTGAAACTTAACGAAAAAGGGGCTTGGTTGCCCACACCCCCTAATACTACCTGGGAAAAGTCCCCCAGAACATACTATGAACTGCGTACGCTAGTTTTCCGCAACCTTAGCGAACGGCTCGCTGCGATTTACGCCACAGCAGATACGAATAGACGTAGGCAGCTCCGGCTGAACCAAACGCCAGAACCGCAATCACCGCGGCAACGACTTCACTCGAAAGCACCGCACCTGCCACGCCCATCACAATCAGGCCAATACCCAGCACCATAAAGCAGGCGCCGCCAAAACGCTGCGTACGGCGCCAGTTCTCGGGATCGGCAAGCGCCCAAGGCGTCTTGATACCGAGCGTATAGTTCTGCTTCACGCGCGGCAAGTAGTTGCCTACGCCGATGAACAGCAAACCGATAGCACCGGAAATCAGCACGTTGACCGAACCGACCGCCGGCACCACGCCCCAGACCGTAAGCTCTCCCAGCCAGCTTATGGCGCACATGAACAAGGTGAAGGCGATTACGAAGCCCTGATAGAACTTGCCCGAGGTTCGATATGCCTCACCTTTGGGATCGATGCGCGGCACCACGCAGAACATTGCGAGAAGCGCCAGAGGCAGCACGCCGAGCGCGGAGGCCATCCAGCTAGGACCCCAACCATCGACGGCGCCGTTCGCGCCCCAGTGCGTGGGAATCTGTGCAGGCAAGCTCGGCATCACCATGAGGTGCGCTACGACATTGGCGACGCACAGAACGACCAGCGCAATCCACACGCGCGACGATACCCCCGTGGGGTGAATGCCCTTGTTTTCGTTATTCATCCTTATCACCTTCCGTGTTTGTAAAGCCCATAAACCAGCCAATCAAGTCCTGCATGACGGTGGTGTTTAAGCTGTAAACGATGTTTTGGCCATGGCGCTCGTCGGTCACCAGCCCGGCGTTTTTGAGCGTCGCCAAATGATGGCTCAATGACGGCTTGCTGATGTCAAAATGCTCGGCAAGCTCCCCGGCCGTACAATTGCCCTCGCGCAGCAACTCCAAAATGCGCCGTCGCGTTGGATCGGCAAGCGCCTTAAAACCCTCTCCCGGCATAGGACCTCCTCTCACTATCTCTCACGACGCGCACACTATACTCGTTATTTAGATGTTTGTCTAATTATCTAATTTGATACTAAGTATAGAACATGCGTTCGTTTTTAGATACAATGAGCCCAGAAGCAGATGGGTCAGCTCCCTCTTACCAAGAAGGAGATGGACTATGAGTATTGACGATGTCCTGACGTTGTTATTGCTTGTAATCGCGGCTGTGGAACTCGGCATCCACATTGGAGGTCGAATGAAATAGCCGCCCCCGCGTAATGCGAAGACGGCCACTTCTCACGCTACAAACGTGTTTTGGAGTTGGCCAACCCGCTGCAACGGGTGCCATCTGCTTCATCTTATGCGAATCCCGATCTCATTTCAACAAGCCCCTAGGGCTCAAATGGAATCGTGATAATCCCTATAATGGCGATAGCCCAAACACGATCCGCTTCCCCATCGGAGGACATCTATGACCGAAACCGCAGCCGCAGCTCCCGTCGAGACACGCGACACCAAGCTCGAGATCATCATGGGCCGTGAGGCGCTCGATAAACTTGCCAACGCCACGGTGCTGGTGCTGGGCTGTGGCGGCGTGGGATCCAACTGCTGCGAAGCGCTCGCCCGCGGCGGCATCGGTCATTTTGTGATCCTGGACAAGGACATCATCGCGCCCAGCAACATCAACCGCCAGGCCATCGCCTTTCATAGCACCATCGGCAAGCGCAAGGTGGACGTAATGGAAGCCATGATAAACGATATCAACCCTGCCGCCACCGTCATCAAGCGCACCGAATACCTGTTGAGCGACAATATCGACGAATTTTTCGCACGCGTTTTGGAGCAAACGAACGGTAAACTCGACTACGTCATCGACGCCATCGACACCATTTCGGCCAAGCTCGCCATTGCCAAATATGCTCAGGACAATGACATTCGTTTGGTTAGCTCCATGGGCGGGGCCAACAAGCTCCATCCCGAGTGCCTCCGCTTTGCCGACATTTTTGATACGGTACGTGACCCCATGAGCCGCATCATGCGCAAAGAATGTAAGAAGCGTGGCATCAAGAGCCTACACGTACTGTTTAGCTGCGAGGAATCGGTTAAGACACAGCCCCGCGACCCCTCCAACATCCACGAGCGTACCGAGCTCGGAACCGCGAGCTTTATGCCGCCCATCATGGGTCAGATGATTGCCGGTGAGGTTATCCGCCAGATCAGCGGACGCGGCACCGAGCGCGTGCGCGCCGACGGCCAGCGCTTGGACTAGCAGGATGCCCTGCGATGGAACCGCGATTCTTTGACACGCATTGTCATCTTGATTTGATGCTCAGCCCCGATGCTGCAGCCAGTGAGTCGGCGGCGTTGGGTCTGGGGCTCTTTGACTGCGGGGTCGACCCACGCGACTTCGCGGCAGCAAAAAAGCGGGCCAGCCGATACCCAAACATTATCGCGGGCGCCGGCCTCCATCCCTGGTGGCTCGCCGACGGCCGCTGCGGTCCTGCCGAAGTCAATCTGCTTTGCGAAGTTGCTGACCAAGAGCGCTATATCGGCGAGGTAGGACTCGACTTTTCTGCGCGCTTTGCCGGAAGCGAACCGCTTCAAATACAGGCACTTGACCGTCTCTGCGATGCACTCGTGCAGCACCCTCTCGCCGGGCGCGTGATATCAATTCACGCTGTTCGTTCAGCAGGAACCGTACTGGACGCCCTTGAGTCATATGGATTACTCACCCCAAGCCCCAACTCCCCCGCCATCATCTTTCACTGGTTTAGCGGCACCTCGAACGAGTTCGTCCGTACGCGAAACGCAGGCTGCTATTTTTCCGTGAACGAGCGGATGCTCGCTACCAAGCGCGGTCGTGAATACGCCCGACAGATTCCACTCGACCGTCTGCTGCTCGAAACCGACGCTCCAGCCGAACCGCAAGCAGATGCAAGCGCGCGACAGCTCATCACATCGCTAAAAAGCGCCTCCCTGCACATCGCCGAACTTAAAAACTGCGCCGAGGAGAGCGTCGAATCGACCGTTTTAGGAAATTCGCGCTCCATATTTGACTTCCGCTGATCCCGGTGGGCAAAAAATGCCAAATATGAGTACTGTTGCAAAGCTAGTCACATCATTTTGCGACAAAACAACACCCTGATAATGCACAACCGTTCATTATCAGGGTGTTTTAGCATGGCTAAAGCCGCGTATAACAGGCTTTTATCGCTCTCGGACATTCAACTAGGGCCTCAAAAGCTTAATTTCGCTGTTACTAAAATAGTGACAGTACTCATATTTGGCATTTTTTGCCCACAGGGTCCCGAGAAGACAACGATTCGACTTCCCGGGACTGCTCACCTATTCGGAAATCGGCGCTCCATGGCCCCAGGAGCCTTCCATGCCGCATACAGTCGAGGCAAACCCCGCCGCAAAGTCGAGCGCGCGCTCAATAGCATTAGCGTCATCGTTGCCACGCTTGACAGCGTCGAGATAGCACATCAGGAACGAAGTCAGGAACGAGTCACCCGCTCCCATGGTGTCCTTCATATCTGCCACAGGCTTGGCATGCTGCCGATAGTAACGCTCGCCGTCGTAGGCAATGCAGCCCTCAGCGCCAGCCGTGGCCGATACAAAACGCGGACCCAAGCCCTGCACCCATGCCAGACGCTCGCGAATCTCGTCCTCACCCGCGGCATCCGCCGCACTAAAGAAAGCAAAATCGACGTAGGGCGCAATTTGCTCGTAGTACTCGTCGGTGGAGTCGTCCGAAAAGTCAAAAGAGACCGTGACGCCCGCTGCCTTCAACTTGGGCAGCTCGCGCTCGGTAAAGCAATAGTTGCCCGAATGAACCACGTCGAACTGCTTCATATACGCAAGGTCAAAGCGATCGAGCACATAGCGCGCATCACCACGGATGCCGCCCTCGTTCGACCCCAGAAACACGCGGTCACCATCGACCACGGTAACACGAGCCGCACCGTTCTCGCCGATGAGTTGTTTACATTTGGCGAGCTCGACGCTCTCGTCCTCAAGGCTCGCGATGATATGCTCAGCCGCGGCGTCGTTTCCAAAGATGCCCATATACGCGGAGCGCGCGGCTCCGCATTTCTTGGCATACACGGCAAAGTTCACCGCATTGCCACCCGGATACATAGTGTGGATATGCTCGTAACGATCGACGACGTTATCGCCAAACCCAAGAGCGCTAACGTTGAATGTCATAGTGCCGCTCCCCTCTCGTCCCAACGAGATCGCTGTAATAGCCGCCGTACCACCCCGGCCCTACGCGAGTTCCAACAAATCGGGCAGCTGGTCGATAATCTTATCCGCAGCATCTTGGCTAAATCCAAAGCGCTCCTCGCGCTTGGCGATTACCGTCAGACCGGCGCGCTTACCTGCGGTAATGCCCGGAACGGAATCCTCAACGCAGCAGCAGCGATTCGCGGGCAGCCCCAGCAGGTCCAGCGCATGCAGGTAGATGTCGGGCTCGGGCTTGCTCTCCTTAAACTGCTCGCCGCTCACCACATACTCAAAGGCATCAGACAGCCCGCATGCGTTGAGCACTTCCTCGATGCTAACCATGGGAGACGAGCTGGCAAGCGCCACGCGAACGCCGCGGCGCGGCAGCTCTCGAATCGTATCCACGGCGCCTGGGTTAATCAAAGCCTGATAGTCACGCGGACGCTTATGCGCCCACTCGTCCCAACGGGCCAACGCTTCCTCGCCAGTGAAGTGCCCCTTACCGGCGCGCTCAAACCAATCGACCAGCATATGCAGGAAGAACTGATGCGAGGTACCGACCTGCCCATTCAACTCCTCTTGAGTCAGATTAAGCCCAAGCTCCTTGGCAAACGCGGCAGTCTCGCCCAAGTAGTAATACTCGGTATCGACAATGACGCCGTCCATGTCAAAGATAACGGCGTCGAACGGAAATGCGGACACGGCACCCTCCCTAACAAAAGGACGCCCGCAAGCAGGCGCCCGAGCCATGCATTAATCGGCGATTCTAACCCAGCAGCTTATCCAGCGCCACTGCAATACCGTCTTCGTTGTTATTGGCGGTTACCATCTGGGCAACTGCCTTAACCTCATCGACGGCGTTGCCCATGGCAACACCGGTGCCGGCCCACTCAATCATGGACTTGTCGTTCTGGCCGTCGCCAAACGAGACGACCTCGCTGGCATCGATACCGAGCTTGGGCAGGGCACCCTCGAGCGCACGGGCTTTGTCGATACCGGGCGCCGTGTACTCAAAGTACCAGTCGGCCGTAAACATGCCCGAAAGCGTCTGGGTAAAGGGCGCATACATCTCCTCGTAATGCGCCTGCAGGTAGGTCGGATCACCCGCCGTCAGCAGCTTGTCCACGGGATAAGTGTCCACGACCTCATGCAAGCTCTCGACCTCGCGAATCTTAAGATCGCACGCATCGCGCTCGTATTTGACGATGTTTTTCTGCGAACCGTCCGGCAGCGTAATCATGCAGCGGTACGAGTCCTCGACGTGCAAATCGCGACCGAGCGAAATCATAGGGATCACGTCATAGTTTTGCAGATGATCAATCAGACGGTGCAGTTCGTCAGCCGGCATAGCCTGGTCAAAAAGGACATCATCGGTCTGAGCGTCGACCACGTGCGCGCCATTAAAGGCAACTAGCAGACCGTCATGGTTTTGAAGGTCGAGCTCCTGCGCCAAGGCGTGCAACCCCCATGCGGGACGGCCCGAAGCCAAGATGAGCTTAATGCCCGACTCCTGCGCCGCGAGCAGCTTCTCGCGCGTACGCGGGCCGATGACCTTTTGGTCGTTGGTGAGCGTACCGTCGATATCCATTGCGATGGCTTTGATTGCCATATATGCCTCCCTGTCATTGAACAACCTTGTCTGAGCCATCATACAGAACACCCACGGCGGCGCTGTTTGCAACGGGAAAAATGTCATATTGTCCCAAACATGAACGGCGCGCCTTCGACGATTGCGATGCCCGTCGAGGCGCCTCCCGATACATTCCATCCTATCCAAATAGCAAGGGGCCCGTATCCCAACGGATACGGGCCCCTTTCAGCCATAAGCCAACTCGGCCGTAAAAACTACTTGCGATGCGCGCGATAGAACTCGATGAGCGCCTGGGTCGAAGCGTCCTGCTCGGCCTTGGCGGTGTCGTCGTGGAAGGCCGGGGTGATCTGCTTGGCAAGCTGCTTGCCCAGCTCGACGCCCCACTGATCGTAGGAGTCGATGCCCCAGACCGTGCCCTCGACAAACGTGATGTGCTCGTACAGGGCGATGAGCTCGCCGAGCGCGAACGGGGTCAGCGTGTCGCCGAAGATCGAGGTCGTCGGGCGGTTGCCCTCAAAGCAACGGGCCGGGACGATCTGCTCGGGCGTGCCCTCGGCACGAACCTCGTCGGCAGTCTTGCCAAAGGCGAGCGCCTTGGTCTGGGCCAGGAAGTTGCCCAGGAACAGCTCGTGCACGTCCTGGCCGCTGTCGGTCGCAGGGTTGGCGGTATTGGCGAAGGCGATGAAATCGGCCGGGACCACCACGGTGCCCTGGTGCAGCAGCTGGTAGAAGGCGTGCTGACCGTTGGTGCCGGGCTCGCCCCAGAAGATCTCACCGGTGTCGGAGGTCACGGCGCTGCCGTCCCAGCGGACATGCTTGCCGTTGGACTCCATGGTGAGCTGCTGCAGGTAGGCCGGGAAACGATGCAGGTACTGGCAGTACGGCAGCACGGCGTGGCTCTTGGAACCGAAGAAGTTGACGTACCAGACGTTGAGCAGGCCCATCAGCGCGACGGCATTGTTCTCGAGCGGCGTGTTGCAGAAGTACTCGTCGATGGCGTGGAAGCCCTCGAGGAACTGCTGGAAGCGCTCGGGGCCGAGCACGACGATCAGCGACAGGCCCACGGCGGAGTCGACGGAATAGCGGCCGCCGACCCAGTTCCAGAAACCGAAGGCGTTGGCGGGGTCGATACCGAAGGCCTCAACCTTCTCGAGTGCGGTGGAGACGGCGACGAAGTGCTTTGCCACGGCCTCGGCGTTCTGCTCATCGGAGCCGTCGATGGCGCCCTGAGCCTTGAGCTGCTCGAGCATCCAGGTCTTGACCTCGCGGGCGTTGGTGAGGGTCTCGAGCGTGGTGAAGGTCTTGGAGACGATGATCACGAGCGTGGTCTCGGGATCCAGGCCCTTGAGCTTCTCGGCCTGATCGTTGGGGTCGATGTTGGAGATATAGCGGCAGTCGATACCGGCGTCGGCATAGGGACGCAGAGCCTCGTAAGCCATGACCGGGCCCAGATCGGAGCCGCCGATGCCGATGGACACCAGGTGCTCGATCTTCTTGCCGGTAACGCCCTTCCACTCACCGGAGCGCACGCGCTCGGCGAAGGCATACATGCGATCGAGGACCTCGTGCACGTCGGCGACGACGTCCTGGCCGTCGACGATGAGCTGGCCCTTCTCGGTTGCGGGGCGGCGAAGCGCGGTGTGCAGGACGGCGCGGTCCTCGGTGGTGTTAATGTGCTCGCCGGAGAACATGGCGTCGCGGCGCTCCTCGAGCTTCACCTCGCGGGCAAGATCGCACAGCAGTTTGACGGTCTCATCGGTCACCAGGTTCTTCGACAGATCGAAGTGCAGGTCACCGGCGTCAAAGCTCAGCTTGTTCACGCGCTCGGCATCGGCGGCGAACCAGGCCTTGAGGTCGATACCCTCGGCCTCGAGCTTCTCCTGATGAGCCTCGAGCGCCTTCCAAGCGGCAGTCGACGTGGCGTCGATAGGTGCGGCAACAGTTGCCATAGAGTCCTCCTCAGCATACGGGCGCACACCTCCATGCACGCCCGGATATTCAGATAGCCCTATTCTAGCGCAGGTCAAGACTACAATCAGCGAGCGTTATCAATCCGCCCCTAAACGGCGACCGACCAAAAAGGGACAGGTTTATTTTGGCAGGTCAAACGCTTTACCTACCAAAATAAACCTGTCTCTTCCTGGCAGGTATTATGCCGCGGCGCACACGCTACCAAGCAGCTCGCGCAAGGGAGACCCGATGCCCTCCAGCAACTCGGGCGCGATGATGGCAAAAACGGGAACCTCGCCGGTACCCACAACGGCGGGCGCTTTTCCCTCGGAGACGATGCATCCGTAGGGAACAAAGCCGTCCTCGCCGGCATCAAGCACGGCCATGCGACGAGCGAGTTCACGCGCAAAGCTCGCCGTATCGGCATCGCCAATCGCCAGGACAAAGTCCACGCCTTCGTCGGTCGCCAGGGCCACGGCTTCGTCGATCAGCTCGTCTCCCCCGTCGCCTCCAACCGAGCCACAGCGAAAGAGCACGCGTTCGAGCAGGGCCCGGTCGAGCGAGCCGAGTGCCGCCGAAACAAGCTCATCGCGCGTATGCTTGTCACCGCCCAGCACAACCAGCGCCTTGGTGCCTCCGTAGTGAGCGACCAATCGTCCGCACCAGCGAGCCACGTCTCCATCCGCAACAAGGCGCGTCGGCATACCAAACCCATAATTGACCATCTTTTCCACAACCTTTCCGTGCGTATAGGCGGTATCAATCGTTAGGCCCATGCTACGAAGCGAGGTTTTCCGAGCTGTTTCGCACTCTTTAGAGCTGCGTTAAAAACCCGATGCAGCCGCACGACCATACCTACCAAAACAAACCAGTCCCTTTTTGACAGGTTTTGACGATGTCCGGACGAGCGGGTATTATCGAACAGGTATTCGATAAGAACATGTGTTTGATGAAAGGACACGGATGACGCACGAGCAGCACACCTATATCTGCATCGACCTCAAGACGTTTTATGCCAGCGTCGAGTGCGTCGACCGTGGGCTCGATCCGCTCACCACCAACCTGGTCGTTGCCGACGAATCGCGCGGGCGCACGACCATCTGCCTCGCCATCACACAGGCTATGAAGGACCTCGGGATACACAATCGCTGCCGTCTGTTCGAAATTCCCGATGGCATCGACTACATCACGGCCGTACCGCGCATGCAGCATTACATGGAGGTGTCGGCGAAAATCTACGGTATCTATCTGGAATACGTCAGCCCCCAGGACGTGCACGTCTACTCCATCGATGAGTGCTTTATCGACGTGACGCCCTATCTGGACCTCTATCACACCGATGCGGAAGGGTTCGCCTGCACGCTGCGCGACGAGGTCCTCGCGCGCACCGGCATCACGGCGACGGTCGGCATCGGCCCCAACCTATTCCAGGCCAAGGTAGCGCTCGACATTACAGCCAAGCACGTACCCAGCCGCATCGGCATACTCGACGACGAGACCTTTCGCAAGGAGATCTGGCCCCATCGTCCCATCACCGATATCTGGGGCATCGGTCCCGGCGTGGCAGCCCGCCTCGAGAAATACGGCGTCTACGATCTGATGGGCGTCGCGGCGCTCGACGAAAACCTGCTTTACGACGAGCTCGGCGTCAATGCCGAATATCTCATCGACCATGCCTTCGGGCGCGAGCCGACAACCATCGCCGATATCCAAGCCTATCGCCCGCAAGCAACTTCGACCACCACAGGACAGGTGCTCTCGAAGGGTTATGCCTACGAACAGGCCTATACCGTCTTGCGCGAGATGGTCGACAACGCCGTTTTAGACTTGGTCGATAAGCACGTGGTCTGCGACAGCATCTCGCTCTTTGTGGGCTACGCGAGCGAACGCGCCGACATACGCCGCCTCGACGCCAGCGGTACAGCGCAGTATGTGGACGGATGCGGGCACCTGCGCTCGAGCACATCGAGTATCGAACCCACCGCAACCGCCGGCCCCGAGCTCGCGCCCCGTGCGCCCAAGCCCGTCCAGCGCGATGACGAACGGCGTCGCCTGGTGCGCGAAGCGCAGGCAATCGATGGCATCTTTGTGGGAGAGCATGGCGGCAAACCGCGCGGTGGCTATGCCGCACTCTTTGCGCACTCTAACGCCTCGCGAAAGCTGCCCGAGCGTACCAATTCGTTTAAGAAGATCATGGGCTATTTCGATGAGCTCTGGGCGCAGACTGTCGATCCCAAACGACCGGTCAAGCGCATCAACCTGGGATTTGGCAACCTCATGCCCGAGGAATTTGCCACCATCGATCTGTTCAGCGATATCGAGGCCGATGAGCGCGAGCGCGACCTGGCGCGCGCCGTCCTGGCCGTAAAGGGCAAGTACGGCAAGAACGCGCTCGTCAAAGGATTAAGCTTTACCGCCGGCGCCACCGCGCGCGAACGCAACGAACAAGTTGGAGGACACCGTGCCTAAACCTAAACAACAGCCCGTGCGCCCGCCGACCGCCTTCGAGCGCCTGGCGGACCCCGAGGGCAGGCGCCGCGCCGCCGACCCCAACCTCACTGCCAACGGTGCCTTGCGCGCCAACCGCGCCGCACAGTTTATGCCCTTTGCCGCCCTCACGGGATACTACGAACTCGTGCGCAAGCAGGAAATCACCGTCGAGCCAAAACGTGAGCTCACGGAAGAAAAAGCCCTCGTGCTTTCTAAAAAACTCGAGGGTCTCAAACGTGGCGACTTGGTTCGTGTCACCTATTACGATGCATACGGCTATCGCAGCCGCACCGGCATCCTCGACGAGGCGCTCCCCGCCTTCAAGCTCCTCAAGCTCCGAGACATCGCCATCGACTTCGACGACATCCAAGACATCGAACTGCGCGGACGAGCCTAGCCAATGAAGCGCATCCAGAGCGACGCTTACAGCGTCATGACGTAGTAGCCCGCGTCTTTCACGGCCGCCTCGAGGACATCACGATCAACCGGCTGCTTAGAGCGCACGCGTGCCGTGTGGTCCGCATACGTCACCGTTGCCCACACGCCATCCAGTGCATTGAGGGCATTGGCTACGTTCTGAGCGCAGCCGTCACAGCTCATGCCGCCGATGAGCAGCTCATCGCTATAGGGATAGTGTGACGCATCGGTATCCACCACAACAACCTTTTTGGCCTTCTTGCCGCTCGCACCATCGCTGCAACAACTCTTCCCGTGTGTCGAAGCGGCAATGCGACGCAGTCCAAAAAACATGCCGACGGCAATGACGGCCAGCACGATGAGATTCGCGGGGTTGAGCAAGTCACTCATGCGTTCCCCTTTCAAGTAGCCCTATCTAGATACCCCCATGGGGTGTCCCCATCTTAACCCAAAATCATGTCCGTTCGGTCAATTAGTTTCCCTCTTCAAACTTTTTTGTTGACCATGGCTTACTTTCGTGTATAAGTTTTCCTAGGCCAACAGCTGAGGACCCGAAAGGGGCATCGTGACTCGAACCATTGACATCCCAACATACCAAACGGCTGTCGTGCGCAACTGCTCCCCTACGCTCGCAGGTATCAAGCCGGCTTCGCTCTTTACCTATCCCGGCGTTTACGCCAACCAAAACGGAAAACCCAGCGCCACCCATATCGAAGAGCGACGCTCTCGCCTGCTCGCCGTCATAGCCCAATGCAACCGCGAGCTCCAGCCACTCGGGATCCATATGAGCGTTTTGGTCTGGCGCCCCTGCGGAGCGCTCATCTATGTGTACCGCCCTGCAGACCTCATGCGATACCTCTCCGACCCCCGCGCCACGACGGCGCTAGCCGCCGAAGGTTACGATGTCCACAACCTGCCCGCATCCCTGGTGCATCTCGCCGCGCGCATCACGCTGGCAAGCAGCAATGCCGCAGAAAGCGCCTATGACGGCAGCGTCTGCGCACTCGCGCGAAATAGGCACTGCGATACGGGGTGCATATGCGAGTTCCCCCACGAAATTGGCTATTTTTTGGGCTATCCCTACGAAGATGTCCATCAGTTTATCGTCCAGCACGGCGAAAACTATAAGGTCTTTGGCGCATGGAAGGTATACACAAACGTTGAGCAGGCACTCACGACCTTCGATTCCTATCGCGCATGCACGCAATACCTTACCTACATCTATCAACAGGGCTGCACCCTGGGACAACTTGTCCAGGCAACCCGATAGAGCATACAAAACGCGGCCGCACGCCGCACAACCGAAAGGAAGACATATGAGCAAGATCGCAGTCGTCTACTGGAGCGGTACAGGCAACACCGAGGCCATGGCAAACTTCGTTGCCGAAGGCGCAACCGGTGCCGGCGCCGAGGCAGAGGTCATCTCCTGCGCCGACTTCTCTGCCGACAAGGCCGCCGAATATGATGCCTTCGCCTTCGGCTGCCCCGCCATGGGTTCCGAGGAGCTTGAATACGATGAGTTCCAGCCCATGTGGGATGAGGCCAAGGAGACCCTCGGCGACAAGAAGGTTGTCCTCTTTGGCTCTTATTCGTGGGCCGAGGGCGAATGGATGGACAACTGGAAGGCGGACGCCGACGAGGCGGGCGTCAACGTCGTCGATTCCGTCATCTGCTACGATGCGCCCGACGATGAGGGCGAGGCGGCCTGCAAGGCCCTGGGAGCAGAGCTGGCCTAACGAAGCCGTCAGAAAGTCGCAAAGCAACTGACAGCCGAACACCGCACAACAACAGTCGTTCACGCCCAAACAAAAACGGGGGCCGGATACTATCCGGTCCCCGTTTGTTATATCGACAACTTCGACGCGCCGCTACGAGATATTGCCCAAGAACGCCTTGGTGCGCTCGCTCTTGGGGTGGTCGAAGACCTCGCTCGGCGTGCCCTCTTCCACGATAACGCCGCCGTCCATAAAGACGACGCGATCGGCGACGTCGCGAGCAAAGCCCATCTCGTGGGTCACCACAATCATGGTCATACCGTCACGTGCTAGGTCGCGCATGACGCCCAATACATCGCGGACGAGCTCGGGGTCGAGCGCCGACGTGGCCTCGTCAAAGAGCATCACGTGCGGGTTCATCGACAGGGCGCGGGCGATGGCCACGCGCTGCTGCTGGCCGCCCGAAAGCTGACTCGGCATAAAATCGATGCGCTCGGCCAGGCCGACCTTGGTCAGCTCCTCGATGGCGATCTTCTCGGCCTCTTCCTTACTGCGCTTGAGCACCTTTTGCTGCGCAAGCATGACGTTCTTTTTGACCGACAGGTGCGGGAACAGGTTGAACTGCTGAAACACCATGCCCAGGTGCGTGCGCACTTTGTTGAGGTCGACGCCCTTGGCACACACATCCACGCCCTCAACGACAATCGAGCCGCTCGTGGGATGCTCTAGGCGATTGATGCAGCGAAGCATCGTCGACTTGCCCGAGCCCGAGGGGCCCAGGACCACAACGACCTCACCCTTGTGCACGTCCAGATCGATATCACGCAGAACCACGTTATCGCCAAAAGCCTTTTGGAGGTTCTTGATGCTGACAACGACCTCGTTGGAATTCGTTTCACTCATGACAGGACCTCCTTACAGACCGGCGATATGATCGGCGGGCGTCGCGACAACCTGTCCGGCGCTCTTGGTGGGACGCTTCTTTTTGGTTTCGGCCGTCCCCAGAAGTCTCGCCTCAAGACCGCTCACCAAGCGCGCAAGCGGCAGGGTAATGACCAGATAGAACAGAGCGGCAACCACATACGGCGTGATGGAGCCCGTCGTGGCCACGATGGTGCGGGCGTTCATGACGATCTCGACGACACCCACGGCGGCAAGCAGCGACGTGTCCTTGTAGAGCAGGATGAACTCGCTGGTCAGCGTAGGCAGGACATTGCGGAACGTCTGCGGAATCATAACGTAGAGCAGCGTCTGGAAGGCATTCATGCCCAGAGAGCGAGCAGCCTCGTTTTGGCCCTTGGGGATCGACTGAATACCGGCGCGGAAGATCTCACACAGATAGGCAGACGAATTCATGGCCATGACGATGACGCCGAGCACGTAGTCATCAACCTTGACGCCGGCCAACGGCAGACCGAAGAACGCGATATAGATCTGCAGGAACGCCGGCGTACCGCGAATGATATTCACGTAGATGCCGGCGAGGCAGCGCAGGATGCGCGACTTGGAGATGCGCATGAGCGACAGCGCAAAGCCAAAGGGAATGGCCAGCGGAAACGCCACAAGCACGATCGAAAGCGACATGAGGAAGCCCTTGAAGACAATCGGCAGGCTCTGGACCAAAATGACCGGGTTCAGGAACAGGCGCAGGAACATATTGGAGTTCCACGCCTCGACCCACGGCTGCTCTTTAAGGTCAGCCAGGAAGTTATCGAAGGCCGTCACGCCCTTGATCTCCACCGACGGAATCTTGGAGATCTTCTTGGTCGATCCGTCGGCGAGCGTATAGGTGCCGCTAAAGGCCTCATCGCCGCCCTCAACGGGAAACGTCACGCCGTAAACCTCGACACGGAAAAAGCCGCCGGCAGGCGCCGTCTCGCCAAAGTCAATCTTGAGCGTCTGGCCGTCAGCCTTGCACGTGGGTTTCATGGGCGTACGATCCATGAGGTCCTCGCCCGAGAGCATCGTCAATCGCGTGTCATCGGTACCAAACGTCGTGCCGTCGACAAACGTCAAAGAAAGACCGCTCAGCTCCTCGTCGGCATCGGCCTGAACTTCCCAGGTAATGCGCGTCTCGGTGCCGCCGACCACATCGCTGCCCGAACCGGTGTTGGGTCGGGCGGTAATCTTTGCGGTCTCAAGCGCCTGGGCGGTCGTGGGCGCATATGCCCCCGCGCACACCAGCGCGAGCGCCACGGCCATGACGCAGGCTAGCTTTTGGAGCAAGGCGGGCAGTGGAAAACGCTGCTCCGCGGCCCCTTTGTTCAGTCGAGACAAGGTGGCTCCTATCGTAGAAGTTGCCGGCAAAACGAGACGGAAAAGCTCTCCGTCAAGAGAAGCGCAAAGGCCCTTCCCGCCAAAACGGAAAGGGCCCGCGCGCAATCAAGTAGTTATTTTACTTGATATTGTACTTAGCCATGAGGGCGTCGACGGTACCGTCGTCGGTCAGGTCCTTGATGGCCTGGTTGATGTCGTCCTTGAGCTTGGTGTTGCCCTGGTTGATGGCGATGGCGTACTCCTCGCCGGTGCTGATCTGCTTGATGGTCTGGCAGGTGTTGAACTGCTCGGCGGTCAGCTGGCTGGCAACGGAGCGGTTGGTGACTACGGCGTCGCCCTTATCGGACTGCAGGGCGCTGAAGCACTCGGTGGCGTCCTTGTAGGGGACGATCTTGGCCTTCGGGAAGTTCTCCTGGGCAAAGGCCTCGGCGGTCGAGCCAGACTGGACGATGATGGTAGCGTCGGAATTGTTGAGCTTCTCGCTAAAGTTATCGGCCGTGATGTCGGTGTTATCGACCTTGGTCACGATAGCCTGATCATCCATGTAGTAGGAATCAGAGAAAGTGACTTCCTTCTCACGCTCGGGCGTGTCGGTGATAGCCGCGATGGAAACGTCATACTTGGCGCCCGAAGCGACGCCCGGAACCAGCGTGTCAAAGTCATTGTTGACATACTCGACATCCAGGCCCAGCTTGTCGCCGATAGCCTTGATGAGCTCAAGGTCAAAGCCCTGATAATCGCCGTTGTCATCCTTGTACTCAAACGGAGCGTACTCGGCAGAGGTGCCGACAGTCAGCGTACCGTCCTTGACGAGCGCGTACTCCTTGGAGCCGTCGACTTTCTCGACCTTAGCGTCGTCAGAGCTGCTGGAACCGGCATCAGAACCAGAGGTGGCGTTGGACGAGCCGCAGCCCGTCAGTGCGAGGGCGAGCGCCATGGCACCCGTGGCGGCAAATGCGCCAAGCTTCTTGAGCTTCATAATCAGTCTCCTTCCGGTGACCTCGTTTGATTCAGAGGTCTGCAAAAACTGTTGGCTATTATGCACCTGGAATTACGAATCTGCAACGAGAAAACTGATTGAAACAAACCCATAACGTGAATGGAATACTCTACTTTATGACAGTCATTACTGCTGCAATGACCTTAATAGTCTAATTTCAGCTGCATAACCTGCAAGTTCGTTCGGAGTCTCCAAAATAAACGGCAGCGAACGCAAACGGCCATTCGATACAATATTCTGCATAACCTGCATACCGCCACCAAATTCCTCGCTGCCAAGGTATCCCTTGCCGATGCACTCGTGACGATCTTTATGGGCGCCACAAGGGTTCTTCGAATCGTTGATATGTACGGCATGCAGGCGATCGATACCCACCACGCGGTCGAACTCGTCGAGTACGCCGTCCAGATCATGGATGATGTCGTAGCCGGCATCGCTCACATGGCAAGTGTCCAAACAAACGCCCAGATTATCGGACAGCTCGGGGCACTTGGCGGCAACGCCCTCGATGATGCGCGTCAGCTCCTCAAAGTTACGACCAACCTCGGTGCCCTTGCCCGCCATGGTCTCGAGCAACACCATCGTCTGCTGGCCCTCAAACATCACCTGGCACAGGGTGTCGACGATCATCTGAATGCCGGCGTCGGAGCCCTGCCCCACATGCGCACCGGGATGGAAGTTGTAGTAGTTGCCGGGCAGCGCTTCCATGCGCCGCAGATCCTCTGCCATGGCCTCTAGGGCAAACTCGCGCGCCCGCTCTTTGGCCGAGCAGGGGTTATAGGTATACGGGGCATGCGCCACCAGCGGTCCAAAGTCGTTTTGCGCCATAAGCTCGCGCAGAGCCGCCACGTCATCCATGTCAAGGTCTTTTGCCTTGCCACCGCGCGGGTTGCGCGTAAAGAACGCAAAGGTATTGGCACCAATGGACAACGCCGTCTCCCCCATTGCCCGATAGCCCTTCGTCGTCGAAAGATGACACCCGATCGTCAGCATCTCCAGCTCCCCCTCATCAGTTGCGGTGAAATACGGTCTATTGGTGCCTTATTTTGGCGCAAACAGACCGTATTCCACCGCAAGTTATAAAAGGGGCATCAGGGGCAAAGGCCTCCAGGCATTCCAAGCGCTGGCGCCATGCCCCACGCCCTAAAGTTTCAAACGAATCGCATCGATGATGCGTGCGCAGCGCCGTGTGGCGGCTAGGGACATGATGGGGCTTTCGAGTTTCCCCGCCCGGATGAGCTGGGTCGCATGCAAAGCTTCGCCGTAGAAATCATCGACCTCAAACGGGGCATTTATTTCGAGCATTCGTCCGTCGGAATACTTCACATGAGCGAGCTCGGGGCGATGGAGGCGCTCGATTTCCAACGAGCCCCGCTCACAGGCAATCGTTAAGCGGCTTTCATATGTTGCTTCGCCGTCGCACACCATATGAATGGGTATACCGCCGACGCTCATATGGATCTCGTCGGCCCAATCGACGCGACCGCCCGATACGTCACGCCAGCGAACTTCACGGGACGAAACCTCGCAAGCGCCCGCGAGCAAATCCTCAAACCAACCGACCGCATAGCAGCCCATGTCATATAGACAGCCGCCCTGCAACGGATCAAGCAGATAGCCCGAAGGAGACTCGCCGTAATCGAGCTTTTGCACGCTTTCAATCGAGACAATACGGCCAAGCTCACCCGACGCAAACAAGTCCTTCACGCGAGCGCGCATCGGGCAAAACCGATTCTTCATTGCCTCCATAAACAGCACGCCGCGCTCGCGAGAGGTGGAGGCGATCGAGAGAGCCTCTTCCTCACTCAAAACGGCCGGCTTTTCGCACAGTACGGCCTTTCCGGCGCACAGCGCGCGACAGGCCCAACGCGTATGCATGCCATGCGGAAGCGCCAAGTAGATTGCGTCGACATCGGGGTCGGCAATCAGCGCGTCATAAGCCGCATTGCCGTTATCGTCGACCGAGGCATGGCCATGCGCAGCATCGATCGAAAACGCTCGGCAAAACCCCTCAACATGCGAAGGGGTGCGACCGGCGGCAGCCACAAGCCGTGCCCCGTCCACCTCCTTGAGCGACGATGCAAATCGATGCGAAATGTGCCCAGCGCCCAAAACGCCCCAACGAACCTCGCGCAAATCATCATATGAATCCCGATGGCCCACGACAGCCCCCTTCAGTTGCGGTGAAATAGTTCCTGTTTAAGCCCCATTCTGCCGCAAACAGGAACTATTCCACCGCAAGTTATAAAAGGGTCATGAGGAGCGCGTTTTGCAAAAGGCTTTAAGCGCAGCCGTTACGGGGCCAGGCTGGAAACGTCGGCGCACATCGTCGAGACGCTCGGGAATATCGATGTGCTGCGGGCAGTGACGTGCGCATTTGCCGCACTTGGCGCAATTGCTCACCAGCTTGGGCTCGTTCGTCCGCACCGCGCTCGCCGTAAAGTATTGAGACAGCCCCGTAAACCAACTATGCGCATAGCTTGCGTTGTAGGCGGCAAAGCAGCCGGGAATATTGATGCCCTTGGGGCATGGCATGCAGTAGCCGCACCCCGTACAGGGCACGCGATTCGATTTCTCAAACTCTCCCAGCACACGTGCGATGGTATCGAGCTGCTCTCTCGTCATCGAATTCGGCAGTGCGCGATCCGCCAATGTCGCGTTCTCGTCCACCTGTGCGGTATCGGTCATGCCCGAAAGCAGCATCGTGACCTGAGGATGGTTCCACACCCACGAAAGTCCCCAAGCAGCCGGCGTCTTCAGGTATGGATCGAGTACGTCATCGAGCACAGCCCGGGCCCGCGGCGGCAGCTTGCCCGCTAAACGCCCGCCCAGCAGCGGCTCCATCACAAACACCGCGAGTCCGCGCTCCGCAGCCGCCATGAGTCCCGCCGTTCCCGCTTGGTAGCGCTCTCCAGCGTAGTTGTACTGGATCTGGCAAAAATCCCAGTCATACGGTCAAGCATCGTGAGGAAGTCCGCGGCGCTGCCGTGGTACGAAAAACCAATCTGGCGAATGCGCCCCGCCGCCTTTTGACGCGCAATCCAGTCCTCGATACCCAACGTCACCACGCGCTCCCACTGAGCGGGCGAAGTGATGTTGTGCATAAGGTAATAGTCGATATGGTCGGTCCGCAGGCGACGCAGTTGCTCGTCGAAGAACCGGGCGAAATCCTCCGCGCACTTGCACGAAGCATGCGGCAGTTTGGTCGCCAGCAACACCCGGTCGCGTAGCCCCAAGCGCTCAAGTGAGGCGCCCACGCACGCCTCGTTACCGGGATAGAGATACGCGGTATCCAGATAATTAATCCCCTGTTCCACCGCACGGGAAATGATGGCATCGGCTGTCTTCGCATCCGGATGGCCCGGCGCACCGGGAAATCTCATGCAGCCCAGACCCAGAGCGGATATTCGGTTACTACTTTTGGGGTCAACGCGGTATTGCACGGCCCCTCCTTTCGCCATCAGCGCCCCGGCAAGGCGAAACACAATGGTCACGCGGCCGAAACATCGTGGAATCGCAATCGAGAACGTATCGTAACGCAGCAGAAATCGAGCTGTCACGGCACCGCTTTAACATCAGCAAAAAGCCCGATGAAAGGAGCCACCCATGCCCGCGCTCGACCTTTGGAACCTCGCATCCCAGCTCAAAAGCACCGATTATCGCTGGGTCAACCTCACCCACACGCTCTCGTGCGACACCCCACACTGGTTTGGCTTTAAGCCGTGAGTTCCCATGCGTTTGTTCTTCTAAATACCGCTATCCGGAGCACGCAACACGCTCCGGTAAAACCAGAGTTGAGGCTAACTTTAGGACCCCACGATCTCGTCCTCATCATCACGGCAAAGGACGACGCCGGCGCTTCCCAGCGCAGCGACAGCAATCAGGGCCCCCACAACGATAGGAGCAGCTCCGCACGTGCCCTGCATACCCGCGACGAGCGCGGCCGTAGGACCAAGGCAGCCAAGCGTCAATGCAACGGCGGCAACGGCGATATCTCGAGCGTTCACAAGACCACTTCCTCCACGAGAACGACTTTGTTTCTCGTGACTTAGTGTGCCCCGCGCCCATATGCGCGGCGTACGGCCACGGTAAGCGCTCTGTTAACTCAAGCACGCACAAAAAACGGACGCCCTTACGTTGCCCAAAGGCTCGGTAAAGACGCCCGCCCGTCATGTCCTATTGGCTTATGGCAGATTACCAACCGGTATAGTAGTCGGTGGTTCCGGCAGCACAGCCGGAGTCATAGACCTTGCACTCGCCCTTAGAGCCCGTAAAAGTCGAGCCCTGGGCCTTATCGCCCGCGGCAACGACGTAGTAGCCATCGGAATCGCGCCAAAAGCCCTCGGAATCCTGCGTCCATTCGCCCGTGCGGTGGTGATACAACACGTTGCTGCTGTAATAAGTCTCGCGGCGGCCGTTATAGTTATTGACGCCGCTCGAGCGCGTCAGACCCGAGCCGTTCGCGCAATACGCAGCAGACGTGTAAGACGAGCCGGAGCCGGCGTTGTAATACGAAGCCTGAACGGCCTCAGCGGCCTCGGCTTCGGCTGCGGCAGCCTCGAGCGCCTCGCGCTTGGCATCCTCAAGCGTGGAGCGAAGCTCGTCGAGCTCGGTCGACTTGGCGTCGACCTCATCCATCGTCAAAAGACTGCCCGCACCGTCGATGCAACCCTGTAGTACAGCGCGCTCGTCATCGGTGGCATAGTCACCGTACATGTTCATAATGATCTGAGCGCGCATCTCCAGGGAATCGCGCTTTGCCCCCATCGAGGCGTTCCACTCCTGCATGGAACCATAACCATCGCCGCGATAATCAACGGGCTGTACCAGCGTCGTCTCGGACGGCGTAGATCCAACCGTATCGGACAGTGTTGCCGCGTGGGCATCAGTTGCGCCGGCGCCCGCCAAAAGCGCCACGGTCAGAGCGGCGGAAAGGGCGGCGGCTTTCGGTTTTCGCGAATCGATCCTCATGTAGCTGGAAACCTCCGTAGTGCGTTTTTGCTGCGTTTGAGCTGCGTGTGATTCGATCGCGCTGCATAGTACCTCGAGCAAATCGCGACCTGCGGTTTTACTCAAAAGGCGCACGTCAATTGCGTAAAACTCACATCCTCTCAACAGGAGTTTTCCACAACTCAAATGCATAAAGCATGCCAAAAACCCTGTAATAGCGCCCTTCCTATGCAAAAAAGACGCCTGCGCAACCATTGCTTGCGCAGGCGCCTTGAGCAGGCATTTATGCAGTTATACCTATCGAGTCGCAAGGGGTCCTTGCACAAGTCGCCTTACTCGTCCAGCGCGGCGAAGGCCTGCTTCAGATCCCAAATGATGTCCTCGGCGTTCTCGGTACCGATGGAAAGACGGATCGTGGAGGGCGTGATGTTCTGCTCGGCGAGCTCCTCGGCAGAGAGCTGGGAGTGCGTGGTGGTAGCCGGGTGCACGACGAGCGACTTGACGTCGGCCACGTTGGCGAGCAGCGAGAACACCTGCAGATGATCGATGAACTTCCAGGCAGCCTCCTGGCCACCCTTAATCTCAAAGGTGAAGATCGAAGCGCCGCCGTTGGGGAAGTACTTCTGATAGAGCTCGTGATCGGGGTGCTCAGGCAGGCTCGGGTGGTTCACCTTGGCGACATGGCTGTCACCAGCCAGAAACTCAACGACCTTCTTGGTGTTCTCGACATGGCGGTCGACGCGCAGCGACAGGGTCTCGGTGCCCTGGAGCAGGACCCAGGCGTTGAACGGGCTGATGCAGGCACCCTCGTCACGCAGCAGGATGGCACGGACATAGGTTGCGAAGGCGGCGGGACCGGCAGCCTCGGCAAACGAAACACCATGGTAGGAGGGGTTGGGCTCAGCGATCTGGGCGTACTTTCCGCTCGCCTTCCAATCGAAGTTACCGCCGTCGACGATCACACCGCCCAGCGAGGTGCCGTGGCCGCCGATGAACTTGGTTGCGGAGTGGACAACGATGTTGGCACCATGCTCCAGCGGACGGAACAGATACGGGGTGCCGAAGGTGTTGTCGACAACAACCGGCAGACCGTGCTTCTTGGCGATCTCGGAGATGGCGTCGATGTTGGGGATGTCAGAGTTGGGGTTGCCGAGCGTCTCGAGATAGATGACCGTGGTGTTGTCCTTGATGGCACCCTCAACCTCTTCCAGGTTATGGGCATCGACAAACGTGGTCTCGACGCCAAACTGGGAGAGCGTATGCTCCAGCAGGTTGTAGGAGCCACCGTAGATGGTCTTCTGAGCCACCACGTGGTCACCGGCCTGAGCGAGCGCCTGCAGGGTATAGGTGATGGCAGCAGCGCCGGAGGCGACGGCAAGACCTGCCACGCCACCCTCGAGTGCGGCGATACGGTCCTCGAAGACACCCTGGGTGGAGTTGGTCAAACGGCCGTAGATGTTACCGGCGTCGGCAAGACCAAAGCGGTCGGCGGCGTGCTGGGAGTTGCGGAACACATAGCTCGTGGTCTGGTAGATCGGCACGGCGCGGGAGTCGGATGCGGGATCGGCGCTCTCCTGGCCAACGTGCAGCTGCAGGGTATCGAAACCAAAGGTGTGCTCAGGGTTGTTGATAAACTGACTCATGGTGATCTCCTTGATCGAACAAAAGTAATAAGCGTAAGAGAAGTAAGTCGCTGTCTCCTGATCACGCCGACGGGCGCAAACAGGAGCCCGGCATTCGTCTTAGCAAGCAATTCATATGCGGGCCTCCTTTCACATCCCGGTTCCGTGGTTGGCTTAATTACCTACCGCCTTTGTGTGTTTTGAATAGTACGAGTATCGTCTCCCCGGGTCAATCACTTAAAAGCGCTAATCTGTTATCTGTTTTATAGATAGCAATCGAAAGGACGGGCGCCAATGACCCTCCAGCAGTTTCGCTTTTTGATCGCCGTGGCAGAGTCCGGCTCAATCAACGCCGCAGCTCAGCGCCTTTATACCGCTCAGTCCAACATCTCAAATGCCGTCAAAAGCCTAGAGCAGGAGCTCCATCTGGAGATCTTTACGCGCTCCAGCCGCGGCGTCACGCTCACCAACGACGGCACCGAGCTTTTGGGCTATGCGCGCCAGGTCGTAGAGCAGGTCGACATGCTCGAGGCGCGCTACGAGGACGGCGGCACCCCGCAAGCCCGTCTCGCCATTTCCGCCCAGCACTACGCCTTTTCGGTCGAGGCCTTTGTCAACGTGGTCGAGCGCTGCCGCGACAGCAAGTTCGAGTTCATCATGCGCGAGACCACCACATCGCAGATCATCGATGACGTCCGTGCGTTTCGCAGCGATATCGGCATTCTGTATCTGGATGACTTTAACGCCCGCGTTCTGCAGAAGGCCTTCGCCGATGCCCGCGCAAGCTTCCATCCCCTATTCGACGCGACGGTCCACGTCTTCGTTAGCGAGCGCCACCCGCTCGCACGCCGCCCGCAGCTGTCCCTTGCCGACCTCACGCCCTATACGCGCTACAGCTTTGAGCAGGGAACCTCAAACTCCTTCTATTACGCCGAGGAACCTTTTAGCTATATCCCTTGCGACCGCAACATACGAATCTCGGACCGCGGAACACTTACTAACTTACTTATCACGTCGAACGGTTACACCCTGTCGACCGGTGTCCTCTCCAATGAAATGCAATGGGGCATGGCATCGATCCCGCTAGCAGACGCCCCAACGATGCACGTTGGCTACATCATGCACGACGAGCGCAAGCCCTCTCTCCTCTTGCAGCAATACCTCGACGAGCTCAACCGCATCATCCATGCCAACTAACAGTCGGAAGACGGGGTAGAAATCGTAGATTGCTGGCCCCCGGCGGGCATGGCGCTACAATGGTCACTCACATGAAATGCACTCAACGAAAGGAAGCCCGTGAAGGTCATCATCTACACCGACGGCTCGGCCCGATCAAATCCGGGACGCGGCGGCTACGGCGCCGTGCTCAAATACACCAACCCCGCCGGCAAGACCTTCACCTCCGAGCTTTCGCGCGGCTACGCCAAGACCACCAACAACCGCATGGAACTCATGGCCGTTATCGTGGCGCTCGAGGCGCTCAACCGCCCTTGCGAGGTCGAAGTCCATTCCGATTCGCAGTACGTCGTCAACGCCTTTAACAAGCACTGGATCGACGGCTGGAAAAAGCGCGGATGGAAAACCGCCAACAAGCAACCCGTCAAGAACCGCGACCTGTGGGAGCGCCTACTCACCGCCAAAAGCAAGCACAAGGTTGAGTTCATCTGGGTTAAGGGTCACGCCGGTCACGAGCTCAACGAGCGCTGCGATGAGCTCGCCACCACGGCGGCCGACGGCAGCAACCTCGATATCGACGCCGGCTTTAACGAGAGCGACCTGTAATAGCGTTTTCGCGCAGCTTTATATCCCCACGCGCTACACTCATCCTGTAGACCAAACAACGCAAGGGGGACGTATGCTGCGCATCGCGACCATCGGCACATCCATGATCACTGACGACTTTATCCAAGTCGTCAACGCCAACGACCAAGCCGCGTTTGTGGGCACGCTTTCACGCGATGCCAATCGCGGTGCTGCCTTTACCGCCGAGCGCGGTGGCGAGCGAAACTTTACTTCACTCGATGAGCTCGCGACAGCCGCCGACGTCGACGCCGTCTACATCGGCAGCCCCAATGCGCTCCACTACGAGCAGGCCCTTGCCTGCATCGCCGGTGGCAAGCACGTCATCGTCGAGAAGCCCTTCTGCGCCACCGAAGCGCAGGCTCTGGAAGTCTTCCGCGCTGCCGAGGCAGCAGGTGTCGTGGCCCTCGAGGCCATGCGTCCCCTCCACGATCCCGCCTTCCACGCCATCGAGGACGTCCTGGGCGAGATCGCCCCCATCCGCCGCGCCTCATTGCGCTTTGGCAAGTATTCTTCGCGCTACAACGAGGTTCTCGCGGGGCGCGCCACCAATATCTTCGACTGCAATATGGCATCGGGTTCCCTCATGGACATTGGCGTCTACGCCGTCGAGCCCATGGTCGAGATCTTCGGCATGCCCTCTGGTCTCACCAGCATGACCACGCTGCTCGACCCCTCAACGCAAGAGCTCACCCATGGTCCCATCGACGGTTGCGGTTCCATTCTCGCCAGCTACGGCGGAGGGCGTATCTCCGTCGAGCTCGCGCACTCCAAAATAACAAATGACCTGCTGCCCTCGCAGATCGAAGGCGAGCGTGGCACTATCCAGATCGACCATCTGTCCACGCCCCGCAATGTCCGCATCGACTATCGCGGCGATGTCGTACGCGGCTCGGCGACCGAGGCACCGCGCGAACAGGGCGACAACGGCCGCGTGCTCGACCTGCCCAAATCGAGCAACACTATGGAATACGAACTCACAGACTTTATCACCGCCATCGGCGGCATCGATAACGTTAAGGAGGAGATTTGGGAGACCCCGGCGGGACGTCACGAACTTGGCCACTACCGCGATGTCACGCTCGTCTCATTGCGCATCATGGATGCCGTGCGCCAGCAGGCCGGCATTACCTTCCCGTCCGACGCAGGCAAGCAGGCCTAGCGATGGGCTTCTTCGATGCGTTCTTCTCCAGCGTCACCGGCGGCAGTCGAGAGCCTCAAAAACCATCAAACATTGAGCTCGAGTTGCGCCGCAGGCTTACTGTGCTCGCAAGCGACGAGGCCACTCAAGACACTCCCCTGCGTTATTTCCTGCGCTGGGCGGGGCAAGTCCAGGGCGTCGGTTTTCGCTTTACCAACACCAACCTCGCGCAGGCACGCGCACTCACCGGCTGGGTGCGTAACATGGAAGACGGCTCGGTCGAGATGGAGATACAGGGAGCTCCGGCAAACATCCTATCTCATCTCGAGGCGCTTCACGCCTCCTACGAGCGCATGGGAACGCGTTTTCGCCTCGTAGACGCCCAGGCCCGAGCCCCACTTGCCAATGAAGACGGTTTCATTCCTCGTTATTAGTATTGTGTGCTAAATACGGTATCATTTACCTACGACCGTTGATAGAAAAGAGGCGAGGCGCATGGCGGTGCAAAGAAGGAATACCAGGCAGCGAAAGCTGGTTCTTGACGCTGTGCGCCAAAGCTATAACCATCCCACCGCCGACGAAATCTACAACGTCGTGCGCGCGCAGGATGACAAAATCAGCCGCGGTACGGTCTACCGCAATCTCAATCTCTTGGCCGACGCCGGCGAGATCCTCTCCATCAAGACGCCGGGCGGCAGCCGCTTCGATCGCACCATCGAGCCGCACGCACATATCATCTGCACCTCGTGCAGCCGCGTCATCGACGTGCCACTCCCCTTCGACGCCCAGCTCGACGCCAAGGCGTCCGAGCAAATCGGCTGGCACGTCACGTCGCACTACACCATCTTCGAGGGTCTCTGCCCCGACTGCCGGTAGATGTTTGGGACATGCCTACTCAGCAAGTAGACGACGCAGCTCCTCTTCGACCGTGCGTACGTAACGGACGCGGTCGTTGATGCCACGCATAGAGGGATTGCAGCTCTCCATTAGATAGGGATGGCCCACTACGTTGAGCATGTCGCGGTCGTTTTCGTTATCGCCAAACGCCATCATCTCATCGGGCGAAATTCCCAGGGCACGACCGTAATCGGCAAGCGCGGAACCCTTACCCGAATCAAAGCCGATAAAGTCCGTCCACTCGGTTCCCGACGTCATCACGTCGACACGGTCGCTAAAGAGGCACTCGAAATACTCCAGGGCCGCCGGCTGATCCACCTCGGGCGTCTGGAAGGCAATCTTAATGACGTCCTCGTCGATGTCCTCGGGGCGGTCGACCACCGCCACATCGCAGTGGACCTCATAGCGCAAATGGTCGACGAACGCATCGTTGCCGCTTATGGTGTAGAGGTGCCCCTCGCAGGAAAGGGTAACGTCGGCATGGGGGTAGGCGACCACGGCATTCGCGATATCCATCGCCAGGTCACGTTCCATAGAGCGCTTGACAACGGCACGCCCCTCGCTCATCACCAGGGCTCCGTTTTCGCATACATAGGCGAGCTCATCGGCCACCGGGGCAAACAGGTAGCGCAAGCTCGCATATTGACGGCCGCTCGCCGGCATAAACACGATACCGCGACGATGCAGTTCATCGATGAGTTCAAAGGCCTCGGAACGCGGCTCGCGCTCCCCCGGATGCAGCAACGTGCCGTCCAAATCGCATGCAATCAGCTTGATTCCCTCAAGACCCATATGCTTCCCCAAAGCCTCCTATCAACAGCAAGACGGACCTTGATTGGTCGCCCCTCAAAGCCCGCCTTGCGTATATACGCGCTTAGCCGCGCGTCTTTTTTACGATGGTAAAGTCGGGAGCCATGCTCACGACGGCCTCCGCCGCACTCGATGCAAAGCGCCGGTCCGCATCGAGTTCACGGGTAACCACCGAGAGCCGAACACCCTCGACGCCCCGGAGCATGCGGCCCAAAACAGGCTGCACCGGCGTATACATGCGCACGGTATGCTCGTCCGAATCGCCTCGGAAAAGCGGCGCGTGCATATTGCCGATCTCCCAGCACGCATGCGCGAGCGCAATCGGATCCATGCGGTCGACTTCGACCAAATAAACCTCGGCGCTGCGCAGGCGCACGACAACCGCCACGGGCACCATGCCCGAACGGTCGATGGCGAGCACGTCGCCATCGGCAAGACGACCGCCGTCGGCAGCATCCAGCCGAACATCGATCGTGCGCCCCAGCTCCGTCACGCCCGCAAACGCGCATACATCAGCCCGGTCCCAATCGAACAGTAGCTCGTCAACTTCAAAGACGCCGCCCAACTTCCGGCGAAGCAGGAGTTCATAGGACGGATCGTTGAGATTTCCCAAGCATGTCGTCGAAACCAAGCGTTCAGGCATACTCTAACCCTCGACCTCAACGAGCTCGATATCAAAGTTGAGGTCCTTGCCGGCCAGCTCGTGGTTGGCGTCGAGCGTCACAGCCTCGGGCGTTACGTCGATGACCACGGCGGGAACGGGCATACCGCTCGGCGTGGACAGGAAAAGCTTCATGCCCTTCTCGATCTGCTCGATGTTGGGAACCTGTTCGGCCGGGAAGGTCAGAACCATCTCGGGATTGTGCTCGCCGTAGGCATCGGCAGCAGGAATGTGCACGGTCTTCTTCTCGCCCACCTGCATGTCGACAACAGCGGCGTCGAAGCCCTTGATCATCTGACCGGCGCCGCAGGTGAACTCCAGCGGCTCGCCGCGATCGTAGGAGCTATCGAACTGCGTGCCGTCATCGAGCGTGCCGCGATAATGGGTCTTGACCTTCTTGCCCTGGTTGGACATGGTAACCTCCGTGATAAGGACGGCGCACAACGCGGGCCGCCGTGAACATATGGCGCTAACTATACCCTAGTCATACAATTCAATGACAGTTTGCAAAGAAACGCTGCAACCGGAGGAACCATGGCATATCCCGTATTTGACCTACACTGCGACACTGCCGACCGAATCGGCTGGGCCACGCTCGATCTCGACCTGCGCTTTACCGCCGGCACCGACGGTTATTTCCCCGGCGACGAAACGCATCCGCAAGATTTCGACCTCATCGAGGGTAACGCCTGTGCCATCTCGCTCGCAAAGATCGGCAACACGCCGTGGGCACAGTGCTTCGCCACGTTTGTCCCCGACGAGATTCCCACCGCCCACGCCGCGCGCTTCCAGGCGCAGATCATGGCGCATATGAGCGGCCAGGCAATGCTCAACCACGACCGTATGGTCAACGTGCGCAGCGCCGCAGACATTCGCCCCGCGCTCAAGGACGGCAAGGTCGCTTGCATCCACACCATCGAAAACGCCACGTTCTTTGCCGAGGACCCCGCGCTGATCGAGGTGCTCAAGAGCCTGGGCGTGCTTATGTCGTCACTCAGCTGGAACGCGCAGGGACCGCTCGCGAGCGGCCACGACACCCACGCCGGCCTCACCGCCGCCGGCATCGAGGCGCTTACGCAGATGGAGCACGCCGGCATGGTGCTCGACGTCTCCCACCTCAACGATGAGTGCTTTGACGAGGTCGCCGCCCGCGCCACGCGTCCCTTCGTCGCCAGCCACTCCAACTCCCGTGCGGTTTGCGGCGCCAAACGCAACCTTACCGACGACCAGTTCCGCACCATTCGCGACATGGGTGGCATCGTCGGCCTCAACTACTGCAGCGAGTTCCTTTCCAACGACGCAACCGACAAGACCGCCGCAGACGTCACCTTCGACCAGCTGGCGGCGCATATCGAGCACTGGCTCGACCTGGGCGGCGAGGACGTCATCGCGCTCGGCGGCGACTGGGACGGCGCCACGGTGCCCGCTTTCCTCTCCGATGCCAGCAAGATGCCCGAGTTCCAGAACATGCTTTCCAAGCATTTTGGCAAGACCGTGATGCAAAAGCTCTGCAGCGACAACGCGCTTGCCTTCTTCGAGCGTTATTAATTTCACATCCCTTGAGCGGGCCGGCATGCCGAACGGTCGACATGCCGGCCCGTCCCCGATCTGAAGGACCGCTTTTGACGCAGCAGTTTACGATTTCCGCATCCCGACCGGATGGGACGACCATCCCCGTCGTCGTTACCAAAAAGCGCGTCAAGAACTTCAACCTACGCGTCACATCGAGCGGCGAGGTCCACGCCAGCGCACCGATCGGCGCCAGCCGCGAGCGTATCGAAGCGTTTGTGAAGCGCAACAGCGCCTGGATTATCAGCCGACTTGCCCAGCGCGAGCAACGTCAGGCGACGGCACGAGAGCCGCTCAGCCCCTCGTCCATCATTGCACTTTGGGGCAAGCCCATCACGGTACAGGATGCACTCGATCACAACTTTGCATCACCCGCACCGCGACCCAAACAGGCCACCTTCGCAAGTTTTATGGGTACCGATGAATCGGACGAAGGCCCACAGGCCAAGCGGCACGCAATCCTCGACGGCCTAACGTCCGATGAGCTCCAAGCCCACATCGACCAGCTCTACGCGTCCGAGGTCACCGCAGCGCTACGCGACATCGTGCACGCGTACGAAATCGCAATGGGCGTCACCGTGGCCCGCGTCTCCGTGCGCAGCATGAAAACGCGTTGGGGCTCCTGCACACCCAAAACCGGCGCCATTCGCATCGCGCGCGAGCTCGCCGCCTACCCTGTCGAATGCCTCGACATGGTTGTCACCCACGAGCTCGTCCATCTGCTCGAGCCGAGCCACAATCAGCGCTTTCACGCCCTGCTCGACACGTACTGTCCCAACAATAGAGCACTGTCTCAGCGGCTCAAGCAGCCACCCCTCAACAAGCTCTAGCGTCGACTAGCGCACGCGCTCGATCTCGACGCCGCAGCTTGCCAGGGGCAGGCCAACAGGAGCCCACGGCTTATCGAGCTTTATGCGCACACCAAGCAGCGAGGGATAACGGCGCAGCAGCATCTGGGCTGTCCCCTCGGCTGCCGCCTCGATGAGCTTAAACGTATGCTCGCGCAGATAGCCATCGACATCGTGGCACACCGAGCCGTAGTCAATCGAAGCGTCCAGGTTATCGTGCTCCCCCGCCGCGCGCAGGTCGGCATAGAGCACCAGAGAAACGATGAACTTCTGACCCAGCGCGTTCTCCTCGGGATACACGCCATGGTTGGCAAAAACCTCAAGGCCGTCAATGACAATGCGATCGGCATGGCGCAGATCGTCATAGCTCACGTGAGGCACCGCCGTTGCGGTGGATATTTCGCCCCTTCCACGGCGGGCGAGCTCGGCGCCTTCGGTCTTGGTTGCATTCTCGGGCAGTTTCTTGTTACTCAACGCGATCGTCTCCTTCGTTTAGAACCCCGACCGCGCAAACTAACTACACGCGAATAGACAGGTTCTTTTTATCATCGCTCCAGTTGCAAGCGTTGCGCGCGGGGCATGCAAAGCAGGCACGCGACGCTTTGTCGGCTGCATAGAGCAGACGCTCAAGCGGTTGGCTGTTCACGCGCAGCTTTCGATGGCCCAGAATGGCCGTCTTAATGGCTGCGGCATCGGCCGGCTCAAACGCCACGTCATCGGGCATGCCGCCGAGAATCGCATCAGCGACGCGTTCGCTTGCAACATCATGGGATATACCCGATTCATACTGTTCATCTTTGCCGATATCGTGAAGAAGTGCCGTGGCGTAGATGACCTCGCGGTCAAATTCGAGCTGTTCCTCGAGATTCTTGATCCACATAATGCGAGCGACATCGAGCAGATGGTCAATACCGTGGCGGCAGAAGATGCGCCCCGATTCCAACCGTGCAATGTTGCCCAGGTGCCGCCGGAACAGCCCGTTGGCACAAATGTAATCAATGCGAGGCATGGCACCAAAGGGGGCCAGGCCCGAAGCCATAAAGCCGCGACGCGACGTCCCCTCATCGGTCTTCGATGTAAAGTCGTTGACGACTCTCATGGTTAGCGGCCCAGCATCCTAAAGAAACGCTCCTCGAGCGCGGGATCGGTCTCAAAGACGCCGCGGCGAGCGAGCGTCACGGTCTTGGTGCCGGGCTTTTGCACGCCACGCATCGTCATGCACATATGCTCGGCCTCCATCAACACAATCGCTCCCTGGGGAGCGAGATAGTCCATGAGGGCATCGGCAACCTGTGCACACAGTTGCTCCTGCAGCTGAAGACGACGGGCATAAACCTCAACCGTGCGGGCGAGCTTGGAAAGCCCAGCCACCCGACCGTTAGGGATATAACCAATGGCGGCCTTGCCATAAAACGGCAGCAGATGATGTTCGCACAGCGAGTAGAACGTGATGTCGCGCTCGATAACCAAATCGTTCGAAGCGACGGCAAAGGTTTTGGACAGGTGCTCCTCAGCACTCTGGTCCATGCCGCCGGCGATCTCACCATACATACGGGCAACGCGCGCCGGGGTCTCCAGCAGGCCCTCACGAGTTGGGTCCTCGCCTATGCCCTCAAGCAACAGCTTAATGGCGGCCTCGACTTTTTCCTGATCGACCATCTGGGCCTCACTTTTCCGATTTCACGTTCGCGCTATGGTACCACGCCCTCCGGCATCGACCACAAGCTACATAGTATGGGTCGAATAGACTGGATCGTCCCGCCAAAGCTCCACAGCATCGCAAAGCGCAACGCCCTCACGCACAGCGCGGTCGCGCGTAGCGTTCATATCGATCACACGCTGGTTACTCGAGCCCCTAAAGCGCAACGAGATATCATAAAGATCCTGAACAAACGGGCCATCCACCAACATGTCGAGGCAGGCAAGGATACGGTCCGTCACCTCAGTATGGTGACGACCACCCGGCATAAGCTCCTCGAGCACGTCGCCGGTAAAACACCAAATGGTCTTTCCTGACCCCGCAGGATAAGCGGCACGAACACGCTCGACAAACTCAACGAGCCCCGCCTGGTTCTCGGGCTCCATGGGCTCTCCGCCCAGAATCGTCAGGCCGTCAATAAAGGGATGATCGAGGCTCTCGATAATCTTGTCCTCGACGGCACGATCAAAGGGCTCGCCCGCAGCAAAGTCCCACGCAACAGAGTTAAAGCAATTCTTGCACCCACGACGGCACCCGCTCACAAACAGAGAAGTACGAACACCTTCCCCATCGGCAATGTCGAAATACTTAATGTTCGCGTAGTTCATAAGTAACCTTCCTGGGGGTCTGGAGCATATCATCCCGTCCTCAAACATTCTCGGCCTGCGGCCTGCGAAACTGCGGGCGGGACGATATGTCCCGGCCTCATGCAAAGGGTAACTCAATGAACGAAGCGAACATCGAGCATAGGGTTCGAGGTCCAATAAAAACTGGGTTGCGGCTCAACCGCTATCGCAAGTAAATCGCAGCTGCAGCTCGAATTATTTCCGCTAAGAACTTCGAGGAGTGAGCAGACCGCGCGCTGCATCTCAGCTACGTCAACTTGGCTGAGCCGAGAGGGCCGCTTGGGCTTTTGCTCGATATGAGTTCCGCACGCAAAGAAGGCCACTTAATGTGGCCTTCGTCTTGCGCAGGACTGTCCGAAATAGCGAGCAAATGCCCAAGCGGCCCTCTCGGTTCAGCCCCGGAGCGGTATTAGAGATGCAGCACGCGGTCGCGGATCTCCTCGGTTCGACCCTGGTTCCAGAACTGGGTACCGATGTAGCCGCACGTGCGACGGGCGACATTCATCTTCTCCTGGTCGCGGTTGCCGCAGCTGGGGCACTCCCACACCAGCTTGCCGTCATCCTCGACAATCTTGATCTCGCCATCGTAGCCGCACACCTGGCAGTAGTCGCTCTTGGTGTTGAGCTCGGCGTACATGATGTTGTCGTAGATGTACTGCATCACGCGAATGACAGCCTTGAGGTTGTCCTGCATGTTGGGAACCTCGACGTAGGAGATAGCACCGCCCGGCGAAAGCTGCTGGAACATGCCCTCGAACTTGAGCTTGTCGAATGCGTCGATCTCCTCGGACACGTGGACGTGGTAGCTGTTGGTGATGTAGCCCTTGTCCGTCACGCCCGGGATAATGCCAAAACGACGCTGCAGGCACTTGGCGAACTTGTAGGTCGTCGACTCAAGCGGGGTGCCGTACAGCGAGAAGTCGATATCGCTTTCGGCCTTCCACTCGGCGCACTTGTCGTTCATGCGCTGCATGACGGCCATGGCAAACGGCGTGCCCTCCTTCTCGGTGTGGCTGTGACCCGTCATGTACTTGACGCACTCATACAGACCGGCATACCCCAGGCTGATGGTGGAATAGCCGCCCACGAGCAGCTTATCGATCGTCTCGCCCTTCTTCAGACGCGCCAGGGCACCGTACTGCCAAAGAATCGGCGCGGCATCCGAAAGCGTGCCCATCAGACGCTCATGACGGCACAGCAGGGCGCGGTGGCACAGCTCGAGGCGCTCGTCGAAGATTTTCCAGAACTTGTCCATGTCCTGATGCGAGCTCAGCGCGACATCGGGCAGGTTGATGGTCACAACGCCCTGGTTAAAGCGACCGTAGTACTTGGGCTTGTTCGGGTCATAGTTCAGCGCGTTGGCCACATTGTTAAATCCGTTACCGGAGCGGTCGGGCGTCAAGAAGCTGCGGCAACCCATGCAGGTGTAGCAATCGCCGTTGCCGGCGGTCTCGCCCTTAGACAGCTTGAGCTCGCGCATCTTCTTCTCGGAGATGTAGTCGGGCACCATGCGCTTGGCGGTGCACTTGGCAGCCAGCTGGGTCAGGTAGAAGTACGGGGAATTCTCGTGAACGTTATCGTCCTCGAGTACATAGATAAGCTTGGGGAATGCCGGGGTAATCCACACACCGGCTTCGTTCTTAACGCCCTCATAGCGCTGACGAAGCGTCTCCTCCACGATCATGGCAAGGTCGTGCTTCTCCTGCGCTGAGCGAGCCTCGTTGAGATACATAAAGACCGTCACAAACGGCGCCTGGCCGTTTGTGGTCATAAGGGTCACGACCTGATACTGAATCGTCTGGACGCCGCGACGGATCTCGTCACGCAGACGGTCCTCAACGACCTCGCGGACCTTTTCGGCAGATGCCGAAACACCGAGCTCCTCGAGCTCGCGGGCAACCTCGCCGCGAATCTTTTGACGGCTCACCTCAACAAAGGGGGCGAGATGGGTCAGCGAAATAGACTGGCCGCCGTACTGGGAGGAAGCAACCTGGGCGATAATCTGCGTCGCGATGTTGCAGGCAGTCGAGAAGCTGTGCGGCTTCTCAATCAGCGTGCCCGAGATAACGGTGCCGTTCTGGAGCATGTCCTCCAGGTTCACCAGGTCGCAGTTATGCATGTGCTGGGCAAAGTAGTCGGAATCGTGGAAGTGGATCAGCCCCTCATTGTGGGCATCCACGATCTCCTGGGGCAGCAGCACGCGCTGAGTCAGGTCCTTGGAAATCTCGCCGGCCATATAGTCGCGCTGGACGGAATTGACGGTCGGGTTCTTGTTAGAGTTCTCCTGCTTGACCTCTTCGTTATTGCACTCGATCAGCGACAAAATCTTGTCGTCGGTCGTGTTCTTCTGGCGCTTCAGGCTCTGAACATAGCGATAGATGATGTAGTGGCGGGCGACCTCGTAGCAGTCGAGACGCATGATCTCGTCCTCGACCAAATCCTGGATCTCCTCGACCGAAACGGTGTGGCCCGCGTTCTCGCATGCCTCGGCGACGTTTTGCGCCGCATAAACCACCTGGCGGTCGGTTAGACGAGAGCTCTCCTCGACCTCCAAGTTTGCGGCGCGAATCGCATTGACGATCTTATCGATGTCAAAGACAACCTCGGTGCCGCTGCGCTTGATGATCTTCATCCTCTTGCCTCTTTCGCGTCGTAGTCTCATTGCGCTTCAGAGCCAAACGATGCCCGGCAGGGCTTGCCCCTGTCTTGCGGCGCCGTCGCGCAATCTGTGTTCTCGATAAACCATAGGTCCTCATGCGGACAATCCTCGCGGCCGATCAAGCGGCTCAAAGATCTATCCAAATGGGGCAAATAAGGTCCTCGTTCTCTGTCCGCCATCTATCATACGACAAAGAGGCATCTATATCCTGTATTCTTTTTTTAGTTCAAACACAACATATAGTGTTTCAGCAGGTCAAAGCAATTGGTCATTTTGCAGACGCATTAATTATGAGGGGTTCTTGGCAAGTCGGTAAAACGTTACCAACACGGCTACCTGCATGGCAGTTATAAAACCCCCTTAGTCAAGCCGCTGACAAATCCTACCAAAACCAAGCCGCTCACGCCAAAAGAATCCAAAAGATTATGCTTGACCAACATGTTGCGGTCGTGCCTTGCCGAGCCCCATGTAACCGCGGCACGAATCCTTGAAAGATATGTGTATGCAAACAGAGAAGATGAGAGTTTTCTCGGATGACTACTGAGAAGCATCCCAGAAGATCAAAAAACTCGAAATTTGGTGACGTATTTGGCGACCCATTTGGCGAGCAAAACAAAACAGCCCAGAGGCTAAGCCTCTGGGCTGCGAACATTTGGTGGGCGTTAGAAGATTTGAACTTCTGACCTCTTCCGTGTCAGGGAAGCGCTCTCCCCCTGAGCTAAACGCCCAAATGGAGCGGACAACGGGGCTCGAACCCGCGACCCCAACCTTGGCAAGGTTGTGCTCTACCAACTGAGCCATGTCCGCTTACGAGGATTAATCTTACGTGATACCCGCATCCTATGCAAGAACTTTTTTTTGAAAAGTTTTGCGACGCCCTCTCGAACCTCGCGAAGACATCAGCCACCACGGAAAGCGCGAGCAAACGCAAACTCGCCGCAAGAGGCCCCCTACAACTCAGCGAGCATGATCCAGGCAGAGCTGTCCTGCGCAAGTCTGCCGTCTGCAAGCGGTGATGAGGTGAGCAGGACCTTGCCCGCCGGCAGCTCCACGGGTGCTGCACCGAAGTTCGTCACACACGCCCAGCCGTTGTCGCGGCGATAGGCGATGACGCCGCCCTCAGCGCCCTCGGCACCATCCGCAAGGCCGGTGCGCCCGTCAAGATCGAGCCACGCAAGATCGTTAGCGCACCCGCGCAGCTTGCGCCGCAGCCAGAGGGCGTCACGATAGAGCGCAAGCATCGATGTCGGGTCCGCCTCTTCCCTATCGGCAGCGTAATCGGAAAACCATGCAGGCTGCGGCAGATGGGGCGCCGCATCGGCGTCCATCGGCGAAAATCCAAACGATCCGCCCTGCGCGGGATCGTCCGTCGCCACCCACGGCAGGGGCACACGACAGCCGTCGCGCCCCTTCTCGCGCTTTGATCCGTGCGTATTGGTCGCAGTGGGATCTTCGAGTGCAGCCCACGGGATGTCAGCCACCTCAAAAAGGCCGAGCTCCTCACCCTGATACACGTATGCCGAGCCCGGAAGCGCCAGCTCAAGCAAAAGGGCCGCCCGCGCGCGGCGCTCGCCGAGTTCACGGTCCTCGTCATAAGACGACCCGTCGCGTAAGAGCCAGTCGAGCGCAATCTGGTGGTAGCGCGTCGCCTTGATCTGCGGCAGGGCGAAGCGCGTCGCCACACGAGGCACGTCGTGGTTGGAAAGTACCCAGGTCGAGGCGGAATCGGATTCGATGGCTGCCTTCAAGCCCTCCTCGATTGCAGCGTGCATGTCATCATAGGTCCAAGTGGCCTTGGCGAACTCAAAGTTAAATGTCTGGCCAAGCTCGCTGGGGCGCGCGTAGAGATACTGGCGCTCGGGCAGCACCCACGCCTCGGCAACAGCGCTGCGCGGCGGATTATAGCGGTCGAACACGCGGCGCCACTCGCGATAGATCTCGTGAACCTCGTTGCGATCCCACAGCGGATGGGTGCCGTCGTCAACCATGTCATCGCCCTCGGCGAGATGCCACTGGTCGAGATCATCGCGGTCGAGATCCTTGGCGAGACCGTGCGCCACATCAATGCGAAAGCCATCGACGCCTCGATCGCTCCAAAACGCCAGGACGTCGCAAAAGAACGCGCGAACCTCGGGGCATGACCAGTCAAAGTCCGGCTGCTCGGGCGTAAACATGTGCAGATACCACTGACCGTCAGCAACACGCGTCCAGGCGGGGCCGCCAAAGTTGGCATTCCAATTGGTGGGAGGCAGCTCGCCATGCTCGCCGCGACCATCACGGAAGATATAGCGGGCGCGCTCGGGCGATCCGGGGCCGGCGGCAAGAGCGGCTTTGAACCAGGGGTGCTGGTTGGACGAATGGTTGGGCACGATGTCGACGATGACCTTGATGCCGCGCGCGTGAGCCGCGGCGATCATGTCATCGAAGTCGTCAAGCGAGCCGAGACGTTGGTCGACATCGCAGTAGTCCGCCACGTCATAGCCGCCATCGACAAGAGGCGATGGGTAAAACGGGCTCAGCCAGATGGCCTCGATACCCAGCCGCTCAAGATAGTCCATCTGCTGGGTAATGCCCGCGATATCGCCCAAACCCGAACCAGTCGAGTCCTTAAACGAGCGCGGGTAAATCTGATAGATCGCGGCATCGGACATCCATGAGCGCGAGGAGGACTTTTCTGTAGCCATGGGGTGTGTCTCCCTTGCAACGAGGTTTTGTGAGATGCCCACGATGATACGCCCAAAGCTGACATTCACGGCAATCAACGCCGCAGCCACGCCCCAAAACGCTCGCTCCCTCTCGGGTTCGAGCCTCCTGGGACGAATCGATCGATTAGTGAAAAGAACGGAAGACTTACTCCCCGGCCACGACAGCGAGCGGGCTCCGGGTGCCCCAGGTTGCCGCGAAAGAGGAGGGAAGCGTACTTTATGTACGCGACCGACGATTGAGGGGCAAGATGGGGTGCCCGGGGCCCGCGCAGCGTCAATCAGAACCACCCTTAAAAAGGGTGGTTTGCTCTTAGGGTATAACCCACGGGC
>CAUGNZ010000002.1 GCA_959601045.1 uncultured Collinsella sp.
GAGCGCAAAACGGATTCTAAAAAACACCTTGCCAAATAGGAGCGTCAGGACGCAAGAAGCCCTCGCCGCACGAAGTGCGCAGCGAGGGCTTCTTGCATGTCCGAGGACGTTTTGGGAGGTAGCCCAAACAGCCCCGGCGATCCTGCGGGAGTTAAATCCTTTTAGAACTTGTCGTGGAAGGTACGCGAAATGACCTCGTCCTGCTGCTCCTTGGTGAGCGTGTGGAAGTTCACGGCATAGCCGGAAACGCGGATGGTCAGCTGCGGATACTTCTCGGGGTGAGCCTGAGCATCGAGCAGCGTCTCACGATTGAAGACGTTGATGTTCAGGTGGTGGCCACCCTTCTCGGCGTAAGCGTCGAGCATGTGGACCAGGTTATCGGCCTGAGTCTCGGAAACTTCAGAAACCTTCATAATGTGTCTCCTTCGATTGATAGGCGCCGGCCGAAACCGGCGCGCTAATCAGTAATCGTTATTGTTAGTATAGCACTAACAATAGTTACTCGCCCAGCTGATCAAGGTCGATATCGCCAAAGAACACCTGGTCCTCCTTGCCGAGCGCACTCGGGATGATGGAGAAGGTGTTGGAGATGCCGTCCTGAGCATCGCGGAACGGGAGCTTGGAAACCGAAGACAGCGAAGCGATGGCGCCGTGGCTATCGCGCTTGTGCATGGGGTTAGCACCCGGGGCGAACGGCTGGCCAGCCTTGCGGCCGTCAGGCGTGGAACCGGTCTTCTTGCCGTACACGACGTTGGAGGTAATGGTCAGAACCGAGGTCGTGGGCACGGAGTTGCGGTAGGTGTCGTTCATGCGGATGTACTCCATGAACTGGTGCACAACGTCGTGAGCGATCTGGTCGACGCGGTCGTCGTCGTTGCCGTACTTGGGGAACTCGCCCTCGGTCTCGAAGTCGACGATGATGCCGTTCTCGTCACGGACGGGGTGGACCTTGGCGTACTTGATGGCGGACAGGGAGTCAGCCACGACGGAAAGGCCAGCGATGCCCGTAGCGAACCAGCGATGCACGTGCTTGTCGTGCAGAGCCATCTGGATGCGCTCGTAGCAATACTTGTCGTGCATGTAGTGAATGATGTTCAGCGAGTTGACGTACACGCCAGCGAGCCACTTCATCATGTCGTTGTACTTGGCCACAACGTCGTCGTAATCGAGCGTGTCGCCCTCGACGGCGCGGTACTTGGGGCCGACCTGCTTCTTGGAGACCTCGTCAACACCGCCGTTGAGTGCATACAGCAGGCACTTGGCCAGGTTGGCACGGGCGCCGAAGAACTGCATCTCCTTGCCAATGCGCATGGAGGACACGCAGCAGGCGATGCCGTAGTCGTCGCCGTGGTAAACGCGCATAAGGTCGTCGTTCTCGTACTGGATCGAGGAGCTGGCGACAGAAGTCTTGGCGCAGAACTTCTTGAAGTTCTCGGGCAGACGGGTCGACCACAGAACGGTCATATTGGGCTCGGGGCTGGTGCCCATGTTCTCGAGCGTGTGCAGGTAGCGGTAGCTCATCTTGGTAACGAGCGTACGGCCGTCAACACCCATGCCGCCGATGGACTCGGTGACCCACTGCGGATCGCCGGTGAACAGGGCCTGGTACTCGGGGGTACGGGCAAACTTGACCATGCGGAGCTTCATGATGAAGTGATCCACGAACTCCTGGATCTGCTCCTCGGTGAAGGTACCGTTGGCAAGGTCGCGCTCAGCGTAGATGTCGATGAACGTGGAGGTACGGCCGATGGACATAGCGGCGCCGTTCTGCTCCTTAACGGCAGCGAGGTAGGCGAAGTACATCCACTGGATGGCCTCCTGCGTGTTGGTAGCAGGGTTGGAAATATCGAAACCATAGGTCTCGGCCATCATCTTAAGCTCGCCGAGGGCGCGGATCTGCTCCTGCAGCTCCTCACGATCGCGGATGTTGTCGGCGGTCATGACCGTCGGGGTGGAAGCCTTCTGGGCCTCCTTGTCCTTGATCAGGTAGTCGACACCGTACAGGGCGACACGACGGTAGTCGCCGATGATGCGGCCGCGGCCATAGCCATCGGGCAGACCGGTGATGATGTGAGCCGAGCGGCAAGCACGCATCTCGGGGGTGTAGACATCGAAGACGCCAGCGTTGTGAGTCTTGCGCTCGAAGGTGTAACGCTCGACAACGTTCTCGTCGACCTTGTAGCCGTGCTGGCTGGCAGCCTGGCAAGCGATGCGGATACCACCGTTGACGTGCAGCGCGCGCTTGAGCGGCTTGTCAGTCTGGAGGCCAACGATGGTCTCCTTCTCGCGATGGGCGTTATCGATGTAGCCAGCGGGGTGGCTCACGATACCCGTGACGGTCTTGGTGTCCATATCGAGGACGCCGCCCTGCTCGCGCTCCTTGAGCAGCAGGTCGAGAACCTCGCCCCACAGCTCCTTGGTACGCTCGGTCGGACCAGCGAGGAACGACTCGTCGCCCTCGTAGGGGGTGTAGTTCTTCTGGATGAAGTCTCGGACGTCAACCTCTCCCGTCCAGATGCCTTCCTTGAAGCCTTCCCATGCCTCCTGCATTGTGTAACCACGCTCCTAGTTACGTATAATGCGGCGCTCTCTCACACCGCTGCTTATTGAATTCTTGAATGTTCGGTTTGCACTACCGGCTTCTTCCGTTCTTCATCACACGTTGGTGCAGGGAAAAACGTTTGTCCACCTTGGAACTGCAACCCAAAACCCAAGATTTCACCCGTTTGAGAAGGATAACATAGCCACCTCCCTCATCAGGGCTGTTATATGTTTCTTTTTTTATACCATTATGGCGTTTTTAACAAATCCGCAGGAAATGCGAGCGCGAACAACTACCGTTCACCGATTTGTTGGATATTTCCCCTTGCCTTTATACGTCCATCACTCTAGCTGTTATGCCAACTTTAGCAGGGTAAAGTGCCTCTGAGTAGGCTTTAGGACATGCCTAGAGATCTACTCCCTAACTTCGCTGATACCGACGGCGTACGGAGGTCGCCTAAAGGTAGTTTTCTAGGCATGTCCCAAAAATCTACCGTATAGGGTGCGCGTACACGGGTATCATCTTCCACCGAAAATAGTTTCTAGTGTTAGGGGTTTTCGGTGGAAGATACCGATTTCCATAAGCTTGGGCGTCAGCTCTTAGCTGAGTTTGGCAGCATGCATCAGCGCATTTCGCGCTTTGCGGACAAAGCTCTCGGCGGCGAGATGGCCGTCATGCGCGCCCTCATACTCGCTGGCGGCTCGCTCACGCCGAGCGAACTCGCTGATCGCGCCTGGGTCTCGAACGCCCGCATCGCCAACATCCTACGCGCTCTCGAAGCCAAGGGCTGGGTTGAGCGTGAGCACTCAAAGACCGACCGTCGTCGCGTACACGTCACGGTGACCGACAAGGGATTCCATGATCTCGAAATCAAGCGTCGGGAATTCGAGGACCGCACCGCGGCTTTCCTCGAGCAGCTCGGCGAAACAGATACTCAAGAGATGGTGCGCCTTCTAAGACGTGCCAACGAAATTATCGACTGCAACCAAGAAAGGAGAGATGCCGAGTGAGGATTCTCAAGCTCTTTAAAAAGCATGTCCTGGCACTGTTCGCAGCTATCGTACTCATCGTAATCAGCTGCAACGCCGACCTGGCGCTGCCTACCTATATGAGCGACATCGTCGACGTGGGCGTGCAGCAAGGCGGCATCGCCTCGCCCGTGCCCAACACCATTCGCGCCGAATCGCTCGACGATCTTGAGCTCTTTATGAGCGCCAAGGACGCCAAGACGGTGGAGGCTGCGTTTGGCAAGGCAGACAAGAACGGCATTCGAACGTACAGGGGCACCGAGGAAGAGCGTGCCGACGGCAGCAAGATTGCCGACATTATGAGCCTGCCCGAGACCGTCGTTCTCGCCTTTAACCAAGGCATTGACGCTGACTCCATGGGAGACATGACCGGCACGTCCAACGAATCTGGCAACAGCGCCGCTCAAGCCATGCCCACCCCCGAGCAGATGGCAGCAATGACGCCCGAGCAGCTCGCCGAGATGCAGCAAAAAGCCGCAGCGGCACAGAACATACAAAAGCAGATCGATGCCGACGGCGGCAAGATCACCATGAAGAGCCTGCGTCTAGGCGTTGAAGGCGGCCTAATCGACCAGGGCAAGCTCGTCGAGGGCGCCAACGATATGGCTGACAAAATGGGCTCCATGTCGGGCTCAATCGTCACTCAGCGCGCCGTGAGCTATGTGCAGGACGAGTACAAGGCACAGGGCATCGACCCCGCCGACGTACAGAACGCCTACCTAAGCCGCATGGCGACCACGATGTTTGGCCTGTGCCTGGTGTCGCTCGTCGCCACCATCCTGACCGGTGCCGTGGCTTCGCGCACCGCCTGCTCCATCGCCCGCGACCTGCGCCGCGAAACCTTCAACAAGGTTATGCACTTCTCGCCGGCCGAGGTGGGCAAGTTTAGCCAGGCCTCGCTCATCACCCGCTGCACCAACGACATTCAGCAGATTCAGATGGCCGCAACCCTGTTTATCCGCATGTGCCTGATGGCCCCCGTCATGGGCATCGTCGCCGTCATGCGCGTCCTGGCCAACCACACCGGCTTGGAGTGGACCATCGCCGTGGCCATCATCGCGGTCTCGGCCGTCGTCGGCGTGCTTATGGGTCTCACCATGCCCAAGTTCAAAAAGATGCAGAGCTTTGTGGACCGCGTGAACCTTACCGCCCGCGAGCTGCTCGACGGCCTGATGCCCATCCGCTCGTTCAACCGCGAGGAGCATGAGCTCGAGCGTTTTGACAAGGCTTCGCTCGACCTGATGACCACGCAGCTCTACACCAACCGCGCCATGAGCTTTATGATGCCGCTCATGATGCTCGTCATGAACTGCATCACCGTGCTTATCGTCTGGTTTGGCGCGCAGGGCGTGTCCGACGGCGTGATGCAGGTCGGCAACATGATGGCGTTCATCTCCTATACCATGCAGATCGTCATGGCGTTTATGATCCTCACCATGGTTTCGGTCATCCTGCCGCGCGCCGAGGTCGCAGCCGAGCGCGTGGAAGAGGTCATCACCTGCCCCACCAGCATCAACGACCCTGCCTCGCCCAAACTGCCTGCGACCAGCGCGCCACGCGGTGAGCTCACCTTCCGCGACGTGAGCTTCCAGTATCCCGATGCCCGCGCCGATGTCATCAGCGGCGTGAACTTCACCACGCATGCCGGTCAGATGCTCGGCATCATTGGCTCCACGGGCTCAGGCAAGTCCACGCTCGTGCAGCTGATTCCGCGCCTGTACGACGTCACGGGCGGCAGCATTTCGCTCGACGGCATCGACGTGCGCGACATGACTCTTTCCGAGCTGCGCCGCCGCATTGGTTACATCCCGCAGCAGGGTCGCCTGTTCTCGGGCACTGTCGAGAGCAACCTCAAGTTTGCCGGCGACATGGTAAGCGACGAGAACATGCACGAGGCCGCGCGCATCGCCCAAGCCGAGGACTTTATCGCCGAGCGCGAGGGCGGCTACGACTCCCCCATCAGCCAGGGCGGCTCCAATGTTTCGGGTGGTCAGCGCCAACGCCTGGCCATTGCCCGCGCGTTGGCCAAAAAGCCCGAAGTCGTGGTGTTCGACGACTCGTTTAGCGCGCTCGACTACAAGACCGACGCTCGTCTGCGCGAGGAACTGGCCAAAAACGTCACCGACGCGGCGCTCGTGGTCGTGGCCCAGCGCATCGCGACCATCATGCATGCCGACCAGATCATCGTGCTCGATGACGGCCACGTGGTGGGCACCGGTACGCACGAGGAGCTGCTGCGCAGCTGCCCGGCGTACCTGGAGATCGCACAGTCGCAGCTTTCCGCCGAGGAGCTGGGGCTTACCCAAGAAGAAATTGCAGCCGTCATGGAAGGAGGCGAGCACTAATGGCCGACGAGACCAAGACTCAGATTCCCAAGCCCACCCGCCGGCGCGGTCCCATGGGCCGCATGGGTGGCATGGGCCGCGGCGAAAAGGCCAAGGACTTTAAGGGCACCATGAGGCAGCTACTCGGCTATATCGGTCAGCACAAGATTGCCGTGTTTGCCGCCGTCGCCTTTGCCGTGTGCTCGGTCATCTTTAACATTGTGGGACCCAAGGTGCTCGGCCAGGTTACGACCAAACTGTTCGAAGGCCTGGTCTCCAAGGTCAACGGTACCGGCGATGTCAACTTTGCCTGGATCGCCAAGACGCTCGGCTTTTTGCTCTGCCTGTATCTGGCAAGCTCTGTCTGCAGCCTCATCCAGGGTTGGCTCATGACCGGCGTCACGCAAAAGATTTGCTACCGCATGCGCAAGGAGATCGCCGCCAAGATTGCCGTCGTGCCGATGAGCTACTTCAACGGCCACAGCAAGGGCGACGTGCTCAGCCGCATCACTAACGATGTCGATACGCTCGGCCAGTCGCTCAACCAGAGCGTGACGCAGCTCATCACGTCGGTGACGCAGATTATCGGCGTGCTCGTCATGATGCTGTCGATCAGCCTGCCGCTCACCGGCGTTACCGTGCTCACGCTGCCGGCAGCCGCGATTATCCTGACCGTGATGATTCACTTCTCGCAGCCGTACTTCCGCGAGCAACAGCAAGTCCTGGGCGCCGTCAACGGCATTATCGAGGAGGACTTTGCCGGCCAGAACGTTATTCAGGTGTTCGACCGCGCCGAGGCCTCAATCGAGGAGTTCGACCGTCAAAACGACCGTCTCTTTATTAGTGGCTGGCGCTCGCAGTTCCTATCGGGCCTGATGATGCCGCTTATGAGCTTGGTGGGCAACATGGGCTACGTGGGCGTTGTCGTGGTGGGCGCACAGCTCGCGCTGACCGGCAATGCCACGCCCGGCGACATCCAGAGCTTTATCCAGTACGTGCGCAACTTTACGCAACCCGTGCAGCAGCTGGGCAACGTGAGCAACACGATGCAGTCGATGGCCGCTGCCACCGAGCGCGTCTTTGAGTTCCTCGCCGCGCCCGAGGAGGAGCAGAAGGCCGACGCCCAGATTCCCGAGAAGCGCCCCGGCCACGTTGAGTTCGACCACGTCAAGTTTGGCTACACGCCCGACAAGACCATCATCCACGACTTTAGCTGCGAGGCGCAGCCCGGTCAGACCATCGCCATCGTCGGCCCCACCGGCGCGGGCAAGACCACGCTCATTAAGCTGCTGCAGCGCTTCTACGACGTGGACGGCGGCTCGCTGCGTGTCGAGGGCGTCGACGTGCGCGACTGGGATCGCGCGGCGCTGCGCGGCGAGTTTGCCATGGTGCTGCAGGATACCTGGCTGTTTAACGGCACCATCCGCGAGAACATCCGCTACGGACGTCCCGATGCGACTGACGCCGAGGTCGAGGCCGCTGCACGCGCCGCACGCTGCGACCACTTTATCCATACGCTCGCCGGCGGCTACGACTTTATGATCAATGAGGAGGGCACCAACCTCTCACAGGGCCAGCGCCAACTCGTGACCATCGCCCGCGCCATTTTGGCCGACCGTCCGGCGCTGATTTTGGACGAGGCGACTTCCAACGTCGATACCCGTACCGAGGAGCTTATTCAGCGCGCCATGGATGCGCTGATGCAGGGCCGCACGAGCTTTGTCATCGCGCATCGCCTGTCCACGATCCGCAACGCCGACGTGATCTTGGTGATTCGCGACGGCGACATCGTCGAGAAGGGCACGCACGACGAGCTGCTCGCCCAAGGCGGCTTCTACGCCGACCTGTACAATTCGCAGTTCGACGAAGCGGCGTAACAACCGGCGGCAAACAACCGCAATACCCAAAGAATGGGGGCGCAGGACAACCAGCGCCCCCATTTTTCGTTCTGCGGCCCTTGGACCGCATCCCCTGGAGCCGAATTGACGGTCCTTTCCAGCCCCTGTGGGCAAAAAATGGCAAATATGAGTACTGTTACCTTTTTAGTAACAGCCAAAACAGCCCCATATGCTGCCCGCACGGCTTGCAAGCGCCCCTAAATTACTCAAATAGTTCTATAGCGGGCTTATATGTGTTAAGGTTAATGAACATATTTTCTGTTATGTCTATTATCTTATGCCGGCAATATGACACTACGATAGCAACAGTACTCATATTTGCCATTTTTTGTCCACAGGGCCTGGAAAAGGCCAACAGGGTAGTCATTGGGGACGTTCTTAAACGACCAGTCAAACAAGAACGTCCCCAACGACTACTTAAAAACGGGAGATTATCCACTCTCATTCTGCGAGCACTCATTTAAGTCTGTCCCCAATGAGTGCCCGGCAGCAACGGGACCGCCGATGTCTTGGCAGAGTCAGTGAAAACCCGCGTAACTAAACCCGCTCCGCGATCTCGTGAATGAGATAGTCGGTCTTTTCCCAGCCCAGGCACGGATCGGTGATCGACTTGCCAAAGACACCGCCGTCGACCGGCTGGTTGCCGTCCTCAAGGTAGGACTCGATCATAAAGCCCTTGACCAGCCTTGAAATGGCTTCGTTGCGGCGGCAGCTGTCGAGCACCTCCTTGCAAATGCGGTACTGCTCCAGCGGGCGCTTGCCCGAGTTGTCGTGGTTGCAGTCGATGACCGCCGCCGGGTTGGCGTAACCGGCATGCTCGGTGTAGCGCTCGGCCAGGCGCTCCAGGTGCTCGTAGTGGTAATTGGGGTAGGTACGACCGTCGAGACCGATGTAGCCACGCATAACGGCGTGCGCGAGCGGGTTGCCGTCGCACTCGACCTCCCAGTTGCGGAAGATAAAGCTCTGATGTGCCTGGGCGGCGTAGATGGAGTTGAGCATAACGGTGGTGGAACCGGCGGTGGGGTTTTTCATGCCCACAGGCACCGAAATGCCGCTCGACACCAGACGATGCTCCTGGTTCTCGACCGAGCGCGCGCCCACGGCGACGTAGCTCAGCAGGTCGACGAGGTACTGGTAGTTGGACGGGTAGAGCATCTCGTCGGCGGTAAAGAAGCCAGTCTCCTCGATGACGCGCAGGTGCATGTGGCGGATGGCCTTAACGCCTTCAAGCAGGTCATCGGGCGCCTCGGGGTCGGGGTTGTGCAGCAGCCCCTTGTAGCCGGTGCCCTTGGTGCGCGGCTTGTTGGTGTAGACACGCGGAATGATGATGAGCTTGTCCTTGACCTCCTCGGCGGTTTTGGCCAGGCGGTTCATGTACTCGAGGACCGAATCCTCCCGATCGGCAGAGCATGGGCCGATGATGAGCACCTTGCGCGCGTCCTCGCCGGTAAAGACCTTGGCGACCTCGGCGTCGAATGCCTGCTTCTTAGCGGTAAGCTCGGCGGAAAGCGGCATTTCCTCGCGGATCTCCATGGGGATCGGCAGCCTGCGTTTGAAATCCATGGCCATAGGGGCCTCCTCAATCTATAGAGAGAGCAAAAAGCGTATTGTCGAGTGCTCGGCATTATCCGCTGTCGCACGCTAAAGTGCAAGCACAGCCTACTAAAAAGGGAATGAATCGACACAAGGGCCCGCTCACCACGAGAGTGGATAATCTCCCGTTTTTGGCCCATGTTCGCGCTCAAAGTGGGAGATTATCCACTCTCGTCGAGCAAGCGTCCGAAAATCCTCGCTCGTGGCCCCTTTTCCTCCGTCCCCGAGAGATCGAAGCTCGTCTACCGAATGGTTGATGCGGCAGCGGTGCGCCCATGTCACACTCAGAGGTGGCCTGACCCACCTTGGAAGGAGCCTCCATGAGCCTTGACAACGTAACCCTGCGCGCCGCCACGCTCGACGACCTGGCTGGCATCGCCGCCATCTACAACCAGCTGTGGTGCAACACGCTGCGCAACCGCGGCGACGTCGAAGCTGCCGATTTCTGCGCGCGCTTCAACATTGCCATGCAGCTGCAGCGCTCCCCCATCGCGCTCGTCGCCGAGGCAGAGGGCCGCATTATCGCCGCCTGCTGCATCGGTATCTTCGAGGACGGCAAGCCGCGTACCAACCCCACGTGGGTACCCTGCTACGACGAGATGTTCGCCCAGGCAACCGAGATGGCAAAGACCGCCGATGCCAAACTCGAGGGCTCGCTCTTTGGCGACAGTCGCGAAAAGGCCACGGCCGATCGCTTTGCCGCCACGGGCGACGAGTATGCCCAGGGCCAGCTCAACCTGATCATCATTGTGCCCGAGTGGCAGGGCAAGGGACTCGGCCGCGAGCTCATCGACCTTGCGCGCGCCGAACTCGCCAAAGCCGGGTGCACCAAGTTCTTCCTGATGAGCGACTGCAACTCTGACTGGCAGTTCTACGAGCACCTCAACATGAAACGCATCCTGGAGGATCACAGCCAAGACACCGGCGACGGCTTTATCGTCTACATGTACGGAGGCGACACGCAGGATTAGCCTGAGTGCCGCCTCATGGGCTTTCTCCAAAACAGCCCAAACCAATCAGCCACGCCAAAAGGGACATGCCAAAAAGGGACAGGTTTATTTTGGCAGGTTTTATCTGGGAAAACGCCAACCGCCGCGAGGGGAGCTACTTGCCCTTGCGGCGGCCTTCTCGCCGAAAAACCAAGTGAGTAGACCTTTTGCAGGAGGCCGAGCACACTCCAAAACGCCACAGCTCTGACCTGCGGTTTTATTTAGCGTTTGTCGCGGTGTGCTCGACAGATCCAAAAAAGCCTACTCACTTGCATCTGAGGCGCACCGGATCGGCAAAAAACCGCCGCGAAAGGGGTCCGATCCTCTTCGCGGCAGTTGTTAATACGCCGAACTTGTTATCGCAAAAGCCAATCACGCGCCGAGACCACGCTACAGTCTTTCGACTCATACGTTGAATCCACGCGGGCCACAACATAGCGCGCATCTTTTGCAATGTCGATCTCATCGCATACAGCCTGTAAATGGCGGGCGTACTTATCGTGATACGTTCTGGATGATTTTATTTCGATAGCCTTGGGACTCCCTGAGTTTGTGCAGTCGAGCAAATCGATTTCTCGCTTGCCGTCGTCCCTATAGAAATACAACTCGGGATTCTCGCCCACGTTGAGATGGCTCTTCGCCGTTTCGGAAACGATGAGGTTTTCGAAAACTGCCCCCAGATAAGAGCTCTCCAAAAGTTGCTCCAGTGATCCAATTTTGAGCAAGTAGCAGAGCAGCCCCGTGTCGTAAAAATAAAGCTTGGGCGTTTTAGTCAAACGTTTCCTGGCATTTGCATAATAGGGCTGCAGTGAAAACGTCAGGTAGCTCTGCTCCAGGATAGACAACCAGCTTTTAATGGTCGATACGTTCACACCCGTATCTCGAGAAAGCGAAGATATATTAATGAGAGCACCGGCGCTCTGGGCAATTATGGACAGAAACTTATGAAACTCCGCTTTATTGCGCACGTCAAGCAAGCCCACAACATCGCGCTCAACATAGGTATCAATATAGCTGGGGAAATAAACCGAGGACGGCATTCCGGCGGAACGCAGGCGAGGGTATCCCCCTTCGAGCGCAAACAAATCCACTTCCAACTGCCCCTGCTGGCCCCTCTCCGCTTCTCGAAACGAAAATGGCAGCAATTTTAAGATCCCGACTCGCCCGGCAAGAGACTGGCCGATGCTTTTCATCATCAAAAAGTTTTGCGATCCCGTAAGGATGTATTGACCGGCGTCTCCCCGCTCATCCGAAACAACCTGAATCATCGAGAACAAATCCGGGGCGTATTGCGCCTCATCGATGATGAGTCCGCCCTTTCGGTTGCGGATAAAACTCACCGGATCCTCCAAGGCCGCGCGCCTCGTTTGGGGGTCCTCAAGCGTGACATAGGAATAGTCGGGAAAGGCATGCCTAACCAGCGTAGACTTACCGCTCTGCCTAGGCCCCGTCAACGACACAACAGGAAACCAACCCGCCATGCGAATGAGCAACTCATGCAAATCCCTGTTAATGTACTCGGCCATATCAACGCCCCTTATAACGCTGTTACCATAATCGTATAGTATCATTTGCCATAATCTTGCAGTAGCGTTTTCCATAATCTTGTAGTAGTGTTTTCCACAATCTTTTAGTAGCCCAGTTCAAAAACGTTATTTATAGAGCCGAAATCTCAGACCCTAAATAACAATAGCCACCACAATGGGAACTGTCCCCATTGTGGTGGCTTGCAGGCGAGTTGACTTATTCGACTATCGCGGGCTGGCCGTGCCCGAGTCTAGAGCGTGGCAAGTCGCTTGGATTCGCGGACGGCGAGGGCGATGGAGATAAGACCAGTGATGGCGTCAGCCGCCACCAAGGCAAACCAGACACCCTGAACGCCCATCATGTTGCCAAGCAGGTACATAAGCGGCACGGAGCAGATCACGTAGCGGAGCAGACCGGTGAACGTGGCGATACCCACCTTCTCAACCGCCTGGAAGTACATCGACATGGTCATGGCAAGATAGCCCAGGGCCACGGCCAGGATAACGATGCGCGTGGCGTTGGCGGCAACCTCGACGAGCGCCGGGTCGCTACCAGCAAAAAAGGCGCAGACCGGCGTTGCGGCCACCCATAGCACAGCAGACACCGCAGCAAGCGTCACGACCTGGTACTTAAGCGTGCAGGAGAGCGTTTCCTTGAGGCGCGCCCACGCCTTGGCGCCGGCGTTGAAGGCGGCAATGGGCTGCAGGCCGTACGAGAAGCACTGGGCGACAATCATGGTAATGTAGAGGATGTAGCCGTTGATCACACCAAAGGCCGCGATGTAGAGCGAACCCATGTCGCCGCCGAGCTGGCCAAGCAACGAGTTGGCAACGGTGTTGAAGATGAACGTGGCAGCTTGCACCAAAAAGAACGGGAAACCAATCTTGATGATCTGGCCGCAGATGGCCATGTCGAGTTTGAGGTCGGCGGCGCTGATCTGGAGCTGCGACTTCTTACCGCCGATGAACCAGAAGATACCGATGGCCCAGATACCGATGGAAAGACCGTAGTACACGCCAGCTCCCATAACGCCAAGCTTGAGCACAAACGTGGAAAGCGCAAGCCAGCAGATAGCGACGATGGCAGACACGGTCATGAGGTTGGCCTGGATCTGAACCTTCTCGTCCACACGCATGACGGCGGTGACCATCTGACCAATGACCGTGAGCGGCAGCAGCACGGAGAAGGTGCGCACGCCGGCAACGGTATCGGCCATGATGTCGGGCGTGGCGCCGAAGAATGCGCAGATGGGCTCGGTAAACACAGCCATCACCACAGCAAGCAGCACACTCACAATCGTGGTAAGCCAAAAACCCTGGCTAAACGCCTTGCTGGCGCCCTTAATGTCGCCGGCACCCAAAAGGTTGCCCACCACGGCGGGCACGCCGGTGCCAAACAGGTTGCCAAAGGCCAGGTTAATGTACTCGACCGACATGATGATCGAAACACAGGCCAGGCCGTGTGCACCCAGGCCCCAACCCATCACGAGGCCCTCAAGGACCACCATGATAATCTGGGCGAGCATACCCTGGCCGGTGATGATGGTGTACTTGCGCACCAGGCCGGGAATCGGCTGCGAGGCAAGCTCACGCTCCTCCTCAACAGCGGCGGTCGTTTCTTCTGCCATTGTTCTCCCCTTTCCATGAGAGATTGATGAATGGATGCATGAATGGATGGGCGGCACGCACAGGCTGTGGCACCGCCCAGCGATGCAGCAGCCCCGCTAGGCCTCGTAGACCACCTTGCCGGCAATCATCGTGAGATACGCCGTGGCCTCGAGGACCTCAGCCGGTTCGCAGTCAAAGAGGTTACGGTCGAGCACACAGATATCAGCCTGTTTGCCGCATGCGAGCGTACCGATGCGATCCTCGGCATGCATGGCGTAGGCGCTGCCGTAGGTGTAGGCGCGCAGGGCCTCGGCCATGGTGATGCGCTCCTGCGGGAACCACCCTTCTGGGTTGGAGCCGTCCTCGAGCATGCGGAAGACCGCGCCGTACACCTCCTCCATGGGCTCCAAGCCCACAACGGGGAAGTCACTGCCCAGGTGCACCACGGCACCGCTGGCAAGCAGGCTATGCAGGGGCCACGAAAGCGCAGCACGCTCGGGGCCCACGGCATCGTCCTTGGCAAGGTCAGCCATATCGAGCAGCATGTGCCACGGCTGCATACCAGGGCATATACCCAGCTCGGCATAGCGCGGCAGATCCTCGGGCTGAACCGTCTCGTTGTGCTCCATGGAGTGGCGGCAACCCCGCTTACCATGCAAGCGCTCGCCCTCCTCAAAGCAATCAAGCACAAAACGCACCGAGCGATCGCCGATCGTATGGACGCGCGTGTCAACGCCCCATTCCTGCGCCCTGACAATGGCGGCACGGATGCGCTCTGGATCCTCCGCGGGCTCACCGCAGGTATCGGGCGCGTTGGAATAGGGTTCAAGCATCCAAGCGGTGTGGTCGGAGCACACGCCATCAAGAAACTGCTTAAAGCCGTGCCACTCGACCTGCGTACCCGAGAAGGCGTATTTCTCCTTGATCTGCTCGAGCGTTAAGGACTCGTTTTCGAACAGATCGGTGTACAGGAACACGCGCAGTGGCAAGTCGCCCTTGGCATTAAGACCTGCCAACACCGCATACGGGTTTTCCATGCTCACAAACGTAGGATTGACCATGCCGACCGTAGTGATTCCCAGGGCATTGGCGCGCCGGGCGGTTTTTGCAAACGACGCGTCAACAACCTCGGGCGCTGGGTCGTAGACCTCGTCCATAAAGAAGACGCCGGCGTTGTTGGAAAACACGCCCGTCAGATTGCCCTCGACATCCTTAAGGATCTTGCCGCCTGCGGGATCGGGCGTCTGCGAAGTTACTCCCACCTTGTTGATGGCGCAGGTATTGGCGCTAAAGGTATGCAGGTCAACCTGCTGCAGAAAGACCGGGCGGTCCGAGATGTACTCATCGATCATCGCGGCTGTGGGCATCTCGGGGACATCCCACTGGAACTGGATAATCTGGCAGCCCAGAATCCACTCGTTATCGGGATGGTCGGCCGCAAACGCCACGACACGTTCCATCGCCATCTCAAAACTGGTGCAGTCGATGAGGTTGACGGCAAAATCGGGGTCGGTCATAAACGCGCCCTGGGCAAAATGCGTGTGCGAGTCGATCAGGCCGGGCATGACGAGCTGGTCGCCAAAGTCGCGCACCTCGGTATCGGGACCGATAAACGGTGCCAGGTGAGCATCGTCACCGCAGGCAACAATCTTATCACCGCGCACGGCAACGCCGCCCTTAAACGGCTCGAGCCCATCGCCGGTAAAGACGGCGTTGCTCTTGATAACTACATCAGCCTTGTCCATGTGAGCCTCCTCAGGCATCTTTGGTTGCAACGCGGACGCACCGCCCGCGTGGGCACTCGGTTGGGAGCGTAGCGCTCCCGCATCGGCGCGTGCCTACAAGCCGTGCTCGGACGTCTGTCCCACGTCCGCGGCTTCGCGCTACACCCATTGATACACAGGGGCAAATCCGTGCCAAGGCCAGGGATCGCAAACGGTCAGTTTAAGCAGGTTTACACGCTTTACCTGCAGGTTTATTGTCTGAGATTATTACCGCGTCATTACGCCCAACGGCGTGCCCGCCCACACGGCAAGACCCGCATGCAAGGAAGAATAGGACTAGGAACGCCAAAAGGCATCTATGAGGTCATCTCGGTTGGAGACACCGCTTTTAACGTAGATGCGATGCAAGTGCGCCTTGACAGTGCCAGGGCTGATGACCAACTCGCTGGCGATGTTTTGGGCGTCGTTGCCCTTCAGCACCAGCGTGAGCACCTCCTGCTCGCGCCGCGACAGCTTATGGGCATCGGCATAGATCACAACGCGTGATGCTAGATCGTCCCCAGAGCGTGCGCTCTCGGCCGCCACGTCCTCATCGGCACGCGGATGACGGGCATACACGCGCAGGATATGGCTAAACTGGCAAAAGAGTTGGACCGCGCATGCCATGAGCAGCACGTTTTCGGAGATATTGCGCTCGGACAGATACCACAAAAAGAGGCTGATGACGGGGTTTTGAGAGTCGGGGCGACAGAGCAAAATCATGTAGGTGTCCTCGGCGATTACGCAAAACGCAAGAACGAGTGCCACCTTCCAAAAGAGCTTTGAGCGGTCGAGGTCGAGTTTCTCAACACGCGTGGCCCTGTGCCGGTAATGCCAGGCGGCATAGGCAAGACATCCTACATTGCCCAGGTCACGCGTGAGCCAAAAGAGATACTGCTGCATCTCTCCGGCAGCACCGCTGCGAGGCACCAGCACCAATTGCAAGATTGAAAACGGCACGATAGCAAGTCCGAGCATGCGCGACGTCGGCCTTTTGCGCAAGCGCGCAAACATCCACAGTACCACGCAGGCATAGATGGCAATACCGAGCACGCAGCGCAGCAAGGGGTGCTGCAACGGCTCGCTAAAGGTAACAGCGTAGTCGTATTTGAGCCGATTGTACTCGTCAAAAAAAATGACCGACATATCGAGCATGTAGAGCAAAAAGCCCGCCGCGGCCACCAGGCTGTCGCGACGGCGCGTCATGAGCCAAACCACCAATGCCACGGCACTGGTCACCAGAGCCACACCCATGATAATCGTGGTGTAGATATAGAACGCGAAACTCATGCCCGCCTCCCCTGTCTAGATGCCGTGAGGATGTTGACAGATTCTTTGCCGCAAGATTAGACTCACCGATTAAACGTACTGTATCGTTTAGATAAACAAGCTGTGTCTCACCGATGAAAGGAGATGCCATGGCGCCTATCGCACCGCTCAAAATACTCGTTGCCCCTGCCGCCAAGGCCATCGTCCACCTGTGCGACTCACTTACCTACAATGACGTCCCCTGTGTCGTCGAAGAGCGTTCGGACAGCTGCCCCTACCTGGGCCACGTCCCCTACTTTGCACCCAAGCTCGCATCTGATCCCGAGCAGCGTGAGCAGTAATCCAAGATGCATCTAGCACCGCACAACTCGCGGCGCTACTGTTTTGGTGCAAAGCGACCTGTCCCCCTTGCGCCAACGCCGGGATTGTCGATGCTGCGGCCGCGGCGCGATATGAGGCGCGAAACCTCGCCCAGCAACACGCCGATCACCACACCCATGAGGATCGGCAACTTTGCCATCTCGGCAGGTGAGCTGTTGAGCGGCACAATCGTAGCAACAATCGAAAGCACGAGCTCCACCACGGGAATCGCAAGCGCCACCGCGAGCACCTTGCCCTCGAAAGGCGCACGGAACACACGCGAGCGATTATCGTGCTTGCGCAGACGCCAAAACGCTGGGAACATGGGGATATAGCTCATGAGCAGAAAGACGACGTTCATCGAGAAGAAGACCCAAAAGACGTCGGAACCCTCACCCAGCGGAATCTGGAGCAGCAGCACCAGACTGGCAAAACAGCCGTTAATGAGCGCCGAGCCGTTGGGCATGCCGGTCTTTTTGGACACCAACGCAAAGGGACGCGGCATGTTGCCATGGCGCGCGGCATAGCTCGCTACGTTGTTGACGCCAAAGCTCCAGCAGATCATATTGGCGAACAGCGTCACCAAAAAGGCCACGCCCACGACCATCGTCAGCGGGTGGGTGCGCCCCACCATAGCGGCGACTGCGTCCACAATGCCCGAATCGAGTGAAAGATGCTCGGTGGGAACCGCGGCTCCAATGCCAATGCCACAGATGATGTAGATCGCCGCAATGGCCACGCCACCGGCAATAACCGCCTTGGGGATATCACGCGACGGGTTCTTCATCGTGCTGGCAAAGGTCGCGACCACCTCAAAGCCCATAAAGTTGAACAGGATAATCGATAGGTACGTCAACGAATTGGTGTCGCCCAGATCTGGAATGAAGGTCTTAAACGACATGTCGTTGGCAAAACCGTTGTTGCAGGCAAACCAGATGCCGATGATTCCCACCACGGCGGTAATGAGCACCTTGATGACGGCGCCGCCATCCATGACCCAATCGGCCTCGGCCACCGGCTGCATTGCCATGACCGTGACGCCCCACACAAAGGTAAGCTCGATGGCAATTCGGACCCCAAGCGAAAATTCGATGCCCCATACCGCATTGATGACACTGGGGAACATGCAGGCGATACTTGCCACCCACAGTGGAAAGTTGACCCAATAGCACCAGGAGCAGCGTGCACCCCAACGGTCTCCCAAGCCCAGGCGAACCCAGTCGTACAGGCCGCCCTCGGAATCGAACGCCGTACCGAGCTCGGCCACCACCAGGCCATAGGGAAGCAAAAACGTAATGATAAGGAAGATCCACCAGAAGAACTGCACGTTACCCATGGCAGATGCCGGAGCAGCCGCCTCGATGGTAAAGACAACGCAGATAACCGAGAGGATGACCTCGAACAGGGAGAACTTTTTACCTGCCATGGCACGCTTCCCCTACAGCAAAAAGGATGGCATCTGTACCGAAGGCGCAGCCCAAGGTAGGGTTGCAGGCCGCGTCACCGGTGCAGGTGCCATCCCAAAGAGAAGAGAGGATGCAATTGTTGGACCAACGCTCGCGGAACAGGCGCGTGTAGATAACGATACGCTGGTACATAGATACTCCGATCAAAACGGCCGCGATTGCGACCGGAATCTTTTGGCAATTGAAGACGCGTCTGACCTGGGATATTCAAGCGAACAATTGGCCTAACCCGCAATAAATCCCAGATCAGACGCGTACTCAATCAAAGAGGCGGGCACTCCGAAGTGGAGGCAACGGAGTGCCCAAAGAAAAACCCAGCCGACCAAGACATCGAATAAACCGACCATCAATGCCCCGAGATGGTCACGGTGCGATTCACCGACTGTCCGATTGATCGGCTGGGTTCCCGAAGCATCACGGCTCGGAAAGTCAGACGTTTACTCGGCGTTCTCAGGTGCGCCAGATTGGCGCGAACGAGGAGCGTAGCGTACTGACGCTACGTAAGCGACGAGTGAACGCCAAGGTGGCGTGCCTGAGTTACGCCGAGGGCTCCTGCTGGGTAATGCAGTGGATATTGCCGCCACCGAAGACGACCTGCTCGGACTGAACGCCGACGCACTTGTAGACACCCTCGCCCCAGACCTCGTCGTAGATCTTCTGGAGCGTGTCGACGGCCAGCTGGTCGTTCTCGTCGCCGTACTGCGGGACGATAACGCCGTGGTTGGTCACGAGGTAGTTCATGTAGGAGGCGATCAGCGGCTCGTCGGGGACGCGCGGCTCGGCGTTCTCGTCGGCGTCGATGGTGTCGCAGGAAGCCTGGTCCATGAACAGCGGGTTCACGGGCATGCAGAGCTTGTAGACCTTCATCTTGCGGCCCTTGGCGTCGACGGCGTTGGAGAGGGTCTCGTAGGCAGCGTGGCACTGCTCGTAGAACGGATACTCGGGATCGTCGGTCCAAATGCAGGCCATGACGCCCGGCGCGATGAACGTGGCGACGTCGTCGATGTGGCCGTTGGTCTCCTCGGGGTCGATGCCCTCCTTGACCCAGATGACCTTCTCGACACCCAGGTAATCCTTGAGGTGCTCGTCCATGTAGGCGCGAAGCTCCTCGCTCCAGGGCTCAAACTTCTTGCGGTACTTGGGCCAGATGGACTCGGGATCCTCTTCCTCCTCCAGAACCGCAGAGCAGGTGCGGCCCGGGGAAAGCAGGCACTGGTCGGTCACGACAAGGGTGCCCTCGCCGTCGACGGTGATGGAGCCGCCCTCGAGGATCATGTCGTCGGGACGATAGCGGCGGCAGCCGGAGAGCTCAGCCATCTTGAGGGCGATCTGCTCGTCCTTGTCCCACGGGAAGTACAGGCCGTCGACGAGGCCGCCGTAGGCGTTGAAGTGCCAGTGGTTGGCGCGCTTCTCGCCCTTGCCGTTGATGACGTAGGTGGCGGCAGTGTCGCGGAACCAGGCGTCGTCGGTGGTCATCTCGATGACGGTGACGTTCTCGTCGTTCTCGAAGACGGCCTTGCAGTTGGCGTAGTCGACCTGGTTGGCGCACATATAGACCGGGGTGAACTCGGAGATGGCGCGGGCGATGGCGGCATACTGCTTCTGGGCCGGCTTGGCGCCGTGGGCCCAGGTGTCGGTGCGGTGGGGCCAGCCCATCCACACGCGATCCTGCGGGGCGAACTCGGCGGGCATGAAGAAGCCGTCGGCCTTGGGGGTGGACTCGGACTCGGTGATCGTACGCATAAGATTTCCTCCAAATCGAACGATCGCTTGCTGCGGGCGGGTTACCCGCAGCCTAAAACCAAGAGATGGTAGGCGCCCGTTCCCCGGCAAAGGTCGGGGCGCCCGGTGCCGGTTTTCACGGAATCGCACCGGCAAGCGACGACGTAACCAAGTGCGCGGAGACAAAACGCACGAAGGATACGGAAGAGAGATTGGGGTGGGCGGTGGTTACCGGAGCTATCGCTCACACCCACCCCGGGGGAATGGTTAGCAAACCTGTCGCTTGGACACGCCTCCGAAGAGGCTAGAGTGCCCGGAGTCGGGAGCGACAAGCCCGACGAAGCGCGCGTTGGTACGCGAGGAGGGTTGGAGCCCCGAATCCGGGTGCTTTAGTTCTCCTCGGCCTCGGCAGCCTCCTCAGCCAGGCGCTGAGCAGCCAGCTCGGGGGTGAGACCCTTGTACTCGGTCTCGCGGCCCTTGGCGCTGACGACGCGGACGATCTCGCCGATGAGCACAAGCACGATGAAGATAACGATCATCGGGACCTTGTCGCCAATTTCATCGACGGAGAACGGAACCAGCGTTGCAACGATGGCCAGGATCAGCTCGATGCAGGGGATGGCCAGCATAACCTTCATCATGGCGCCCTTAAACGGGAACGTGAAGATGCGCTCACGGTTCGGGTCGTTCTTACGAAGGTTGAGGAACGCCGGGAACATCGGGATGTAGGTGAGCAGCAGGAAAACGACGGAGGTGCCAAAGAGCATCCAGAAAACACCATTGGAGATGGCGTCGATAGGAACAAGCTGCAGGCACAGCACCAGGGAGGCAACGATGGCGTTGACCAGGTTGGCACCGTTGGGCATATCATCGTCAGAGATCATCGAGGCGAAGACCTTGGGCATGTTGCCGTGCTCGGCAGCGTAGCGAGCAACGGAGTTAACGCCGAAGGACCAAGCGGCCATGTTGGCGAACAGGGTGATCAGGAAGGCGATGCAGATGACCTTAAAGATCATGGAGTCGCCCACCATGGTCTGGACTGCATAAATCATGCCGTAGTCGGGGTCGATGGAATCGGCCGGCACAGCAGCGCCGATGCCAAAGCCAGCGAACAGGTAGATCACGGCGATGGACAGGCCACCGACGATGATAGCCTTGGGGATATCGCGAGCGGGATCGGCCATGTCGTCGGTCATGGTGCAGATGACCTCGAAGCCCATGAAGTTAAAGATGATGATCGACAGGTAGCCGAGAGCGTTGGTGTTGGTGAGCTCGGGCAGGAAGGTGGCAGCGGACATGTCGTTCGCAAAACCGTTCTCCATGGCATACCAAATGCCCAAAGCGCCAACGATAACGGCGACGGCGACCTTGATGATGGCGCCACCGTTAAGGACCCACTCGGAGTCGGCCGCCTTGGAGCGGCCCATGAGGTAGACGATCCACACAAAGGCAAGATCGATACCCATCTTGGCGATCAAGTTGAACTCGACGCCAAAGACCATGCCCAAAATGTCGGGGAACATCGTAGCCAGCGAGGCGATCCACAGCGGGTAGTTGACCCAGTAGTAGTACGAGATGCGGGCGCCCCATTTGTCGCCCAGGCCATCGCGTACCCAGTCGTAAATGCCGCCCTCGCCGTCATAGGTGGTACCGAGCTCGGCAACAACCATGCCGTAGGGAAGCAGGAAGGTCAGGATCAGGAAGATCCACCAGAAGAACTGCTGGTTGCCAATGGCAGCAGCAGGAGCGGCGGCCTCGCAAACGAAGACGACGCAGATGATGGTCGAAATGACCGTCAAAAAGGAAAGCTTTTTCTTTCCGTCGCTCATGATGAGCTCCTTCGCTCAGTCTTGGACAGATCCGAGGCCCAAGGTACTAAGGCAATTGCCTGAGCCTCGGTGAGCGGGCGACAGGAGACGAGCATCCGCCGCCCGCAAACGTGCGTTTAGCGGGCTTAAGGCTTAGAGCTGCTCGAGAGCCTCGAGAGCGGCGTGAAGCTCGGCCTTGGCGGAGTACTCGACACCCTCGTCGTTGAGCGGGGTGCGCTTGCCCAGGGCAGCGAGGAGAGCACGGATGGAGTGCTTGCGGTTCTCGGCCTCGACCCAGCACAGGGAGCGCTCGGGATCGTCCATAACCTCGTCGACGACTTCCTCGTTGCGAGTGGCCGGCAGGCAGTGCATGAACTTGGAGTTGGGGCCGGCGAAGTTCATCATGTCCATGGTGACCTGATACTTGGGGTAGAACACGTCCATGTAGTTCTCGCCCGAGACCTCCTCGTCGTACAGGCCATACCACACGTCGGTGTAGATGAAGTCGGCGCCCTTGATGCACTCGATGTCGTCGGAGATGACGACGGAGCCGCCGGAGACCTTGCAGTTCTCCTCGGCGATGGCCATCATCTGCTTGCCGAACTCGGCGCGCTCCTCAACGGTGCCAACGTGCAGGCCGCCGTCGGGGATCTGGTGGCCCCTGGGTCCAAACTGGACAAACTTCATGCCGACCTTGGAGGCGATGAACATGAGGGAGACGCAGACCTGGGTGGCGTCGCCGATGAAGGCCAGGGTGCAGTCCTCGATCTTCTTGCCCTCGGGGAGGTTCTCGAGCATGGTCATGAGGTCGCCCATCTCCTGCGTGGGATGGTTGAACTCGGACATGCCATTGATGACGGGCACGGCGGAACCCTTGGCGAGGCCGACGACGTCCTTGTGACGGTCAACGCGAGCCATCATGATGTCGAGCAGGTCGCCCATGACGCGAGCGGTGTCGCCCAGGGACTCGTGGCCACCGAGCTGAATGGTGCCAGGGCCATAGAACTGAGCGTGGCCGCCGAGGTCGCACATGGCGGTCTCGAAGGAAAGACGGGTGCGGGTGGAAACCTGCTGGAAGATCATGCCAAGGCTCTGGTTGCGGAGCAGGTGCGGATAATAGCCGTCAACCTTGATGGCCTTCTTCATTGCCAGGCCAAGATCCTCGATAGCCAGGATCTGCTCTTTGGTGAAGTCGTTGGTGTCGATGAAATCCTTAGGCAGCGCCATGTCGATTCCTTTCCGCCGGTCGTGCCGACTATTGCTATGAGGCGCTCGAACATCACGCCTCGTGTTGACAAGACCATCATTCACCCGTATGCAATTTTTACCTAGTTTATTCGGGATTAAAGACCGTTCACGGAGTTACATCCCCTCTAAACCAATATAAACCCGCAGGTAGCCAGCTTGCAGGGGGTTTACTATCTAGAACCGCGAACGGTATACGGCTATGCTGTATCTCGGCGCCTAATCCGCAATGGAACGAAGGGTTGAGACGTCTATATCCCACAAGGTATACAGGGCTCGGCCATAGATGAAATGAGATGGGACGGTGGCAGATGAACACCCTGATGTTCTTCTATACCCTAGCGATACTCGTGATCTGTATTGTGACGGCAGTGCTTTCGCTTGCCGCCTATGCCTCGTCTCGTCGACGCTTCTTTATCTATGGCAGCGGCGTTTTTATTTGCTATGCCATCGAGATGACCGAGATCTTCTTTTTTGAATACACGTTGCAAAACCAGAGTTTTCCAGCCAGCGACTATTACTCAATTACCATGCCTGTGTTGCGGACCCTTGTGGCGACCGCTTCACAAGCTTTTATCTGGCTCATTGCCATGGACTTGCTCGACAAACATTCAAAAAAGCAGTTTGTTATTCCCGTCGCAACGTTCTTCCTGAGCGAGCTGCTGATCATTGTCGCTGTCCCCTACGGCCCCATACATCAATGGCTCTACTACACGATGCGTCAGGTATTCCTTGTATTTGTGGGACTGTATATCTTTTGGACGGCGCATAAAAGCACGCAGGTCGAGCTTAAGGCGCGCGTCAACAATCAACGAAAGCACCTCATTATCGGCGCCATTCTGGTCGGGTGCATCGTTGCCGAGGATTTCTACAACATCCTTGTTGTTCCCATGAACCTGGCACCCTCTTGGCTGCAGCTGTACCTGTCCGAGCGCAACTTTAGCGAGAACATCTTTGCGTGCTACTTTGCGATTCTGCTGATCATCTATGCCTATCACGTGCTTTCGATTCGCATGCAGGAGGCGCCCGAGGAAAAGAACGTCAGCGATCTTGATCGACACATCGAAGAGCAGATGCCCTTCTATCGCAACGCCTACAAGCTCTCCAACCGCGAAACCGAAGTCATGCGTCTGGTTGTGTTGGGCAAATCGAACCAAGAGATCGCTGACGAGCTCTTCCTTGCCGTGGGTACCGTCAAGACCCACATCCACAACATCCTGGTCAAAACCGAGCAGCAAAACCGTACGACCCTGATCCTCCACTTTTGGAAACGATAACCTACCAAAAAGGGACAGGTTTATTTTGGCAGGTTTTATCTGGGCAAATGCCAAAACCGCCGCGAGGGAGTTACTTTCCCTCGCGGCGGTTTTCTAGCAGTAAAACCAAGTGAGTAGGCTTTTGGCGGGATGCCGAGCACGCCCCAAAACGCCACAGCCCTGACCTGCGGTTTTGTTGAGCGTTTGTCGCAATGTGCTCGGCAGATCCAAAAAAGTCTACTCACTTAGTTTTGAGATGCATCAGGCGGGCAAAAAACCGCCGCGAAGGGGGCCCGGCTTCCTTCGCGGCGTTTGTTCGCTGTGGTTATGCGACGGTTTTGCCCGTCTGTTACTCACTGTAGCGGGTGGCGATGGCAGCTTGTACCATGCCGGCGCTCATGAGGTACGTTACCAGGAAGTAGCCACCATAGGCCGCCAGGAAAATCGCGCAGGTGAGGCCCACGGTGCCGGCGATGCTCATATCTCCGAATATGCTCACCAGCTCGATGATCACCTTGAGCGCCACAAAGGAGTGCGCCAGGCCCACTGCCAGCGGGAACAGGAAGAATACCGCTTGCTGCGCCATCGCCGAATGGCGAATCTGGCGGTCGTCACAGCCAATCTGTGCCAGCACACGATAGCTGCGGCTGCCGTCGGCCACATTGGAGAGCTGCTGGATCGACAGTATCGCCGCACATGCAACGACCAGCACAAAGCCAATGTAGATGGCTAGATAGCTAATCATGCCGTTCATCTGCGCCGCCTGCGTATACATCTCGGAACGCGTGATGAAGACTCCCCATCCCCCCGACTCCTTGCCGTCAACGAGCAGAATGTCGAGCATGGTGTATTTAATGCTCTCGTCTGCCTTGGTCACATCCATCCCCTGCTTGTAGTTAACGAGCAGATTACTGGAATACGGCTGCAGATTAAGCTGGGACAACAGCTCGTCAGCAACGACGACGGTACCCGGATTACTGCCCATCGCCGAGTTGGCGATGGCAGCCGTATCCTCGTCCGACTTGTCGCCAGCGGGCTTGAGCGTATGCCCGCCCAAGGTAAGGGCATGGCCGCCAGCCATATACTTGGTGTACAGGTCGCCAGGCTCACCGCCCATATCACACGTAAGCAAGTACTGGTCCCGGCCAATGCTCACCGGCTCCTCGCCCATCATCTGGCGCAGTTTGTTGTACTGGCTCGCCGGCGTCACAAACAGACCCATCGCATCGGCGTTGCTTCCCTCGAGCGCCTTGGGAAGCTTTTCGCCCATGGCCTTGCACATCTCACCCGCCACCACCGAGGGGCCCGAGCCGCCAAGCGGGTAACTCAGATACGAATCGATCTGCACATGCTCACCGGCAACATCGGCGATATTGACCTTCTTTCCGGTCTCGTCGTTGTTGTCCGCCGACTTGCGCTCGCCATGCCATGCAGCGTACAAATCGACCGTTGCATCGGCCAGCACCATGCGATCGGCCTCAGACGGATTGACATACTCCTTGTAGTAATCGAGCGTTTCGGGCGTGTAATAAACATACCTCTGAGACACGTCAACAGGGTTATAGCGCTCCAGGTTTTCGTTCATCACATTGGCAATCGACATACCACACGTCACCGAGGTGATGGCCAAAAACAGGATCATCGCGATGACGCCCATCGAAAAGCACACCGTATTGACCTTGGCCGAAAGCTGACGCACGGTAAACATATTGAGGCCGCGCCAATACACGCTGCGCAGGCTCTGCAGCAGCTTGATAAGCATGCCCGAGAGTCCCCAGAACAGCGCAAAGGTACCCACGGTAACCATAGCGGTCGTAATGCCAAACTGGCTCATGGCCTCTTGCAGCTTGCTGTCCGTCGCAGTTAGCGGGAACCCATCACGTAGCAGACGGTAATAGGCCACGCCCACAAGCGCCACGCCCACGGCAAAGATGGCAATCGCGATCCAGGGGTTGCGTGTCTTGATGCTCTCGTTACGACGCTCGGCACCCATAAGCTCGATGAGTTTGGTACGACGCACGGCGCGAAGGTTCAGCAGTAGCGTGAGCACAAACATTACGAGCATGCAAGCAAGGGTCAGGTTGAACGCATGCACCGAGAAAAAGAAGTGAAAATCGGCGATCTGTGTCTTAAAGAGCGAGGCCGTAAAGAATGTCATGAGCTGGGAGAGTCCCACGCCCAGCACAATGCCGGCGACAAAGGCCACGACCGAAACGATCACGGTCTCGAGTGCCATGATCGTGGCGACGCGCCCGCGCCCCATGCCGAGCACCTGGTACAGGCCAAACTCCTTCTTGCGGCGTTTCATGATGAAGTTATTGGCATACACCATCAAAAAGGCCATGACACCGGCCAAAAAGTACGTCAGGTAGCCGAGCATGCTGCCCATAACCTGCGCCAAGCCCTCTTCATCGATGCCGGCAATGTCGACCTGCATCGAGACGGTGTTAAAGGCATAGAAGACGGTGACGCCCAGGGTGAGCGTCAAAAGGTAGACGAGGTAGTCGCGGCCGGCGCGGCGGACGTTGCCCCAAGCGAGTTTACAGAGCATCGGAGCCCTCACCGCCCATCATGGCAACGACCTCCATAATGCGGTCGAAGAACTCTCGGCGGTCGGTGTCGCCGCGGCGCAGCTCGGTGAAGATCTTGCCGTCGCGGATAAACAGCACGCGGCTCGTGTAGCTGGCGGCAAAGCTATCGTGCGTGACCATGAGCACGGTGGCGCGCAGGCGGCGGTTAAGGGCCTCCAGGCTCTCGAGCAGCAGGCGAGCGCTCTTGGAATCGAGGGCGCCGGTGGGCTCGTCGGCCATGATCATGGTGGGGTCGGTGACGAGCGCGCGAGCCGCGGCAACGCGCTGCTGCTGGCCGCCGGACATCTGGTAGGGGTACTTGTCGAGCACCTGACTGATGGACAGGCGCGCGGCCACATCCTGCACGCGGGTCGAGATCTCTGCCGAGTTTGTGCGGGCGATGGTGAGCGGCAGGGCGATGTTCTCGCGTGCCGTGAGCGTATCGAGCAGGTTAGAGTCCTGGAAGATAAAGCCGAGCTCCTCGCGGCGGAACTGCGAGAGCTTAGCCTGCTTCATGCGCGTCACGTCCTGGCCGTTGATGCGGATCGTGCCACTTGTGGCGCTATCGATGGTCGACACGCAATTGAGCAACGTCGACTTGCCCGAGCCCGAGGCGCCCATGATGCCGACGAATTCGCCGCGGTTGACGGTAAAGCTAACGTCGTTGAGCGCGCGGGTCACATTGCCCAGCGCGCCATATACCTTTTCGAGATGCGCGACCTCCAGTACCGGGGTCGCCATGTGCGTGGTTTGCATACCGAGTCCTTTCTTGCGATTAGTCTACGGCATCTATAGTCGCAAGAAGCCGAGTCGGCTACCATCGATATGGCTTACGCTTGCCTTACCGTTGTGTAAGGTACGGGTAGCTAGCCTGCCACGCGTTGATGTTGAGAGAGGACTCCTGTTGAAGACTGTTCATGTTGCCGCTGGGATCATTCGCAAGGAAGGATCTGACGAGCTACTGGCCGTGCAGCGCGGCTACGGCGACATGCAGGGACTTTGGGAGTTCCCCGGTGGCAAGCTCATGCGCGGCGAGTCGCCCGAAGACGCTGTACGCCGCGAACTCATGGAAGAGCTGCAGGTAAAAGTCACCAACCTGCGCGATTTCTATACCGTTGAGTATGACTACCCCGATTTTCATCTCTCCATGGAGTGCTACTACTGTTCGCTCGCCGATGAATCCGATGAGCCCCAGAAGCATGACCGCCAACTCGATATCCGCTGGATTCCGCGCACCTCGCTTGCCACGGTGGAATGGATGCCCGCCGACAAAGGGCTCATTGATGCCCTGATTGAGCTAAAGGAAGATCGGCTTGAGGCCAACGGCATCGCTAACGACGCCCAGGCCACCACGGCCGACGAGCCTGCTACCAAGCCTAAGTGCAAACCTAAGCGCCGCAGCAAAAAGCGTCCCAAGCCCGGTCTGCTCGACGGTATCGACACCTCGGACCTTTCCGCCGACGAACGCGAGCTCGTGCGTCGTCGCGCCGCCATCAAAAAGTCCATGAAGGGCAACAAGCGCGCCAACACCAAGCCCGAGCTGCTCGTACGACAGCGTCTGCGCGCAGCGGGCCTTACGGGTTATCGCTTGGAATGGAAGGTTCCCGGCAAGCCCGACATCGCCTTCCCCGGCCGCAAGATCGCCATCTTCGTCAACGGCTGCTTTTGGCACCGCTGCCCCAAGTGCAATCCGAGCCAGCCCAAGCGCAACGTTGAGTTTTGGGAGGCAAAGTTCCGTCGCAACGTCGAGCGCGACCGCGCTGCCGTGGCAGCACTCACTCAAATGGGCTGGACGCCCATAACCATCTGGGAATGCGAACTCAAAAAAGACCGCATCGACGCCACGATGGAAAAGGTCATCGAGCGGGTGCGCGCCGCAGAGCCGCAGCGCTAGCCGCCCGTCCCAATCGTGAGCGTGTTTTCCCTAGGGGAATCACGGTTGGGCGCGTTCAGATCCTTCATATACGCAACAATTGCGTCACAAACCTTAGAAAGCCCTTAAGCTCAAAACCTTTCAAGAGTGTTATTCGATAGCCTTGACCTGCGGTTTCATTGTTATATCAAACCTGGTTAAGCCTTTCTTTAGCGCTTCCTTATCTGCGCTCGCGGCATAATGTAGCCAGCGCACGGGACCTAGCAGCAAACCCCGAGCGCATCCTTTTGGCGGATATCGAGGAGGCCGCATAAGCATGCATTCTTCCAATGACGCAGCACGGCAGCCATCCCTAAAACATGCAGACCTTTTCTCCTTCCCCCCGACACAGAGAAACGGTCTCCTCGACTCCCCAACCTCACAGCAAAAACGCTCAACCGATCAAAGCCTCAACCTGCGAGCATCGTTCGAAAAGCTCCAAACATCCCTAGACAAGGCGTTCCCCGAACAGGCAAGAGCAATCTAAGCCCATTGCGCTTTATACTGATGCCATGCGAAACATGGATCACATAGAATTGCACCGCGGAGGACGCGAGGAAGCGTTTCCCGAGACCGCCGAAGACTGGCCCTATATTGCCGAACGCGCAGAATTCGCTCGCTATCCGGGCAATTCCGTCCCCTGGCACTGGCATTCCGAAGTCGAGCTTTTCTACATGGAGCAGGGAGCGATTGACTATCGAACGCGCGCGGCTCATGAACACGTGCGCTTTGAGGAAGGGTCCGCCGGCTTTATCAACGGCGGCGTTTTGCACAGCACGCTGCAATCACCCAATTCGGCACCAGCCATTCAAATGTTGCATATCTTTCAGCCGTCGATGCTCGGCGATCCCGCGGGACGCCTTCAAAAGCGCTATATCAATCCTTTGCTGCAATGTCGAGGCGTCGATGTGCTCAAATGGTCGCCCACCAACCCCGACGATATGCCCTTTATCGATTTGCTAAAGAGTTCCTTTAGCCACGACCTTCAACGGCCGCAGAATGAGATGGCGCTTCGAAATAACTTGTCAGAGCTCTGGATTCAGATTAACGCCAAGGCCGAACCGCTCTTTTCTTCCGACGGCGCCTCTTGGATGACCAGCCGCGACGTACAGTTCAAGGCAATCCTGGACTTTATCCGCGCAAACTATGCAGCCGCTATAGATGTGCCCCAGATGGCATCTGCAGCCGGCGTAAGCGAAAGAGAGTGCTACCGCATTATCAAAACTTGTGCAGGAACGACCCCGGCGGCATATCTACGCGCATACCGCATAAACCGTGTTTGCGAACTTTTGGCACACACCACGCGAACGGTACAGACAGTCGCGCGCCAATGCGGATTTATAACAGCAAGCCATCTTGGCCAGGTATTTAAAGAACAAATGGGGTGCACTCCTTCGAGCTATCGAGCAGCGAGGCAGAATCTCGATAGCACCAGGCAGAAATCCCGCTAACCCTTCTTCTGTCACTGCATCAAACTTGCAGGCAAACAACAGAGAGGAGTAATCATATGAAGCACTTTGACCATATTGTATTTGACGTTGATGGGACATTGGCAGATACAGAAGAAAGCGTTCTGTCATCGCTTGTCCAGATTGTCCAAGAAGAGACCAGCAAAACGCTTCCCCGACACGAGCTTGACTTTGCCCTCGGCATACCCGGCAAGGATGCCCTTGAGAAACTTGGGATCTACTCGCAGGCAACGTTGGATCGCTGGTGCCAAGTTGCCGCCAGCTTTAAAAGCACCATCAGCGTGTTTCCAGGTTTGCTTGAAGTCATCGCAACACTCGCCGATAGCGGCTGCAAACTTGGCATCGTCTCCTCACGTGCGCGCGACGAATACGCAAAAGAAATTGCACCCCTTGGTTTCGATAAGTATTTTGAGCACATCATCCTTGTCGAAGACACAACCGAACATAAACCCGCACCCGCACCCATGCTCGAATATCTCCGACGTGCGGGCGCGAATCCTGGCAACGTCGTCTACGTTGGCGACACCGTCTACGACGAACAATGCGCAACTTCAGCAGGGGTCAGTTTTGCCCGAGCAGCATGGGGATCACACCAAGATATCCCAAACGCCACCTACAACCTCAAAACCCCCAACGACCTACTAACCCTAACAACCAAATAACCCACGCGCCCCACCCTTTCAGCCCTAACGCCACAAGGGCGATTGAACAGGACAGCTTGGGCGGGCCCCCGCACTTAGTTTCCAAAATCATTCCGCAGCGCGAAGGCTTCTTATTATTTTCCGCCCTAACGCCACAAGGGCGACGACCTCGAGTAAGTCAACCTGGGAGGGACGAGGGCTTAGTTCCCCAATCTTTCCGCAGGGGGCAAAAGCCTCGCCGCACGAAGTGCGCAGCGAGGCTTTTTGCATGCCCGAGGACGATTGGGGAACTAAGTTCTCGTCCCTTCCCGGGATATGTAGCGAGTCGGAGTACCCTTGCTGTTACTCTGCTTTGCCCACAGAGTTGAGGTTGGTCATGCGGATCTTAACCAGCTCGGTGATCTCGCGCATGCCCTCCTTGGCCGGCTTTTTAGGATCGAAGCAGGCGGGGTTCTCGGCCATGTAGGCCATGAAGCCCTTGGTGTAAGCCTGACGCAGCTCGGTGGCGTAGTTAACCTTGCAGATGCCGTTCTTCACAGCCTCGGCAACCTGTTCATCGGGCACACCGGAGGTGCCGTGCAGAACCAGCGGCACGTCGACGGCGTCGCGGATGGCCTTGACCACGGACTGCTCGATGTGCGGATCGCTCGTGTACACGCCGTGGCTGGTGCCAACGCCAATAGCGAGGGAGGTGCAGCCAGTGCGCTCGACGAACTCCTTGGCCTCGGCCGGATCGGTGTAGGGGCTCTCACCCTCAACCGCGGGGCCGTCGTCCTCCTTGCCGCCAACCTTGCCAAGCTCAGCCTCGACGGGCACGCCCATAGCGCGGCCAGCGTCGGCGACGGACTTGGTCAGGGCAATGTTGTCCTCGAAGGACTCGTGCGAACCGTCGATCATGACGGAGGTGTAGCCCGTGCGGAAAGCCTGCATGCAGCGGTCATAGCCATCGCCGTGATCGAGGTGCAGGGCAACGGGCACGGAAGCGCGCTCGGCGGCAGCCTTGACCATGCCGTAGAAGTAGTCCAGACCAGCGGTCTTGATGGTGCCCGGGGTGGTCTGCATGATGACGGGGGACTTGGTCTCCTCGGCAGCAGCCAGAACGGCCATAACAAACTCGAGGTTCTCGACGTTGAACGCGCCGACGGCGTAGTGGCCGGCCTGAGCGTCCTTGAGCATCTTTTCGGTGGTAACAAGTGCCATGAGCGTTTGCTCCTCTCCCTCGCCCGCATCTGGACATCGGGCGTACGTGTCCGCAAGGCGTTTTACCTTGCGTTTTGCTGCGCTCATTGTATGAAATTCAGCGGGTATGCATGTGCGAGATATTGAGCCCATGCAGGTCAATACAGTCGCTTTTGAAAAGTAAACGGAAGGAATTGGAGCTGAGTGGGCGTGTTCGATATTGAATTTTGGGCGTTAAACGTCTTTCTTTTATAGAAAAAGTAAGTAATCGAAAGGCGTTTTCTTACTTAAAAAGAAAATGAACGAAAATAGACTCAACACAATTCCCGCAAATATCAGACGATGATGGAGCGGATATGGCCTATGCAACAACCCGAGCTTTCGCCGATGAGCGGCGTGCCGCCATCATGGAGATGCTCGAACATAACGCCTCGGTGCAAGTGGCAGAAATCGCCCAGACCTTTGGCGTGTCCTCCGTTACCGCCCGTGCCGACCTAGACGCGCTCGCCGAGTCCGGCAAGCTGCGCCGCACGCATGGTGGCGCTGTGTCGCTCCAGAAGCGGCTGACCGTATCCACCCAGGATCGCCGCATCAACGTTAATGTCGCCGCCAAGCAGGCCATTGCCCAAAGCGCTATCAGGCTTGTTAACGACGGCGACACGGTGCTTGTCGACTCCGGCACCACCGCTCTCGAGTTTGTCCGCCTGCTCGACCAGCGCGATGGCATCACCGTCATCACGGCCGACATTACCATTGCCGATTACATCGACGAGAGCATGCCCTCAGTCGATGTCGTCATGCTGGGCGGGGCACTGCGCAAAGGCCATCGCTATCTGTACGGCCCACTTACCATGCAGGCGCTCCAAATGGTCCACGCCGATCTTGCCGTCATGTGCCCTGGCGCTTTCGTTCCCGGCTGCGGCTTTACCACCGACTTTCCCCAGATGGCTGAGACCAAAACGGCCATGATTGGCGCCGCCCGCCAAAGCGTGGCCCTCATGGACGCCAGCAAGGTCAACGGACGGGGCATGTACCGCTTTGCCGAGCTGACCGACGTCAACGCCATCGTGATGGACCGTGACCCCGATCACGCCGTCGCCACCTCAATCGCCGAGATCGTCGACAACGCCCGCCCAAATCTCCTCATCGCCGGCGCTTAAACAAAAACCACCACAAAGGTTCACCGTCCCCTTTGTGGTGGTTTGAGCGTTAAACGTGAACGTATCGCTACTTGGAGAGCTCGTCAGCGAGGGCCTCGATCTGAGCGCGCGAGGCGTCGTTGAGCGAACCCAGGACGGTTACCTTGTTCTGCGTCAGGGTGATGTCCTTCATACCCTCGAGCTCCTTGGTCATAATCTTGGCAGCTGCGGGCGCCCAGGAGCCGCCCTCGACGAGCGCCACCGTACGGTTCTGGTAGGCATGCTCGGCAAGCGTATGGATAAAGGTGCTCATGAATGGGAAGATCTCGCCCTGATAGGTAATGGAAGCGAGTACCAGACGGTCATAGCGGAACGCGTCCTCAACGGCCTCGGCCATGTCGTCGCGAGCCAAGTCAAAGACGGAAACCTTCTGGCCGCGAGCCTCGAGCGCAGATGCAAGCTCCTCAACGGCAGCCTTCAGATGGCCGTAGACGCTCGCGTAGGCAATGGTGATGCCCTCGTCCTCGGGCTGATAGCTCGACCAGGTGTTGTAGGTGTCGAGGTAGTAGCCCAGGTTCTCGGTCAGCACGGGGCCATGGAGCGGGCAGATGATCTGGATGTCCAAATCGGCGGCCTTCTTGAGCACGGCCTGCACAAACTTGCCGAACTTGCCCACGATGCCAAAGTAGTAACGGCGCGCCTCGCAGGCCCACCCTTCCGGATCCTCGATGTCGTTGGCGCCAAACTTGCCAAAGCCGTCGGCACTAAAGAGCACCTTGTCGGTAGCCTCGTAGGAGAAGAGTACCTCGGGCCAGTGAACGTTGGGGGCGCCGACAAAGGTCAGGCTGTGGCCACCTAGATCAAGCACGTCGCCCTCTTTGACAACCATCTTGCGCTCGGGGAAGTCGGTGCCAAAGTAGTTGACCATCATGCGGAAGGCGCCCATGCTTGCCACAATCTGCGCCTGGGGATAGCGCTCCATAAAGGCGGCGATACCGGCGGAGTGATCGGGCTCCATGTGATGGATGACCAGGTAGTCGGGCGTGCGGCCGTCGAGTACGGTCTCGAGGTTGCCGAGCCACTCGTCGACAAATCCGCCATCGACCGAATCGGCGACAGCGATCTTCTCGCCCAAGATAACGTAGCTGTTGTATGCCATACCGTTCTCGGACACGTCGTACTGGCCCTCGAACAGGTCGATGTCATGATCGTCAACGCCAATGTAGCGGATATCCTTGGTGATCTCCATCAGGCAAAGCCTCCTAGATAGACAAATGAACCCGTCTATCATAGCACTCGCCTTCATAGTCACGGCTATCTGCCGGCATCCTTACCGATTGTTATTGATATGCAACGCCGAGCCGTTGACCTGCGAAAACTATGCGCGCGGCGCTGCCGTGGTGTGTCGAACGATGAGCTGACCGGGAATACGAATGGCGACGGTTTTGTCCGATGCCCCCGCCTTGGGAACTGCGCGCTCGAACACCTCGCGCCCGCGCTGATGCAGATCGAATCGAACGGTCGTGAGCTCGTTATGTGCGACAAAGTCGTCGAGCGAGTCATCGACGCCCACCACGCTCACGTCCTCGGGCACGCGCAAGCCGCTATCGCGCAGCGCGGCAATGGCGCCGTTTGCCATCTGGTCGTTTGCCGCGTAAATCGCCGTCATGGTGCGGTCGTGCTCAGCCAAGTACCGAGCGGCCTCGTAGCCGCTGTTGGCAGACCAGTCGCCCTCGAGTGGCGCCTGCGGCTTAATGTGCTTGCGCTCGAGTGCGTCCTGCCAGCCGGCGCGACGAAACTGTTCGTCAACCGAAAAGGACGGGCCACCGATAAAGCGAATCTGCTCGTGTCCCAGCTCAAACAGATGATCCATGAGCAGCAGCGAGCAACCGTAATGATCGGAGTCGACCGTAGTCACCCGCGGGTGCGCGTACATGGTAACGATAACCGTTCCAATGCCCGGCAACGGATCGAACGTCTCAAAATCGGGCGCTATGCGACTCATGCCGATGATGATACCGTCCACGGGCAGCGCGGCCATACGACGCGTGGCCTCGGCAAGCGAAAACTCCTCGGTCTTGGACATCTCGACCAGCGTGATGGCGCAGCCGTGCTCGCGGGCCGCGCTGGCAATGCCGTCGATCATCGTCAGGTTGCCAAACTTGGTGACATCGTTGACGCACAGGCCGACCGAATGGTAACGACCATCGCGCAGCGAACGACCGGCATAACTCGGACGGAAGCCGAGCTCTTGCATCGCGGCCTGCACGCGCTGGCGCGTCTGCTCGTTAACGTTGGGCAAGCCGTTGGCGACGCGCGAAACCGTCTGCTGCGAAACGCCAGCAGCGCGGGCGACGTCGGCCATGGAGACCGGACGCGTACCTGTATCGTTGGACGGGCGCCTTGCCACAGGATCACCTTCACCCTTGCGAGATCTGAATAGCGTGCATGCCGGCCCGGGCAGAAACACACCCCGCGCCGAAGCCCGCTATCGTCGGACGCATGTTAACGTACTCTACTTTTTCAATCCGCAACTCTTCTGCTCTATAAGTCCATACGGCAATACCGTTCACGGCTGAATTTCTACCGATTACCAGATTCTCAAAAAGTGATAAGTGTTGTGCTATGAGTACGTTAACATAGCCCGTAACGTGCGGCATCGTAGATGCTGAGTTCACGCCGCTTCAGATTGTTAACGTACTCACTACGACGGAAAACTCGTCAGTATGCGCCAAGGAAAGGACCCTCATGACCACCCCCGACGAAAAGACATTCGCCGCCCTCACCAAGCTGTTTGAGGAGGAGTTTGGCCCCATCGGCGATCGCCAGGTGCTCTATGTGCACGCGCCTGGCCGCTCCGAGATCAGCGGCAACCATACCGACCACGAGGGTGGCCACGTTATCGCCGGCTCGCTCGATGTCGCCGTTGACGGCATTGCCGTGGCGACCGACACCAACAAGATTCGCGTCGCCGACGAGGGCTATCCTACGTTTGAGATTACGCTCGACACGCTAGACGTTCAGGAGTCCGAGAAGGGCACGTCCGCAAGCCTCGTGCGCGGTATGGCCCACGAGGTCGCAGCGCTTGGTGTTGAGCCCCAGGGCTTCGACTTCGCCTTCACCTGCTCCGTCCCCTCGGGTGGCGGCCTTTCCAGCTCTGCCGCCGTCGAGGCCGCGTACGGTCGTGCCATGGAGACACTCTGGGGCGCGCCCGCCATTGAACCCGTCACGCTCGCTCAGATGAGCCAGCGCACCGAGAACAACTATTACGGCAAGCCCTGCGGTCTTATGGATCAGGCGGCTGTGTGCCTGGGCGGCCTCGCCTACATGGACTTTGAGGATCAGGCTCAGCCTAAGACCCAGAAGCTCGAGCTCAACTTTGAGGATCACGGCTATGCGCTCGTACTCGTTAAGGTCGGCGCCGACCACGTGGCCGCCACCGACGATTACGCTGCCGTTCCGCGCGAAATGCAAGACGTCGCCGCCGAGTTTGGCAAGGCACGCCTGTGCGAGGTCGACGTTGCCGACTTTGACGCCAAACTCCCCGAGCTGCGCGCCAAGCTGGGCGACCGCGCCTGCCTGCGCGCCGTTCACTACTGGTACGAGAACGGCCTGGTCGACAAGCGCTGGGCAGCGCTCAACGCCGGCGATATCGATCAGTTCCTGATCCTGACGCGCGAGTCCGGCGCCAGCTCCGCCATGTACCTGCAGAATGTTGTTGCCAAGCTGGGATCTGAGCAGCCTTCCATGTATGCCCTGGCGCTGGCCGAGCACGTGCTCGACGGCCGCGGCGCCGTTCGCATTCACGGTGGCGGCTTTGGTGGCACCATCCAGGCCTTCGTGCCGCTCGACCTGGTCGACACCTTCATTGCCAAGATGAACGGCTGGCTGGGCGAGGCCTCTGCCCGCCACTACGCCATCTCTGACAAGGGGGCTTACGCGGCATGGCTGTAATGACCGACGTGCGCGAGGCCGCGCAGAACCTGATCGAGTACGCTATCCATCGATCGATGATCGGACAGGACGATCGCATCTGGGCCTACAACACCATTTTGGAGTGCATCGGTGCTACGGGCCCGGCGCTCGATATGGCCTGGGCGCTCCAGGTTGAGAAACTCTCGCTCTTGCACCCCGATACCCTGCCCGACTTTGACCTTGAAGGCACGCTTGCCGCGCTTGCCGAGACTGCCGTTGCCAACGGTGCTGCCGAGGACACGGCGTCGGGCCGCGATCGCATCGCCATGCGCATCATGGGCGCGCTCATGCCGAGGCCTTCGGTTGTAAACGAGGAATTCAATGGGCGTATGGGCGTCAACGAGCCCCGTGCCGCGACCGACTGGTTCTACGGCCTGTGCTGCGACGCCGGCTACGTGCGCCGTGCCGCCATCGCGCGCAACATCAAATGGAGCACCCCCACCAACTGGGGCGATCTTGAGATCACCATCAACCTGTCCAAGCCCGAGAAGGACCCGCGCGATATCGCCGCGGCAGGTGCAGCTAAGAACACGGACGAGAAGTATCCCGCCTGCCAGCTCTGCATCGAAAACGAGGGCTATCCCGGACGCTCCGCCGCAGCCGACGGCGGAGCTCACCCCGCCCGCCAGAATCTGCGCGTTATCCCCATCCAGCTCGACGGCGAGCGCTGGGGCTTCCAGTACAGCCCGTACGCGTACTTTAACGAGCACTGCATTGCCATGAGCTCCGAGCATCGCCCGATGCACGTCGACCGTAAGGGACTGACCTGCCTGCTCGATTTTGTGGACCTGTTCCCGCACTACTTTATTGGCTCCAACGCCGACCTGCCCATCGTGGGCGGCTCGATTCTTTCGCACGACCACTTCCAGGGCGGCGCGCACGAGTTCCCCATGATGCATGCCGCCGAGGTCTCGCAGTTTCGCGTGCCCGGCTTTGACCAGGTCAGCGGCACCGTGCTGCAGTGGCCGCTTTCGGTGCTGCGCCTGCGCTCGCATGACCGCGCTCAGCTGCTCGATGCCGCCGAGAAGATTATCCTCGCCTGGCGCGAGTGGAGCGATGAGTCGGCTGGCGTCATCGCGCACACAGCCGATGGCGTGGCGCACAACACCGTGACGCCCGTCATCCGCCGCGTCGACTCCCGCGGCAATGCCGGAGGCGAGATCTACGAGGCCTACTTGGCGCTTCGCTGCAACATCACGACCGACGAGCATCCGCTGGGTGTGTTCCACCCGCATGCCGAGTACCACCATATTAAAAAGGAGAACATCGGCTTGATCGAGGTCATGGGCCTGGCCATTCTGCCGCCGCGCTTGGTTCCCGAGCTCGGCGCTGTCCGCGAGCACCTGCTGGCGGCCAAGGCCGATGTCAGCTACGATCTCGCCGGCTCGCTCGAGGGCGATGATCTTTGCCGCAGCCACGCCGCATGGGCCGAGGACGTTTTTGTCCGCCGCGCCGACGAGCTTACGGCCGACAACGCCATCGATATCCTGCACGAGGAGGTCGGCGTGGTGTTTGGCCACGTGCTCGACAACGCCGGCGTCTTTAAGTGGGACGAAGCCGGCCGCGCCGCCCAACAGCGCTTTATCGACTCACTGTAGCATACGAGTTCGAGCCTCATCAGCGGCCACGACATAACCGCCCACACGACAACGGCGCCCGCCGGCAACATCGCCGTCGGGCGCCGTTTTCGAGTGTTCGGTGCCGCTACTCCTAGAGGTCAGTCACGAAAACGTTGTTGAAGATTTCATCCCAGCGGTCCATGACCAGATGGCCGGTCTTGGGATCCATGGCGTTGAGCTTACCGCAGGTATTGGCGGTCTTGAGCACCGTGACGTCGTCGGCACCAGCAGCAATGGCATGCGCAAAACCGGCGATGGTCGAGTCGCCGGAACCCGTTGCGTTCACAGCCGCAATCGCGGGCGTCTTGGCGCGGAACGCGCGACCCTCATGGAAGCCCACCGAACCGGCAGCGCCCATCGAAACGACAACCCAGGGAATACCGGCAAAGCGGCCATCGGCGGCAAGCGCCTCGCGCAGGGCATCGACATCATCGGTCGTAAAGGACGTACCCAGTAGGCCGTTAATCTCGGTCAGGTTGGGCTTTACGAGCTCGGGCTTGGCATCGGACTCCAGCGCTGCCTCCAGCGATTCACCCGAGGTGTCGAGCAGCACCTTGGCGCCCGCCTCCTCGGCGATCTTGACGAGCTCGGCATAGTAGCCGGCATCGACGCCACGCGGCAGCGAGCCCGAAAGCGTCACGACGTCCGCCTTCGCTGCAAGCTCGGCGAACTTGGCCGTAAAGGCCTCGAGCTCGGCCGGGGCGATTTGCGGGCCGCTCTCCAGCAGCTCGGTCTGATTACCCTCGTGCAGAATATTCAGGCAAATGCGCGTCTCACCGGCGATGGGCACAAAGTCGTTCTTGACGCCGTCGGCATCCATAAGCTCGGCCATATAGGCACCCATGTGGCCGCCAAGCAGACCAGTCGCGAGCACGTCGTCTCCCAGTTGCAGCAGCACGCGGCTCACGTTGAGGCCCTTGCCGCCAGCGGTCTTTTCGGGCGTCACACGGTTAACGTCGTCAATGACCAGCTTGTCGAGCTGATAGCGCGTATCAATCGACGGGTTCATGGTAACGGTCAGAATCATATTGAACTCCTGTTCCGGGGCGGCATGACCCACCCCAAACATACGATAGCTCGTTAAAGGATCTCGATCTCAAAACCGCGAATGACGGTCTCCCCCGGCTTGGCAACCAGGCAGCCACGCTTGTGCTCCAGAATATCGTCCTCATCGGAGCAGGTAGACAGGCCGCCCCACGGTTCCACGGCCACAAAGTCGCCCTCGGGCTTGCTCCACACAATCAGGTATGGCATATCAGGGAACGTCAGGCGCACGCCCTTGTCCTCGGTTTTCTTGGTCAGCGTAACCACGCGGCTCTCGAGCACGTCAAAGATGGTCTCCGCGAAGTCGAAGAGTTCGTGGGTAAGCGGCAGGTTCTGGTCGATCATGGGGTTCTTACTGCGATGCTCAACATCAATCAGGCCCGTCGAGGGAACGGCAGTACAGAGCTCGGCGGCCTCACGCTGATCAAAACGAAGCTCATAGTCGTCATAGGACTCGCCCTCGTCGAGCGGGCACTTAAAGCCGGGGTGGCCACCCACAAAAAACGGCATGTCCTCGGTGCCCTCATTGGTCACCTCGTACGACACGGCCACCTTTTCCGAATCGACCTTGTAGCGAGCAACGATCTTAAACGGATACGGGTACTGCTCGAGCAACTCGGCATGGTCGGCAGAGCTTAGGCTCAACGCAGCCATGTTGTCGCTCTGCTCCTCGAGCTTCCACTCCTGCTTGCGGGCAAAGCCGTGGCGGGCAAGCTTGACCTCGCGGCCACCCATGGTCATTGCGTGACCGTCACGAAGGCCGCCGCAAATCGGAAAGCAAATGGGTGCCTGGCCCGACCAGACCGAAGGATCGCCCTGCCACAGGTACTCGCGACCGTTGGCTTTAATCGAAGTGAACGATCCGCCAGCCGTGCTCAGTGCCACACGAATAGAACCGTTATCAAGAACAAACTCCATAGGAGCCTTCCCTTTCGTACGCCAGCCCGCCAAGTCAATAGGGCTGATAGAAAACCGGCCCGCGCCCCCTCACAGAAACGCGAGCCGTCAATTGAAAAGCTGCAGAATGCCGGGGACCGCCAAGAGCGAAGCACTCAAGCCAAGCAAGCAAACGTGTTATCGGAGCAGCTAGCTGTACCAGAAAGCTTCGCAACAACAAGGGCAACCCCACAGGCACCCTCAGCGTCAGCGAGCGGCGCTCAGGTGCCCCAGGTCGCCGCGAAAGAGGAGCGACGCGTACTTCATGTACGCGAGCGACGGTTTGAGCGGCGAGATGGGGTGCCTGGGGGCCGCGCAGCGTCGACCGATCCGGCGTTTGTTAAAACGCCGGAACCCCCTTAGTCGTGATACTCGCCGCGGTCCCACTTCTCGAGGAACTCGTCAAAGAAGTGCGGGTCAGCCTGAGCCTCGGCGTCGGCCTTATTGCAAGCGTCAATCTTGGCGATCAGGGCGTCGTGCTCGGGAGTCTTCTCGTAGGGCTCCTCCAGGAAGGCAAGCATAATGTCGGCCATCAGGAACTCACCGGTGATCTTACCGCCAAAGCCCACGATGTTGGCGTTGAGCTCGCGACGGGCATACAGGGCAGAGGTCATGTCGCGAACCAGGGCGCAGCGAGCGCCGGGAACCTTGTTGACGGCGTTGGTGATGCCGATGCCGGTGCCGCACAGGGCCACGCCAAAGTCGGCCTTGCCGCTGGCAACAGCCTCGCCCACGGCCTTACCATAGATGGGATAGTGCGTACGGGTGTGGCTGTAGGTGCCGCAGTCGAGCACCTTGTAGCCAGCCTGCTCCAGGCGGTCGGCCAGATAGATCTTCTCGTCCGTAACGATATGGTCGCAACCGATTGCGATGGTCTTCTTCATCAGAACGTCCTTTCGTCTGAATTCACAAGTTGAGGTAGAAGTTCGAGTTCTCGGTGGCTCTCGTTAGGCCATCTTGTTGAGCATGTCGACACGGATCTGGTGACGGCCGCCGGCGTACTGAGCGCGCAGGAACTCGCGGGCGATCTTCTTGGCGACCTCGGTGCCCACAACGCCCGGGCCCATGGTGACCATGCGTGAGCCGTTGTGCTCGCGGGTCATGTAGGCGGAACGCTCGTCGGAAATGTTGGCGACGACCATGCCCTTGATCTTGACGGCGGCCATATAGGAGCCGACGCCGTACTTATCGAATGCGAAGCCCTGGGAATCCTTGTGCTCCAGCAGGTCCTTGGCAACGGCGGTCGCGGAATCGACAAAGTCCGCAGCAGGGGTCTCGGAATAGTCGACGACCTCGTGACCGTCGGCGATGAGCATCTCCTTGATGGACTCCTTCATCGACATACCGTCGGCATCGGAAGCGATTACAACCCTCATGACATCCTCCTTGAGAGATACGCAGGTGCGTAGTTTCTGTTTGGAAGTGTTGAATCGCGCTCAGGTCCGGGCATCTGAATGTGCGGTTCTTCACTGTTCATGTTTATTTGAACACATTCGAACATCGGGTGCAACCATTATTTGTTTATCTTTGTTCTTTTTTGAACAAATACCGTTCACGGTTGATTGCCGACCGTTTGAGCCCGGCGCAGACGTAGCGACCATGTGTTCAACAGACAAAAGGGCGGCCGAGAACGTGTCTCGGCCGCCCTTCTTACGGTTGATCTTCCAAAGATCGCTTTGCCGCCTACTCAGACTGCCCACTCTTCTTGGCATGTTTGGACGGAGCGCTCAAGAAACGACCCGTCAGATAGTTCGCGGGACCGGAGACATCAATCCCCAGCAGCACGTGTCCTAGCCATAGGAACGCCACGAGCACCAGTAGAGGAATCACGCACGAGGTCACGATCATCACGATGACGCCTTCGATGAGGTCGGTCACCTGCTGCACGATCTTGTCGGTCATCTGCTTGGCACCGCTGGTCACCGACGTGACCAGGCTCGAGGCCCCGTCAGTCAACTGCTCGAGCACGTTTTTGGACTCCGTGGTCTCGGACTTTTTCTTGCTTGCTTTGGAGCTGTCGCTATCTGCCGCACTCGCAGCGTCGGCCGCCTTTTGCTCGGCTGCCTCGATGCTCACTCGATACGTTTCGTCGACCTTTTGCGACACCCATACGCTTGCAGGCACCAACGCCATGCCGATCATGGCAAGCACCAGCACGCGAGTCGCCACGCGGCGCAGGACGGCGCTCGTGCTCCAGCGCCCGTGAATGCCGAACGACACCGCAAAGAGCACCAACGCAAGCGGGATTAAGATGCCCAAGCCAACTGACCACAAAATCGTGAGCAAATATTTCTCTAGGTATAGCACGGCAAGCACGATACCAAGGTTGCCTGAAAGCTGCGCGAGCTGCTCGGCGACCGGCGTTCCCGTATCGCCCGGCAGCGCCGTGATGCCCGCAGACAGCGCCACGCACGAGGTCGTGAGTGCCAAAACGTTGCCCTTCTTTTGATCGATGACCTCGATGGTGGAGTCCCAAGTCTTGGTATCGGCAAAATGCGGACGAGCTACAAAGCCCGACAGCAGCGCCAGCACCACGAGCGCAACGATAAAGCCAATCTGGAGCTTTTTGTTTGCGCACACGACATCGGACAGGCTGGGCTGCAGCTCGGTTACCGTCGTATGCTCGGTTATCTGGACAGGACGCCCATGAGCCATCTCATACGCGTCTCTTTTTTGAATTGATCCGTTGTCCGGCATTTGGATACCTCCTCATTCCGGCCTGTATTGCGGTGGAAAGTATACCCACCCATCGAAAAACCGAACGGCAGGAGGCGCAACAAGCTGCTGCATGATCCGCCCGCCATGAAATGGGCCCATCTACTACGTTTAACCGCCCATCCCCGACCATGCCACAAAGCGAAAAAACAAAACCGCAGGTAGAAGTCCTGCGATTTTTCATGAAACGCGGGTGTGTTCGAGGGTATCGGGTTAAACGTAGTAGATGAGCCAGTTTCGTGGCGAGCGCTGCCAACCGATCCTCCGGGGACGGGAAAAGCGGGTCATTTGGGGCTGTCGGCCCCTATTTCGCCGCAACCTAGATAGATGGAATACAAAAAACCCTGCCGCGGATAGCGGCAGGGTTTTTGGAAGGGGACGAGGTTGTGAGGGTTCGTTAGGCGAGCTTGGCCTCGAGCTCAGCGATGCGCTTGTAGGCATCGATGGTAAAGCGGGTCTGCTTCTCCAAGATCATGGTGGTCATGAGGGTGTCCTGAGCGTGGGCCATGATGAAGGTCATCTCCATCTCGCCGCCGCCGGCCTCCTGCGAAAGCAGCTTGGTCTGCGTGTCGTGGGCGCCAATGAGTGCATCGCTCGCATCCTTGTGCAGCTGTTCGGCCTTCTCAAAATCACCCTCGCGAGCAGCATCGAGCGCTGCAAGCAGATCAGTCTGGGCGTCACCCGCGTATGCGACGATCTCGAATCCAACCATCGAGATTTCTTCTTTGGTTGCCATATTGCGTTCCTTTCACATATGAACCAATGGAGAGCATCGCGTCCGGGCATACGCGCTGCGTTGTGTATGACAGAAACATTAACATTCAAACAAAACAGAACAATGCAAAACGCAATTTCGAGCTATGAACGGTCGATTTTCGCCCGTGAACGGTTTTTAAACCAATGCGAACAATATCGAACACAATTAGTGGCAACCCAAACAGGTCCACACCCTAGCGTACATCGCGCACCGTATCACCCTCTACGAGCATGCCGGGGATCAGCATGTGCTCCACGCCAGACGCACCCCCCTCGGCGCCGGCAATCTTGTCGACAGCCCACATGCCGACGCGCTTGTTGTCAAAGCGCACCGTGGTCAGGCGACGGTCGGGCACGATGTCGCCCAGACTATCGTCAACACCCACTACGCTCACGTCCTGGGGCACGCGCTTCCCGCGCGACTCGAGCCCGCGAATGCAGCCGTAGGCCATGGCATCGTTGGAAGCATAGATGGCGGTACAGGTCGGATCGTCCGCTAGAGCCTGACCGGCAGCATATCCGCTCTGTGCCGTCCAATCGCCACGGACGAGTCGCGGCGGCTCAATACCATGTGCGCGCAGTGTCTCACGCCAGCCTTCCTCGCGCTGCATGCCCGAAAGCGAGCGCTCGGGGCATGAGATAAAGTGCACGGTCTTGTGCCCCTGCACCAGCAAGTACTCGACCACCTGGCGCGAGCAATCGAACTGGTCGTTATCGACCGTTGAACAGAGCGGGTGCTCCAGCATGGTAACGAGCACCGTCTGCATACCGGGCAGCGGCTCGAAGGTGCCAAAGTCCGCCGGCATGCGATTCATGATCACAACCATGCCATCCACCGGAAGTGCGCTCATGCGCGACGATGCACTCTCGAGGGTATACGGATGCCCGTCTACTTTAGTTAGGGTGATGGCATAGCCGTGTTTGTCGGCCGCAGCGGTAAAGCCCTCCATACGGTCGAGGTTGCCGGTGCCGGTAATGTTGAACATGGCGACACCGACGGTCTTAAACTTGCCGCGGCGCAGCGATCGACCGGCAAAATTGGGACGATACCCCAGCTCGCGCATGGCGGCACGCACGCGCTCCTTGGTCTCGGGGCGCACGCTGGGCGAATCGTGCACGGTGCGCGAGACCGTCTGCTCCGAGACGCCCGCGAGACGCGCCACGTCCTTAACGGAAACCGATTTTTTAACAGCGGCCATAGGTCGATCTTTCTATGTCAACGATGCCATTGGCGGCACCCTACGCAGTCAAATGAACGCCTTCAAGTATATCCAACACCTCCCCCACAATACGTTTACCACCTAAAACCTACCGTTCACCGACAATCTTGCTTCCCCGAACGGCTTTTGTCGCCCAAATGTTAACGTTGCCATTGCGCAAATACAGAGCCACCGGGCGGCTCAAACGTTTACGCGTAAGGAATCGATGGTTCGCAGGCATAGGAACCACTGGTTCGCGTCTTTTTTTGTGTCGCAAAATGGCAACGTCAACATTTTGGCAACCGAACGCCAAAAGCTACCATCGTTGCTAACCCACCGACTCTTAGGAGCATTGCATGGAGCAACTCATCGCCATCATCGAAAAGGGCCAGCCCTTTTTCAACGCGATCGCCCGCAACAAGTACCTCAAGGCGATCCGCGACGGCTTTATCTCCGTCATCCCCATCATCATCTTCTCGTCCATCTTCTGCCTGGTAGCCTCGGTCCCCAACATCTGGGGTTTCTACTGGCCCGATGACATCAACAACGCCCTGTGGAAGTGCTACAACTACTCCATGGGCATCCTGGCCATCGCCTGCGCCGCCACCACGGCCAAGCACTTCGCCGACGCTCAGAACCGCGATCTGCCCAAGAACAATCAGATCAACTTTATCTCGTGCATGTGCGCGGCCATCATCGGCTTCTTGCTCCTTTCGAGCGACACCATCGCCACGGACGCCGCCAGCGGCTTCAACACCACCTATCTTGGTTCCAAGGGCCTGCTGACTGCCTTCATCGCTGCGTTTGTGACCGGCATCATCTACAAGTTCTTTATCAAGCGCAACATCACCGTCAAGATGCCCGAGCAGGTTCCGCCCAACATCTCGCAGACCTTTAAGGACATCATCCCCTTCTCCGTCTGCATCACCCTCTTTTGGGTCTTTGACATCGCCTTCCGCGCTGCCTTTGGCTTCTGCTTTGCCCAGGGCGTCATCCAGGTGTTCCAGCCCCTGTTCACCGCCGCCGACGGCTATATCGGCCTCGCTGTGATCTACGGCGCTATGAGCCTCTTCTGGTTCGTCGGCGTCCACGGCCCCTCGATCGTCGAGCCCGCCATCGCCGCCGCTCTCGTTGCCAACATGACCGACAACCTGGCTGCGTTCCAAGCTGGCCAGCACGCTTCCGCTGTCCTGACCCAGGGTGCCCAGTACTTCGTCGTCTGCATGGGCGGCACCGGCGCCACGCTCGTCCTGGTCTTTATGTTCTGCTTCCTGGCCAAGTCTCAGGAGATGCGCGCCGTCGGTAAGGCAGCCATCGTCCCCGTGTGCTTTGCCGTCAACGAGCCGCTGCTGTTCGCCGCGCCTATCGTGCTCAACCCCGTCTTCTTTGTCCCGTTTGTTTTTGCCCCGATCGCCAACATCTGGATCCTCAAGATCTTTATCGACTTCTTGGGCATGAACGGCTTTATGTACACCCTGCCCTGGACCGTCCCCGGCCCCATCGGCACCATCATGGGCTTGGGCTTCCAGCCGCTCGCCTTTGTGATGCTCGCCCTCATCCTGGTCGTCGACTTTGTCCTGTACTACCCGTTCTTCCGTGCCTATGACGCCCAGAAGTGCGCCGAGGAGGCCGAGATCTCCCAGGAGGAGCTCGCCGCCAAGAACGCCGAGAAGGCCGCCAAGCTCAACGATGCCTTCCAGGGCAAGGCTGACGCCAAGAGCGTTGCCGCCGGCGCTGCTGCCGAGGCCGTGAAGGTCGACTCCCCTGCCGCTTCTGCAGCACCCGCTGCCGAGGCAACGACCGCCAGCGACCTCAACGGCAAGCGCGTGCTCGTGCTCTGCCAGGGCGGCGGAACCTCGGGTCTGCTCGCCAACGCGCTGGCCAAGGCTGCCAAGGAGCGCGGCATCAATCTTGAGACCGCTGCCGAGGCATATGGCAACCACGTGGACATGCTCCCCGACTTTGACCTGGTCGTCCTGGCCCCGCAGGCCGCAAGCTACCTGGCCGACTTGCAGAAAGACTGCGAGCGCGTGGGCAACAAATGCGTCGCCTGCCGCGGTAAGCAGTACATTGAGCTCTCCCAGAACGGCGACAAGTCTCTCGCCTTCGTCTCCGAGCAGCTTTCGAAGTAAGTAACGCTCAGGGCCAGCCGACCATCCAAGACCGGCTGGCCCTTCGATTTAGACGATTGGATCATCATGTCCGTTAATCCTGCTAGCGTCACCAATCCGCCTGCGCAGTTTCCCGAGGACTTTGTCTTTGGCGGCGCCACTGCTGCCTACCAGGTAGAGGGCGAGACCCGCACTCACGGTAAGGGCAAGGTTGCCTGGGACGACTTTCTGGAAGCCCAAGGCCGTTTCTCCCCCGATCCCGCTTCGGACTTCTACAACCAGTACCCCGTCGATCTGGAGCTGTGCGAGGAGTTTGGCATCAACGGCATTCGCCTCTCCATTGCCTGGAGCCGCATCTTCCCCAACGGCACCGGCGAAATCAACCCCGAGGGCGTCCAGTTCTACCACGATCTCTTCGCCGAGTGCCATAAGCACCATGTTGAGCCGTTCGTCACGCTGCATCACTTTGACACGCCGCTTCCCCTCTTTGAGAAGGGCGACTTCCTCAACCGCGAGACCATCGATGCCTTTGTGGACTTTGCCACCTTCTGCTTTAAGGAGTACGCCGACCAGGTGACCTACTGGTTCACCTTTAACGAGATCTGGGCCGACGCCTCCAACACCTACATCGAGGGCACCTTCCCCGGCGGCGTCAAAGCTCATCTGGCCGAGGCCTTCCAGTGCGAGCACAACATGATGCTCGCCCACGCCAAGGCCGTGCTGGCCTTCCACAACGGCGGTTTTAAGGGCAAGATCGGCGTCATTCAATCGCTGGAGTTTAAGTATCCGCTCAACGAGAACGACCCCGCCGACATCAAGGCCGCCAACAACGAGCACGTGCTGCAGAACCAGTTTTTGCTCGACGCCACCTTCCGCGGCGACTATGCCCCCGACACCCTCGAGTGCGCCAACCGCCTGGCCGCCATCTCGGGCGGCACCATCGAGATCATGGACAAGGACCTCGAGATTATGCGCGAGGCCGCGCTCTACAACGACTACCTGGGTGTCAACAACTACCAGTGCCGTTTCCTCAAGGCTTACGACGGCGAGAACGACCTGCACCACAACGGTACGGGCGAGAAGGGCACCGGCCGCTGGCGCGTTAAGGGTATTGGTGAGCATGTGAACAAGCCCGGCATCCCCACCACCGACTGGGACTGGATCATCTATCCCGAGGGTCTGTTCGATCTGCTCGTCTACATTAAGCAGCGCTACCCCAACTACAAGCAGATTTTCATTACCGAAAACGGTATGGGCTACAAGGACCCCTACAAGAACGGCTTTGTGGACGACCAGCCGCGCATCGACTACATCGAGCAGCACCTGCGCTGGCTGCTTAAGGCCATGGAGGTGGGCGTCAACGTGGGCGGCTACTTCCTGTGGAGCCTGCAGGATCAGTTCTCCTGGACCAATGGCTACAACAAGCGCTACGGCTTCTTCTACGTAGACTTTGAAACCCAGAAGCGCACGCCCAAGGCAAGCGCCTACTGGTACAAGCACGTGGCGCAGACCCGTCGTCTGGACTAGTGGCTTGCAGTTGGCGTAATTGCCCTGCTCACATAACTTGTCCCCATTTCTCAGCCGGGGGCGGCACGTCACACGGCGCGCCGCCCCCGGCCTTTGTGTTTGGGCGGACCGGGAGCCGTTTGTCTCGATCTGTAATATTTAGCCGAGTTTTTCGGTCCCACCTGTTACAGATTGAGACAAACGTGGAGGCCAGGCCGAAATATCTAAATCTGTAACACTTAACCCGGTTTTGGACGTCTAGTTGTTACAGATTTAGATAAACGTGCGAGCCAATCCCTTCAATCTAAATCTGTAACAACTAGCTTGTGTTTTCGCCCCTAGCTGTTACAGATCGAGACAAATAAAATAGACCGGGCTGACAATCTCAGCCGCATGCCCCCTTTTTGGCCGCATTCCACCGATCAGATAAAGATCGTCATATACAGAGGTAGATATATCCTATGCCCTTCAGCCCTGAGCTGTTTTGGGTGAAGAACTATCTCTTCTCCGACTCGTCGTTCGAATCGTCTGCCGAAATCGTCAAGCGAGATTGTTGAATACGATTTGGAAGATTTAACTTCAACAGGAGTGACCCGCGGTTTTCCAGCCGCGTCTTCAAAGCCGCGCGAAACAAGAAAATCAATTTCACGCGTTCTGGGCCGACTCCCCTCTGTTTTGGAAGGCTCCTGCCAGCTGTAATAAAAAAGCGAATGCCCCAGACTCTTAAGCTGCTGCGCCACGATGTTCTCGATTAGCATTCCTTTATTAATTGAAATTCTTCCAAATTGAATGTCTCTATGAACATCCATAAGGTCCGGACCATCATCAAACGCCAAGCTCACGAGCAATCCCGTGTCCGCCATATAGCATTTAAGCGAAGACGCGTCCTCGTGCAGGCGGTAACCCACGCTCGGATCACTGCATAAATAGCAACGGTTAATCAGTCGCGCATCCTCAAGCCAGATTAACGCCGACTCATATGTCTCAAAACGGGACCCCTTCTCCAAGCTGTCAAATTTGAACCGTTTATTTGCCGCAGATAATTGACCCGGAATATCGTCATAAACCGCCCGCGCACGTCTAGCGTCCGAACCTCCAAACTTGGCAATGTCCTCCCTGTACAGTGCGATAATCTGCCGTTTAACCCTGTCGCATCCTCTAAAATCATTCTCTGCCACAAAGGAGTCGACCGACTGAGGCATACCACCGACAAGCATATACTCATCAAATAATCTCATGCACGTCGCATGAACGCCGTCCGGAAGCGCGGTCCGAGATTCGCGCGCTTTACGGATCTCTTCTGCATAAAGATCTTTTCCGGTCGCCCAAAGATACTCCTCAAAATCGAGGGGCTCGAGAGGGATTCTTTCTTCCTCTGACGGTATGACAATGCTATCGACATTCTTTTTGATGGAGACAAGAGAGCCTGTCTCGATGTAATCAAATCTGCCGTCTTCTACAAGATGCTTTATGTATTCGCGCGCGATGGGAAACCGCTGCACTTCATCAAAAATGACCAGCGACTCTCTCGGTTCGAGGGCCTTACCATACTGCAGCTGAAGCATGCGTAAAAAAAGATCGACATCTTCACGATGGTTCAGAAATATATCGAGCGTGGCTTTGCTAGCAGCCGAAAAGTCAATGTACAGATAATCCTTGTATTCATTTTGCGCGAAGCACTTGACGAGCGTCGTTTTGCCAACGCGTCTTGCACCCTCAATAAGCACCGCAGTGCGCCCTTGCGAGCGTTCTTTCCACTCCTGCAGACGATCATATGCCTTCCGTTTAAACATAATCTCACCTCAGCATAATTTACGTGCTAGTTTACAAAAATACCGACCTTCAGATATATCTAATAATACAAAAATACCGAGCTTTAAATGAGCTTATAGCTACAAAAATACCGACCATTGCAATGGTTGAGACATACAGTAATACCGAGCTTTACGCATAACGGATGCTATGCCGAGCCGTCTCGATCTGTAACACTAAACCCGGTTTTGGGCGTCTATCTGTTACAGATCAAGACAATTCAACGATGCCGACTATTCGATACGGCGTGGTACAATTATGTCCCAATGCGAAGGAGATACTTATGCCCATCTGTGTGCCCGTCCGAGACATGAAGGACACTGCCACATTCACCGCGCTTGTTGAGTCCGAGCGCGACGTCACCGTAACCAAGAACGGCTACGAGGCCATGCACTGCATCAGCAGCGACCAGTATCGCCTCATGCAAGACGAAATCGCCAAAGCCAAGCTTCTGTCTCGTATGATGCTGGCAGAAGACGAGATATCGCAAGGCGACTATAGCGACTACGACTCCTTCGCGACCGCGACACGAGACAAATATGACCTATAACGTCGTAATACTCAAAAGCGCGCGATATGAGTACGAGAGTATCGTCGGATACCTTGCCCAAATCCTCAAGAATCCGCGCGCAGCGGGCAATTTTGTCGCTGAGTTTGAATATCAGCTTGACCTGCTTCGCGAGCAGCCGCTTTTACGTCCCCTCTCGCACATGCAAGAGCTGGCGGCACGTAATTACCGATCGTTTCCCGTCAACAACTACGTGTGTCTATACAAGTTTGAGCACGAAACAATCTATATCGCCCATATCTTTCATCAGTCACAGGACTACGCCCGCTTGGTCTAGCCCACAAGCTGAATACTTGGCCCGAGCGCATTTGCGTGTCATTGTGAAGCGGTAATCCCCGCGCCGGCTGGGAGACAGAAGTATCGCCTGTATCGCTAGCTAGCAGATGACCTGCGTGTGCTCCTCGATGGCGGCTCGATCTCCATCAGCAATACCCGGTTCGCACACCACGGCGTCTAAATTGTCCAGGCGGCAGAAGGTGTAGAAGTCGCGCTTGCCGATCTTGCTGGAGTCGGCGATCAGATAGCGCGAGTCTGCCTTGCTAAAGGCAAGCTGCTGGATACGGCCCTCGTCCATGTTGGACGTAGACACGTCACCGTCCAAGATGCCGTTGGCGCCGATAAACGCCGCATCGATGCCCAGCGCACGTAGGGCATCCTCGGCCGTCGGCCCCACAAAAACGGCAGTGCGGCGGCGGTACATACCGCCCACGAGGCACAGCTCGCAGTCCTCACGCTCCTCGAGCAGGTTGAACACCGAAAGCGAATTGGTCACGATACGCAGGCGAAACGTCGGCAGCATCGAGGCCATTTGCTCAACCGTGGTGCCCGTACCCAAAAAGATGGTCGAGCCTTCCTCGATAAGCTCCACAGCGCGGCGTGCGATCTGCAGCTTTTCCTCGGCATGCTTGGTGCGCTTTTCACTGTGCGAATACTCATGGCGCAACATAGCGTGGGGACGGCCCTGCGCGCTGCGGGCTCCGCCGTGCACGCGCTCGATCTCGCCCAGACTCGCAAGCTCCTCAAGGTCGCGACGGATCGTCATGTCCGAAACGCCCAGCGCATCCGAGATCTCCTTGACCGAGACCGTGCCCTGCTCCTCGAGCAGCTGACGAACCTTATCCTGTCGCTCTGCCTTAATCACGATGAGTCCTCGCTGTTCTATGCGCGCATATCGTTCAAACAATAACGAACAAATTGTATCAGACTCGCGCGTGTTAGAAATGGGCGCCGACGCAGCCCCAATCATCACTTTTTTGAGAAAAATACCCCATGCTTTAGTAGGGTGTAGTGATAATCTCCCCTGTTCGCGCTACAGTTTGTCGGAAATACCTCGATGTTAGGAACCAAATGATCACTTCCGAGCTTTTCGGCACCGCGCCGTGCGGTACCCCCGTTCATCGTTACACCCTCGACGGGCCCGAGATCTGCGTTCGCATTATGGACTATGGCGCCACGGTGCTTGGTATCGATGTGCCCGACATTCCCGGCAACGTGCGCGATGTGGTGCTGGGCTTCGATAAGCTCGAGGATTACTTTGACAACCCCGCCTGCTTTGGCGCGACCATCGGCCCTGTGGCAAACCGCACCGCTGGCGCCACGATCGCCATCGACGGCACGGACTGGCATATGCCCGCCAACGAGGGCGCCAACAACCTGCACAGCGACCTTGAGCACGGCCTGCACAAACGTGTGTGGGATGTTGAGCTCGACGAGGTCCATAACGCCGTGCGCATGACCACCTCGCTTAAGGACGGCGAGCTGGGCCTGCCCGGCAACCGAACCTTTACGGCCGTGTTTACCGTTACGCGCACCGGCGTCTTCCGCATCGATTATGGCTGCGAGAGCGACCGCGCCACCTACGTGTCCATGACCAACCACACGTACTTTAACCTTGCAGGCCATAACGCCGGCATGGACTGCGAACATTTCTTTGTCGCCAACGCCGCCCACTACCTGCCCATTAACGAGCAGAACATCCCCACCGGCGAGATTGCTCCGGTCGAGGGAACACCGTTTGACTTTCGCGAGCTTCGCCCCGTCGCACCCGGCATGGAGGCCGACGACCCGCAGATCAAGCAGGCCCGTGGCTACGATCACTGCCTGTGCATCGATGGCTATCAGTACGGCCGCAACCTGCGCCGCGCGATGCACGTCGAGGAGATGTGGACCGGTCGTGAGATGGACTACTACACCACTGCCCCGGGCGTGCAGCTCTACACCGGCAACTGGCTGGGTGACGAGCACGCCAAGGACGACGCCAACTATGGTTGGGGCGCCGGCTTTGCCCTCGAGGCCGAGATGTACCCCGACACGCCGCACCGCCCGCTGTTCCCCCAGGGCATCGTGGGGCCGGGTCATCCCTATAGCAATGTGATCGAATATCACTTTATGAGGCACTAAGCCCACAACGCGACATATCGCACAGCAACGCCCGCCGGCACCACCGCCGACGGGCGTTTTTCATCTTTTGGCTCATTTTCGCTGTGACTGTATGAGTGACATATCAAAACTATGCCCATTTACTACGTTTAGCCCGGGGTGCTCGACCATGCACCGGTTTTTGTTAAATTCGCAAGCCGTCTACCTGCGGTTTTGTTTTTCTCAAATTCGACATGCTCGGCGATAGCCGACCAAACGTAGTAAATGGGCATAGTTTTTGACAGGCGGCATCGCGCGCATCCCTCGCAAGGGCAAAATGATCCGTTTTCCTCCGTCCCCAAGGGATCAGTTGAACAGATTGCCAATGGGGTCGGGGGCGGAACTGGGGAGATAACGGATTTCTAGCTCTATGCCGAGCTTTTGCAACTCTTTGAAGGCGGCGATGTCCGTATCGTCTACGGCAATGGCAGGCGTTGCAGAGCGCTTGCCCTCCCTCGCCCGCATATGGCCGATGCTGATCTTGGTTATTGGCACACCGCCCTTAACCAGCGCGAGTGCATCCGTGGGCGACGCCACCATGATGAGAATCCATTGGCGCGGCGTTGCGGTATAAATGATGTCGATGGTCCTTTGCACCGAGAAAAACCGCGTCCAAACGCCTTCTGGCGCCGCCACCCTCATGGGTGCCCATTGGCACGAATCCGCCGCGATCTCATCGTTGACGATTAAGACAAGATTGGAACCCACGGCTTCGTTCCACAGCTCAACGTCTTGCCCGTAAATGAAACGGTCATCGATACGCGTGAGAAGGATCTTGGGTTGAGCCATGGCTGCCCCATTCTGTTTGAGACCCATACGAGCGGGACGTCGGCCACCAACTCAACAGCAGGTCAAGTACCAAATGGGCACTGCAGACATCACGCCTCTAATATTAGTGCATTTAAAGTGAGAAAAGCCGTCAGAACACTTGCGCGGATGTGCGATGTCCCGTATCATAGACAGCCGTTGACGCCTCAGTTGCGTCATCACATGGCCGCCAGCGTAGCTCAGTTGGTAGAGCACCGCTCTCGTAAAGCGGGGGTCACCGGTTCGAGCCCGGTCGCTGGCTCCATTACACAAGATAGCCGCCTTCGGGCGGCTTTTTTGTTGCCGAATTTGAGTGCGTGCGCGCCAATCCAAACATCGCCACGTCAACGGCGGCCCACTCGGTGGACTTCGGGTTTAATGCTTAGGGGCGGGGATTTACCAAAGTGAAATCTTAATGAAAAGAAACCCAGCTGCAACAATTGCCATGGTGAGGGCTCAAATTGGCCATATAGATCTAAAATAGTCACAATATACAAATGTCGAGAGATATTGGCGATATAGATGAAAAGAACTAAGGGTTTTCTTTTGCTGGTATTGATGCTGCTCGGACTGTTCTGCCTGAGTGGCCCTTCTTGGGCCAAGGCTGCCTGTCCTGAAGGTGAGCCTTAGCAGTCTTATACGGGCAGCCTGCTGATAACTGCTAAGGAGGGCGATGCCGACTCTCAGTCTGGGGTAAATCCCCTTGCCACTTTTGAGGGGGACGGCGGAACGGTCAAGCTTGACCATATTGGTAGCGTGATTTTGAGGTGGCAAGTTCTTCCGGACAAAATTGCGAACGATCCCTTCTCTTTTGCTGGAACGATTTATCTATACAAGGTTGTGAGCGGAAAACAAAAATACGTCGATTGCTATCCGACAAACGGGTCTGGAATTGCATTCACCGGCATTTCGGGGCAGATTGATACACATGTACGAAAGGGAACCTAAGTGGTGCGTTGGGTTGGAGCTGCTGCAGGTCCGATATGGATTGCGGTCTTGCGCCCCGATGTCCAAATAGGTTTCTCTCTCTAGACGGGAAGTTGCTCATGGACGCCATATATGACGGAGATGACTGGGTCGATCATTATACTTGGCGCCTGGTCGGCTCGAACGACAATGGGGATGTGGTGTTTGATGGACTATGTCCAAAGCATCTCCATCCTTTTGTCTCGTCGTTAATTGAGAGTTCCGCTCGTGTTGCCCCCTACAGCTCGGCGTTGCTTCATGATACGGACGTTTTGAAGACCATAAAGGAATCAATTGACGAGGGCACGATGAGTAGCTTGCTGTTTTCTCGGCTTGTGGGGCTAGATGAGATTGGCTCGAAACGACTGCTTGCGGGCGAAAAAGTGGAACTCACTTATCGGTCGATGATTTCAATCCTGCGGCTAGCCGATGTTCTTCGCAAATAAATGAGGCTTCCCTATTCAAAAACCGAAAACCCCGCCAAACGTGATTTCCCTAGGGAAAACCCGTTTGGCGGGGTCCTAGCGTGATTTCCCTAGGGGAATCACGCCATCAGACGAACAGCTCAGCCGAGCAGCTCGCTACTCCTCCCAGTAGGCGTCGGCAAGCAACTTAAAGCAGATCTTCTTGACCGGCTGTGCGCCATCGCCCGGGAACTCGAGCGTGGGCATGTGGGGCTCGCCGGCAACGAACAGCGCGAATTTGTCGTCGGCAAGATCGCCGGCGATCGAGGCGTCGGAATCGACCAGATCATAGTCGTCCTTCTCGTCAAACTCCTGGACCAGCGTCAGGCTGCCCGTAGCGACCTTGAAGGCCTCGCGACCCTCGACGTCGATCTGCAGGTCGTGATAGCGCTGATGCGTCTCATAGTGAGCCTCAGCCTCGGGACGCGTCGTGGGAGACATGACGTTCGCAAAGACCTTCTCACCCAAAATCGGATGGCTGCCGACCTCGAGCTGTGCCGGGTCGTTCTCCTCGAGCCAGTCGATCAGCACGTCGAGGCCCTTGAGCATTCCGCGGTATTCCTCGATATCGCCCAATGCACCGTAAATCATCTAAATCCCCTCTCGGATCGTTTATTTGGCAGCTACTCGGTAAATGCATTACCGACGCTGTTGCCACCCACATACGTCTCGACCAGGGTAAGGTCGGGATTGAACACGACAAACTCGGCGTCGCGCCCCAGCATAATGCTACCGCACTTGTCGTCGACATGAGCTAGCAAGCAATGCCGGGGCCGACGCCCAGGCTTTTACAGCTCGGTCACGACAACGCCGTTGTAGACCTCGTCCCAACGGTCCATGACCAGATGGCCGGTCATGGGATCCATGGCATTGAGCTTGCCGCAGGTGTTGGCGGTACGCAGCACCGTCTCGTCATCCGCGCCAGCAGCAATCGCATGCGCGAAGCCGGCAATGGTCGAATCGCCAGAGCCCGTAGCGTTAACGGCGGGGATATCGGGGGTCTTGGCGCGGAATGCACGGCCATTATGGAAGCCCACGGAGCCGGCAGCGCCCATGGACACGACGACCCAGGGGATATCGGAGAAGCGGGCATCAGAGGCGAGCGCGGCGCGGAGCTCGTCCACATCGTCGGTGGTAAAGCTCGTGCCCAGAAGGCCGTTAATCTCGGTCAGGTTAGGCTTGACCAGCTCGGGCTTAATTTCGGACTTAAGGGCGGCCTCGAGCGAAGCACCCGAGGTATCGAGCAGCACCTTGGCGCCGGCGTTCTCGGCAATACCCGTGATCTTGGCGTAGTAGCCCGCCTCGACACCACGGGGCAGCGAACCCGAGATGGTAACGACAGCGGCCTTGCTCGCAAGCTCGGCGAACTTGGCGGTAAAGGCATCGAGCTCCTCGGGGGCAATCGTCGGGCCGCTCTCGAGTAGCTCGGTCTGGTTGCCGGCGTGGAGGATGTTAAGGCAAATGCGAGTCTCGCCCTTGATGGGTACAAAATCATTCTTAATGCCGTTGGCATCCATGAGCTCGGCCATGTAGGCGCCCATGTGGCCGCCGAGTAGACCGGTTGCCACAACGTCGTCGCCCAGCTGACCCAGTACACGGGCCACGTTGAGACCCTTGCCGCCGGCGGTCTTTTCGGGCGTCACACGGTTAACGTCGTCGATAATGAGCTCATCGAGCTGATAGCGTGTATCGACGGACGGGTTCATCGTAACGGTGAGGATCATTTTTAGCTCCTTATCTCGCAGGCTCCTTGTGCCTCGCGATACGAGTCGACAAAACGGAATTACAGAATCTCAATCGTGAACGAGCGAACGACGGTCTCCTTGGGCTTGGCGACAAGGCAGCCACGCTTATGCTCAAGCACGTCGTCCTCATCGGAGCAGGTCGAAAGGCCGCCCCAAGGCTCAACTGCCACAAAATCACCCTCGGGCTTGCTCCACACAATGAGATATGGGAAGCCCTCAAAGCTCAGGCGAACGCCCTTGTCCTCGCCCTTTTTGGAAAGCGTGACCTGGCGGCTCTCGAGCACGTCAAAGATGGTCTCCGCAAAATCGAAGAGCTCGTGCGACAGGGGCAGCGTCTTTCCCACCATGGGGTTCTTGGAGCGCTTGTCCACGTCAATCAAGCCAGTCGAAGGGACAGCGGTGCAAAGCTCTGCAGCCTCTTCTTTCTCAAAGCGCAACTCGTAGTCCGTATAGGCCTCGCCCTCATCGAGCGGGCACCTAAAGCCGGGATGCCCACCGATAAAGAACGGCATGTCCTCGGTGCCCTCGTTGGTAACCTCATAGGAGACACGCACGGCGGCGTCCTCGAGCGTATAGCGGGCGACGAGCCTAAACGGATACGGATAATCGCTCAGCAACGCAGCGTTATCCTCGGACGCCAGACACACAGCCAACTCGTTCTCGCCTTGGCTCAGCAGCTTCCACTCCTGCTTGCGCGCAAAGCCGTGGCGAGCGAGCTTTACATGATGCCCGGCAAACGTCATGGCACTACCATCGCGCAGGCCTCCGCAAATCGGAAAGCAGACCGGCGCCTGGCCGGACCACACGGCGGGGTCACCCTGCCACAAGTACTCGCGACCTCCGGCCTCAATCGAGGTAAACGAACCACCAGCCGTGGACACCTTAATAGAAATCGAATCGTTGGAGAGAGCGTATTCCATTGCCCATCCTTTCGAACAACTGCTTTTTGCTCGCAAGTACCCGTCTCGGCTCTGACCAATGGACAAACCCGCACGCTCATCGATGCGTCCGGTATCCCGGCCATGTAACGGGGTACCATACAGACATTGATGCAATTACAGCTGAAAGGCCTTCTTATGCGAACCATCATTCTTTATGCCTCACGCCACCACGGCAATACGAAAAAGCTCGTGGACGCCATCGTCGAGGCGCACCCCGAAATCGATACCCTCGACGTGAAAACACTCGGCAAAAACGAGTATCCCAACCTGCACGAATACCATCTGATTGGTGTCGCCACGGGCATCTATTACTCCGAGATCGACAAGGACATGGCACGCGTGCTCACTAACGTGTTGCAGCCGCAGGACAAGGTGTTTGGCCTTATGACCTACGGTGGCAAAAACAAGTGGTACGGCAAGGATATCGATGGCATCTGCCGCATGAGGCAGGCCATCTTTATGGGTGTCTACGGCTGCCCCGGCTTTGATACGTGGGGGCCGTTCAAACTCACCGGCGGTGTCCAAAAGGGGCACCCGACCGCTGAGGAAATTAAGGGTGCCGTCGACTTCTTCGACAAGATCGAAGACGAGTATGGAGACATCATCGTCGAAGAGTACGCCAAGCGCGAGAAGCGCCTAGCATACGAGAAGGAGCATCCTGCAGGAGGCCTGGTGGCCGGCGTTAAGCGTACGGCAAAGAAAATCGCTAGCAAGCTGTAACTGTAAAGGTGCTTTTGAGCGTTTAACCCGTACGGCGGGTCCGAGCAGATTCGGGCCCGCCGTCTTTTTCTTTCGTTACTCGGTAAAGGCGTTGCCGACGCTCTGGCCGCCAACATACGTCTCGACGAGGGTGAGCTCATGGTCGAACACGACAAAGTCGGCGTCGCGACCCGGCATGATGCCGCCGCACTTATCCTCGATGTGCGCGGAGCGTGCCGGCACCTCGGTTGCCATGCGAATGGCGATATCGGCGCTGGCGATGCCCCAGTCGACGATGTTCTTGACGCCCTGGGCAAGCGTGAGCACCGAACCGGCAATGCTCTTGCCATCGGCGAGCCAGCACAGGTTGTCCTTCATGATGACGTCCATGCCGCCGCTGGTGTAGCTGCCCTCGGGCATGCCGCCGCAGCCCAGGCAGTCGGTGATGAGTACCGTGTGCTGCCAGCCCTTGGCCTGCAGCAGCGCCTTGATGGCGGCAGGGTTTACGTGCTTGCCGTCACAGATGATCTCGGCGTAGGTCTCGGACGTGGACATAGCAGCACCCACGACACCGGGCTCACGGTGATGCAGCCCGCGCTGGCCGTTATAGGTATGCGTAAAGCAGCTGGCACCGGCGTTGATGGCAGCGATGCACTCATCGTAGGTGGCGTCGGAGTGACCGATGCTGGTCACCACACCCTTGGCGTTCAGAGCAGCCGCATAAGCAGCGGCACCGTCGCGCTCGGCCGCCATGGCGCTCTTAACGATGCGACCGCCCGCAGCCTCCTGCCACTGATCGAAGACCTCCTCGGAGGGGTCGATCAGATAAGCGGGGTTCTGCGCGCCCACGTGCTTCATGGTAAAGAAAGGGCCTTCCAGGTAGATGCCCTGAATGCGAGCACCGCAGAAGTCGGGGCCGCGACCCTCGTCCGCCTGGGCGATGGCGGCGCAGGCGTCCTTAATCTGCTCGACGCCATCGGTGAACGTCGTGGGCAGCCAGCTGGTGGTGCCGCGACGGGCGAGCTCGGTCGAGCTGATATCGATGCCCTCGGGATCGTTATCGGTAGTCGAGTGGTTATAGAAGCCATGGATGTGGGTGTCGACCATACCCGGTGCGATCCACGATCCCGTGTAATCCTTAATCTCGCAAGAGGGCTCGTCGGCCTGCCAGGCGCCAAAGACGCCATCCTCGACCATAAGATAGCCGCCCAGTTGCGGGCCTGCCGGCAAGAAGAACTTGTCAGCCTTAATTGCGTACGTGCTCATATGCACTCCTTGCTTCTAAAGCAGTTGACTGTGGTGATGCTTATACCCAGCTCACGTAAAACAAAAAGCGCCCGCCCGCCGTTATGAGCGGACGGGCGCCCTTACAGGGGGACGCGATTAAGCGGTGAAGGGGTGAATCGTCACGCCCTTGACCACGCGGTTGACCGTGCCGGTGGGGCTCGGCGTATCGGGCGTGTTGCCCACGCGCACGGAGTTGAGCAGGCTGATTGCCTGGGCAAACATCACGAACGGCAGAGCAAGGTAACCCTCGGGGAGTGCCTCATAGCCCTTAAAGGTGAAGGACTCACCCTCGTAGACAGTAGCGCCATCCTGCTGAACGGCAACGGTGCGCTGAGCAATATCGTCGCCACCGATCTCGTTGAGGATGTCGATGTCGTACTGACGGGTGTAGGCGTCGTTGTTGACGAATACGAAGACGAGCGTCTTATCGTCAACGAAGGACTTAGGTCCGTGACGATAGCCCATGGAGGTGTCGTAGGAAGTGGCAACCAGGCCATGAGCAAGCTCGAGGATCTTGAGCTGGCTCTCCTGAGCAAGGCCGCCAAAGGAGCCGGAGCCAAGGTAGGTCACGCGGTTGAAGTCGCCAGCGAGGTAGTCGGCAACCTCAGACTCGCGAGCGATGACCTCCTCGCCCATCTTGGCGATGGTCTCGACCCACTCGGCCTTCTGCTCGTCGGAAGCCTCGTCAAAGATGAGAGTAGAGAGCAGGGTCATGCAGGTGTAGGAGCCGGTCATGGCGAAGCCCTTGTCGTTGGCGCGCGGGATGAGCAGCGTCAGCGCATTGGGATCATCGGCGGACTCGACGGCGAGCTTGCCCTCGGGCGCGCAGGTGATGTTGAGGAACTTGACGTTGTGGACGAGCTCCTTGGCAACGGCAACGGCGGCAAGGCTCTCGGGGCTGTTGCCAGAGCGGGCAAAGGAAACCACGAGCGTGGGATCCTCAGCGCGCAGGAAGTCGCGCGGGGCGCTCACGATGTCGGTCGTGGCGATGGGCTTAAAGTCGTAGAGATCAGTGTTGCCGGCGTGACGCAGATACGGGGCGCAGGTATCGCCAACATAGTCGGACGTACCGGCACCGGTGAAGACAACGGACAGACGGCCCTCGCCCATAGCGCGAGCCTCGGCCAGAAAGGCCTCGATGGCCTCCTTGTTCTCGCGATAGATGTTGAGCGTATCACGCCAAAGCTCGGGCTGCTGAGCAATCTCGGCCGTGGTGATCTGGGCGCCGAGCTCGGTGAGCTCCTCGACACTCTTCTCGAACATTTCTAATACCTCTCTCTAGAAGTAATCCTCTGACGTGCAATTATACACTTCGGTTGGTTATCTGGTAGTAACCAGTTAAATACAAAGAATCATCATATGGAAACGATGCCAACACTAGTCGCTACGCTGGTGGTAAACCTTGTATTTAAACTGATCGGCACGAGCAACCGAGAGCGTATACTCCACAACCTCGTTTGACTCGTTATACGTAGTCCTAACCAAATCGAGCACAGGCGAGCCCTCGACAATTTCCAAAAGGTGGGCATCGGTGGGACGGGCTATGCTCGCATAGAACTCCTCTTCGGCCACACGTATTTTTTGCTGAAAGTCTTGCTCAATCACATCGTAAAGCGGCTTACGCTCCAGCAGCGGTCGCTTTAGGGACAGAAATTGACGAACCGGTAGATAGCTGCGTTCGACCATCATGGGCATGTTGTCGGCAGAACGAAGGCGCTTGAGCTTAAAAATGCGATCACCGATACGCAATCCCATATGCTCGGCCAGATTCTTATCGGCCTCCATCTCGCAAAACTCGAGAATCGTGGTCTCGGGGTCACGACCCATCGCGCGCATCTGCTCGGTAAAGCTGTAGGACTGCATAAGATTGGTTGCCTTTGCCGAACGGTCGGTCACAAAGGTACCGCGACCGTGCTGCCGAACCACCAGTCCTAAACGCTCCAGTTCCTGCAGAGCCAGGCGTACCGTAGTGCGCGAGAGACCATAGCGCTCCGAAAGTTCGCGCTCGGAAGGAATCATGTCACCGGCGCGATATTCATGGTCAATCTTTTCGGTCAGAATATCGACCAGCTGATCGTACAGCGGTTGCTTACGCGCTCCGATCGCCATCCTATCCTCCCTTTTGCTCGAATTCGGCTAACTACCTAGGGTGTTAAGCATTATCTGTCTGCCACACCCGAATCATCAAGAAAACAAAAGCCGCGCGCTCTTTCGAGCACGCGGCTTTTAACATACACATGGCTTAAGGGGTCGGGGTGTGAGCCGCGTAGGGACACACCCCTCAAGCTAGAGCCTTACCAGATGCTCGGCCAGAGACCAAGCGGGCCAGCGCCCAGGATGCCAAGGACGAAGAGCAGGAGAATGCCCTTGGTCGGGGTCCAGCTGTGCTTAGCGAACATGTAGTAAAGCAGCAGCGTAAGCATAAGCGGGACGAGCTTGGGGACGATGGTGTTGAGGGTGTCGGCAACAGAGAAGTTGACCGGATCCTCGGTGACGGTACCGTAGGTAACGGACTCCATGCCGTTGCCCAGATCGGTGACGCCGCACTCGACAGCGTTGCCGTCGGCATCGGAAGCGGTAAGGGCGTTGCCGTCCTTATCGGTCATGGCGATAGTACCGGCCTCAGCGGTCTCGGTATCGATGCCCTCCATACCGGTGAAGTTCTCGGCCTCCTTCTCGGAGACGATCACGGTAGTAGCGGAGAGGCCACGGGTGGTGCCATTGGGGATCTGGAGGTTGATCTGGGTGCCACCCATGGTGACGACCAGGCAACCGACGACGAAGACGCCCATGATGGAAGCGGCACGCGTGAAGGCCTGCATGTTGGCGGTCAGAGCGTCAATAGCGCTGGTGCCAAGCTTGTAGGACCAGTTCATGAGCCAGAAGCGCAGAGCGAACTGGACGACGTTGAAGATCACCAGGAAGATGATCGGCGCAGCGGCATTGCCGTTGATGGCCATGTTGGAGGTGATGCCGGCCGTGATAGGCACAAGCGTCAGCCAGAACAGGGCGTCACCGATACCACCGAGCGGGCCCATTGCGGCGACGCGGACGGCGCGGATCGTGGGGATGTCAACCTTGTTCTGCTCGAGCGAAAGCACGATGCCCATAACAAAGGTGACAAGGAACGGATGGGTGTTGAAGAACTCCAGGTTGTGGCTCATGGAAGCCGCGAGGTCGTTCTTGTTGGTGTGAATCTTCTCCAGACCGGGGATGATGGAGTAGAGCCAACCGGCGGCCTGCATACGCTCGTAGTTGAACGAGGCCTGCAGGAAGCAGGAGCGCCAGGCCATCTTGTTGAGGGTCTTCTGGTCGAGCTGCGGAGCAGGAGTGAGATCCTCGTAGTGCTCCGGGATCACATACTCATTAGATGCCATCTTCGAAGTCACCTCCGTCAGAAACAGCTGCACCCTTCAGCTCGGTCTGCTGCTGGAAGTCCCAGAAAGCGATGCCGAAGCCGATGAGAGCGAGGATGAGCAGAGCAGGGGTTGCCAGAGAATCGTTGGCAACGGTGATGAGCGCGAGGCCAAAGCCCATGAGGAAGAAGCCCCACATATCGCGGTTCATCATAACCTTGAGCAGGACGGCGAAGCCGACGAAGCGCATCATGCCGCCTGCAGCGGAGAGACCGGTCTGCAGCCAAGTCGGGATGGCGGAAGCGATGGTCTGACCGATGGTGGCGCCAGCGATGAAGAACAGGGTGACGACGACGGCGAAGATCAGGCCGAGCAGAGCCATGGCGAAGTAGTTCAGACGCTCGATACCCTTGGTGTCAGCGTTGTGAGCCATGTTGTCCGCAGAGGACATGAGCGGCGACATAAGCGTGAAGACCAGGGTAACGCCGAGCTGACCAAGCAGAGCGAACGGAATGGCAAGGCCGACTGCCGCGTTGGGCTCGAGGCCCGTAGCGATAGCGAGAATGGCTGCCATGATGCCGCCGATGACGGCGTTAGGCGGCTGAGCGCCTCCGATCGGCATGTTGCCGATCGTCATGAGCTGATAGGTACCACCCACGAGAAGACCGGTGTTGAGGTCGCCAAGGATAAGACCGATGACGGCGCCGGTGACGATGGGCTGATAGAGAGACTCGAGGAAGTTGAACTGGTCGATTGCCGCGACGAACGTGACGATGAAGACCAGAGCGACCTGGATGATCGAGTATTCCATCTTGCTCCTCCTTTCAAAATGTATGTACGCACTTTGGATTTCACGTACAGAATGTCAGGGTTTCATTCCTGACAACGTGGATCATGAGGATTACGAGAAGAGCTTGCTCGTGTCCTCAACAGGCGTGCTCGGAACGCGCCTGATCTCCAACTCCACCCCCAATTCCTGCAGCTCTTTAAACGCAGCGACATCCTCGTCGTTAACTGCGACGGAGGTGGCGACTTGGCGCTTTCCTTCCGACATGTGCATGTTGCCGATGTTTACCTTCTTTATAGGCACACCGCCCTTGACGAGCGTAAGCACGTCTTCCGGTGTTTCGGCCACGATGAAGATCTTCTGGCGCGGGCTCGCCTTGCCAATGACGTCGATGGTCTTCTGCAGAGAGAAGAAACGAGTAGCGACGCCGGCGGGAGCGGCCATCTTCATGAGGTTCTGGCGCATGGTGTTAGTCGACACATCGTCGTTGGCGACGAGAATGAGGTTGGAGCCCAAGGTGGAGTTCCACTGAGTAGCGACCTGACCATGGACCAGTCGGTTATCGATGCGGGTAAGAAGAATGTTGGGTTCTGCCATGTTGATCAGCTTCCTTTCGTTATTTGCTGACGACAGTTACTTGATCTCCTGAATCGCGTAACGCGAAACATCTACAACGGCGCCGGATCGGACTTTGATCTGGACCTTCTCGCCTTCGATGCCTTTGACGGTTCCGTAGATACCGCCGGCGAAAAGAACCTCCTGACCCGGCTTGAGCTCGGTGTGTAGCTCCTTGAAGTACTTCTGCTTCTTCTTCATGTTGATTTGCGACCAGATGGTATAAATCAAGCCCATGACGACAAGCAGGCCTAAAAGAGCGACCGAGGAGCTCAGGACGCTGGCTCCGAAATCGGCCATTAGATGCCGTCCTCGTCACCGAAGATATCCTCTTCCTCGGCACCAGCGACGGAGGCAACCGTCTGGGCGGTGATGCCCGTCTGGCCAACGGTCACGGCCTGCTCGCCAAGCTCGGCGAGCGTAGCGTTGCCGCGGAGGAACAGAAGCTCAATAACCATGGGAAGGTTCGTGCCAGTCAGAATCTCGACGTTGTCGACATCCTGGGCAATCATCATTGCCTGGTTGAACGGGGTACCACCAAGCAGGTCGGTAAAGACGAGCACGCCATCGCACTCCTCGCGCATGGCGGTGATAGCGGCGCGGAGATCCTCACCGTAGGAAGCAGCCTGGTCGCCCTCGAAAGGAACGACGGTAAAAGCGGGCTGATCACCGGCGACCATAGCGATAGCGCTTGCGAGGCCGGGTGCGAACTGTCCATGACCGGTAAGAATAAAGCCAACCATTCAAATTTCCCTTCCGAAGGTGTGTACGATCTGAGTCCGATGTTTTCGGAAGCCAGCGGGCGGACGCCCTTAAAGCTTCTTGGAAAGCGTTCTTTGAAGACCAGTGGTCTCTCAACTGGTAGTAACCACGTGAAGTGTTGTTGTCACTATATCATCACAGAAGAGGTCGCTTTCGCTGATTCACGCAGTAAACGTTTTTGCACCGCTCACGGCGATAAATCGACCGTTTACCGCTCGTTAACACTTCTACCTGCGGTTTTGAAATCGTTTCGAAATACTTTGACGAAAGATCGGAACCTTTTCTGTGTCTAAACAACGCAGGGTGGCCAAAAAAGCATGTAGAAAAAATGCAGGTCATTGTGAAGATTTGTGAATTGGTCTTTTTGACTTAATACCAGTTAGAACCAGTTTAGAAATTATCGGTGAACGGTAGTTTTCGACCGCTCAGCGGTTATTTCCAATCGTTTGCAGCTCCTTTTCCATATGAATTAGGGAGACCCGATGAAGCACTTGCGCGGTTGCGGGAAATTTCGATACTCGTCCATCCCCCACGTGCCAAACTCTCACTCCCTAAATATGCCATAAGCTCTCGCTATTCGTCTTACAAACATAACTTACTCTAATCTGTAATTGTTTATCGTTTATCATTAAGTATGTTATAAGATTTAAATATCATCCTAGACATTGGTTGGAGGAGCTATGATCCGCTGGAACGTATCCAAATCGAATGAACCCATCAACCGCGAACAGGCAATAGCCGATCTGAGGAAGCTCGCTCACATCTGCAAATGGGCCACAATCTGCACCGCCGTAGCGCTCGCTCTGGGACTCCTCGCAGTCATTGCAATCGAGCTTCTACTCATATTGCCTAGCCTCTCCCAAGGGTTCTGCCTCCAATCCGTAGAGCTTAATGCCGGCGAAGGGCCATCTCTCGCTCTCGTCGGCGCCAATGAACAGACCCCTCTTATGCTTGTCGCGCACGACGGTCATACTGCCATAGGGAGCGCCATGATGACATGCCTTGCGCTTGCCATTGTGCTAAGCGCATACAGGTTTTTCTCCGCCATTGAAAAGGCGGGCAGGCCCTTTGACCTCGAATGCATCCGCATACTACGTCAAGTAGGACATTTGTTCCTTATTGGCGGCGTTGCTGTGAAGCTTCTTGGTGCCATAGTCACGGGGCTGATACTCTCAGGATTTGGCGGCAACTTTACGGATGCGCTTGGCGGCCAGCACCTCGACCTCTCTATGGTCTTTGCAGGCCTGATTATTAGCCTGATTGCCAGCGTCTTCCAGTACGGGTGTATCCTGCAAATACAAGATGACGAGTTGCTCTAGGGGGAATCCATGATTATTCTGCGGCTCGACCGCATGCTCGCCGAACGCAAGATCTCATCCAAAGAGCTTGCGGAACGCGTGGGCATCTCCCAGGTCAATATGTCGCGCATCAAGACGGGCAAGGTTTCTGCCGTGCGCTTTTCAACTCTTGACGCGATATGCCGGGCACTCGACTGCCAACCGGGCGATGTACTGGAATATATGCCTGACGATGAAGCCGATAACCTCTTTGGACTTAAAGATTAATTGAGATTATTTAACTACCGGTACCTCCGACGTAATAAGCCCGCTAGAACGGATATCGTTCTAGCGGGCTTATTCAGATAGTTCGGCTACGCGATCGGTAAGCTCAGGCAGATCTTACGCAAACAGGCCGTAAATGCTGATGTTGGCCTTGGCGTACAGGCTGTTGGCGTACTCGGTCCACTTGGAGCTGGCGCTCGAAGCCTGCGAAGAATACTGCTGGTAAGCGGTGTAATAGGCGGTCATGGCCTGCTTATAGGTGGCGCTATCGGCGGTAAAGGCATCGTCGGCGAAGGCCTTAGCGTAGGTGCTGTCGGCGTCCTTCCAGGTGCCCTTCGAGCTATCCCACTCGTCGCCGGCAAGTTTGATGATGTAGTCGGCGTAGTCCTTGCTCGCAGTCTCCTCGTTGCCGTCAGAAGGCTCGGTCGGAGCGGTCGGCATGCTCGCGGAAGCATCGCCCACCTTCTTCTTGTAGAGCTTCTGCAGCGTCGCGGACTGACGGACGATCTGCTTGGCCTGATCCTTGGACACGCCGTACTGTTTTGCCATGGTCTTGTAGTCGGAGGTGCCGATGGAATCCTCGGCGTACTTCTTCATCTCCTTAGAAGAGACGGTAATGCCCTCGTCCTCGGCAGCATCGAGCAGAATCTTGTTGCGCACGTAGGACAGGATGACATCGGCAGAAGGAGCGGTGTAGTTGCCATCGCTATCCTTGACGGTATCGAGGCTGTACTGGCTCTCGATGGCCTCGCGCGCGGTGATGTCGCTCTTCTTGCCGTTATAACTATAGCTTGCCACGGTCGAATCGAGCTGGTCCTCGGTCAGGGTCGACGAACCGACACCCTTGCCGCCAAAGCCGCCATTGCCAATAAAGAAGCCGACCACCGCAGCGATCACGACTGCAACCACGAAGGCGGCGATCATCGTCTTCTTGTGCTTGGATGCATGGTCGTCCGCGTCGGAGTCGTCGTCCTCGTCCTGTTCCTCGGGCATGAGGTTCTCGTCGGCGGCGTCCGCGGCGACCTTTGCCTCCAGGCGAGCGTCCTCTTCCTCGGCGGTCGTGCCGGCAGCAATGTGCTCGGCAGACGTACCGGCGACCAGGTCGATCTTCTCGTCCTCATCACCGTCGGGGCCTTCGCCGCGCTCGATGATCTGGATGCCGTCGATCTCGTCCTTCTCGTCCTTCTTTTGAATCAGACCCATATCAGTTACTCCTTGTTAGGAAACATAGTCTTCAATAGAATACGCCCGACGAGGCGCCGGGCGTATTGATTCTTAGGTTATACGCAAACACTTAAGTACTATTTAGGCGTTTGCAGTCTGCATGCCTTAGGCCAGGTGCGCGATAACGGCATCGGCAAAGGCCTGCGTGCCCACAGCGCCCTCAACGGAGCCGGTCTGGGCACGACGCACGTCACCGGTAACCTGCTCGCCCTCGTCGAGCGTGGCAGATACGGCGGCACGAATGCGATTGGCAGCATCGTTCTCGCCCAAGTGGTCGAGCATCATCGCAGCAGAAAGGATCTCGGCCGTGGGGTTGGCGATATCCTGGCCCGCGATATCGGGCGCGGAGCCGTGCGTTGCCTCGAAGATGGCGCAGTCGGCACCGATGTTGGAGCCGGGGGCCATGCCCAGACCACCCACCAGGCCGGCGCACAGGTCGCTCACGATGTCGCCGTACAGGTTGGGCAGCACCAGAACATCGAAGTCGTTGGGGTTCTGGACCAGGCCCATGCAGGTGGCGTCGACGATCTTGTCGTTGAACTCGATATCGGGATAGTTGGCGGCCACCTCGCGCGCAACGCGCAGGAACAGGCCATCGGTCGCCTTCATAATGTTGGCCTTGTGCACGGCCGTCACCTTTTTGCGGCCGCAGCGGCGGGCATACTCAAAGGCATACTCCACAATGCGGCGGCTCTTGGCGATAGAGATCGGCTTGATCGAGATCGCGGAATCGGCGGCGAAGGTCTTTTGGCCCGAACGCTCGACGAGCTGCGAGAGCTCCTCGACCTCGGCAGCGCCCTCATCGAACTCGATACCGGCGTAGAGGTCCTCGGTGTTCTCGCGCACGATGACCAGGTCGACGTCGCGGAAACGCGAGCCGTCGCCCGGCTGCGACAGGCAGGGGCGCACGCAGGCGTACAGGTCAAAGTGCTTGCGCAGGGCCACGTTAACGCTGCGGAAACCCGTGCCGACCGGCGTGGTGATGGGGCCCTTGATGGCAACCTTGGTCTCGGCGACCGCATCGAGCACGTGCTGGGGCAGCGGCGTACCAAACTCGTCCATGACACCGGCACCGGCCTCCTGGACGTTCCAATTGATCTGGACACCGGCAGCCTCGACCACGCGGCGCATGGCCTGCGTAATCTCGGGACCGATACCGTCACCGGGAATCAGGACTACATCGTGCGCCATAATCTGTTACTCCTCGTCTTCGGCGGCCTCAGATTTTTTAACGCTAGCACGCTTCTTCTTTTTGGAGAGATCCAGGCCAAAACGTTTAACAAGCATTTCGCAAATCTCGCTCGAACGGGCCTTGAGATAGCTGCCCTTACCGTTCTCGGCATCGAACTTAAGGCGCAGCGCAAGCTTCTCGGCAACCTCGGCGTCGATCTCGCCCTGGCAAAACTCGTACAGGCAACCGAGCATGTCGCGATACTCAAGGTCGCCGTGGTAGCACTGGATGGCCTCGTCCAGGATGGGCCAAGCCTCGCGCGAACGCTCGACGCTCGTGGCACCCCACACGCACAGCAGGCGGAAGGCGGCATAGCGCAGCGTGGAGGAGATCTCGTCGAACAGTGCAGTCTCGGCGCCCTCAAAGGCATCGCCCAGCTGCTCGGGGCAGGTGGTGGCGAGCGCCGCCAGGGCATCGAGGGCCTCCCAGCGGGTCTGAGCCTCGGGGCGGTCGAGCGCCTCGATCAGCGCAGGCACGCAGGGCACAACGCGCTGCGGATCGCGCTCGGCCAGCAGATGCAGCACGCGGGCGGCAAACTGGCGGATGCGGCGCGTGGGGCAGCCGAGCTCCTTGACCAGACGGTCGACGGCGTTCTCGTTCTCCTCTGCCAGCTGAAGCTGTGCCAGTTCCTCGTCGGTGAGCTGTTCGTCTTTGTTTTCTGCCATAGTTACCTCTTCTTACTATTTCTTAGCGTGCTTGCCAGCACCCTTGCTGTCATCGGTGACCGAGATGAGCTGTCGGTCGGCCGCGCCATTGCGACGCGCACGGCGGCGTTCCTCAGCGTCGCCCGCGTCGGCGGCGGCGCGATGAGCCTTGTTGACGTTAAAGACCTCGTCGTGCTTGCGCCACGGCCCGACGGACTCGCCAAAGCTCATCTTAAGACCGGCGATAAAGCCGCCGAGCCAGCCGATCGGCGCAAACTGCACCAGCGGGAACAGCGAGAACACCCAGGTCAGCAGGACGACTGCCGCCGCGCCTGCAAAGTTGGCAATCCAGTAGTCGCGCTTGGTGATCACGCGCTTTTCGCAGGCCCACTGGCCGCACAAAAAGCCAATGTAGATCGCAAAGAGAAAGAGCACCAGCGCGAGCACCACGAACGTCCAGCTCATGGGCGCTACTCCTCGTGATGATGGCCGCAGCAGCACTCGTGGCCGTCGTCATGGCCGTGGCCGCCGCAGCACTCGTGGTCCTCGCCGTGATGGTGACCGCAACCGCACTCGTGGTCGTCGCCATGCTCGCCGCAACCGCAGCCGTCCTCGTGGGAACCGTGCTCCTCGGGACGATACTGCGACCAGTCCAGACCGGCGGCGATGGCATCGGCCTCCTCCTTGTAGAGGACCGTGATGGCCTGGGTGCCCAGCTTGGCGCCACCGATGGCGTCGAGCATGTCGTAGAGCGTAAAGGCCACGTCGGCGCCGGGCAGCGCAAGCTCGCGATCGTCGGCATAGGCAAGCGCCAAGCGCAGGTCCTTGATGAAGTGCTCGACCATAAAGCCGGGCTTGTAGTCGCCGTCGAGTGCCTTGGGCGCCAGGCTCTCCATGGCGCCGGACTTGCCGGTACCGCCCAGGATCATCTGGCGGGTCTTCTCCAGGTCAAGGCCGCTCAGCTCGGCAAATGCCATGGCGTCTGCCATGCCGACCATGCAGGCGCCCAGCGACACCTGGTTGGCGAGCTTGGCAGCCTGGCCCTTGCCGGCGCCGTCGAAGCAGCAGATGTTGGCCGCGAAGGTGGCAAGGATATCGCGGACCGGCGCGATGTCGTTCTCGGTGGCGCCCACGATAGCCGTGAGCGTACCGGCGATAGCACCAGACTCGCCGCCGGTGACGGGGCAGTCAAACGCCATGCGGCCCGTGACCTGGGCGGCCTCGGCAATATCGCGCGCGAGCTCGGGCGAGCTCGTGGTGAGGTCAATCAGAACCGCGCCGGGCTTGGTGCATGCAAGCAGGCCGTCGCCCGCCAGGTAGAGCTCTTCGACCTCGGAGGGATAGCCCACCATGGTAAAGACAACGTCGGCGTTCGCCACGGCATCGGCCGGCGTATCGGCCCAGGCGGCACCGCGCTCAACGAGCGCTGCAGCCTTGGACTTGGTGCGGTTGTTGACCGTGACGGGATAGCCGGCGTCCAGGATGTGGCCGGCGATGGGGGCACCCATGATTCCGGTGCCGATAAATGCGACAGAGAGCTTGTTTGCCATGAAACCTTTCCTTTTGGGTTGGGTGTTATTACCAGGTTGAATACTCGGTGCCAGCGTTTGGGCTGTGAGTTGGGGGCGAATACGGACGCGCTACTTGCCTACTGACCGCGCACGCGGCGGGCGATGCGGTCGGAAAGCGACGCCTTGTCGGCGCGGTTCTTACCCCAAAACGCGCAGGCCACCATGCCGGGGCCCACGTGCGAGCCGATGGTGGGGCCCACAGAGCTGCGGATGATCGTGACGTCGGCGCAGCCTTCCTCTTTGCGGATGGCAGCCTCGAGCCAGTCGCCGTCTTTCTCGGCATCGGCCGTCATGATGGCGATGGGCATGGTGCGGTCTGGCACGTAGTTCTCACGGAACGACTTGAGGATGGACTTGAGCGCCTTCTTGCGGCCGCGGTTGACGCCGATCAGCGACAGCGAGCCGGCCAAGTCGTAGGAGAGCTCGGGCTTGACGTCGAGCTTTGCCGTGAGCTGTGCCGCAGCGGGCGGAATGCGGCCGCCGGCAGCCAGCGCATCGAAGCTCTCGAGCGTAAAGTAGCCGTGCACGTAGGTCTTTGCCTCGTTTGCCCAATCGACCAGCTGCTTGGCGGTCAGTCCCGCCGAACGCTGGCGCACGGCCTCGAGCGCCAAGAGCGCGCCGGTCGCGCAGGGCAGAGCGTTGTCGACCACGTACAGCTCAAAATCGGGATACTCGGCACGCACGGCGTCCGCCGCCTGGCACGCGGAGTTGTAGCTCGACGACAGCGCCGAGGTAAAGCACAGGTAGACCGTGGGCGTGCCCTCTTTGGCGCACTCGGTAAAGAACTCGATATAGCGACCGAGCGACACAGCCGAGGTGGACACGCGGGCACCGGCGCGCATGCGGTCGTAGAACTCCTTGGGTGTGATGCTCGACCAGATGTCGTCCGTGCGCTCTTCGCCATCGATAATGAAGGGAAAACCCAGGATATCGACATCGAGGTTCGCGGCGACCTCAGGGCTAAAGTCGCAGCAGGTATCGACGACGATGCGGCAACGGTCCGAATGACCGGCGGATGCGGCCTTGTCCATCAAAGCGACTCCTTACGTAAAAAGGCGGCCACCCGCATGGGATGGCCGCCAACCGTTAACTCATGCAAGTTAACGTATTTTACTCGTCAAGTGTTTCGATACGGGGCTTGATGATGCCATATCCACCATTCTTACGGTGATACACCACATTGATGAGGCCAGTCGTCGCGTTCTCGAACACGTAGAAGTCGTGACCGAGCAGATCGGTCTGCACCAGCGCCTGCTCCTCAGTCATCGGGGTGACATCGATGACCTTCTCGCGGACGAGCAGGTCGTCCTCCTCCTCGGGCAGCAGCAGGTCGGCCAGATCCTCGACGCGCTCGACCGGCGCGACATCCGCTGCGCTGGCACCGCCCTGGCGGTTGTCCACGACCTTGGTCTTGAACTTGCGCAGCTGGCGGGTGACCTTATCGGCGGAGAGGTCGATGGCGGCATACATATCTGCGCCGTGCTCGGCAACGCGAATCACAGAGCCGCGGGCACGAACCGTGACCTCGACGATTGCCGGGTTGGGGTTCGAGGGGTTCTTCTCATAACGAAGCACGACGTCGACTGTCATGGGCTCGATATCGAAAACCTTGAGCGCCTCGCCGATCTTCTCATCCACATGCGCACGCAGAGCATCGGTTACCGTCGTCTTGCGTCCAGAAACCTTGATATCCATACGTGGCTCCAATCTGCCTCGGGGACTTACTGTACTGGCTATGTACCCATTGCCGTGCATTTAATCACGCGGATTCCTAAAGACCCGAATAACGATTGCTTGATACCGCATACCGAAGTCTCGCACTTTTCCGTGGCAAAGTGCGCTATAGGAGGGAGCCGACGGTTTTGTATTTGGTCCGAAAATTGGCTTTGACCTGCTGGTTTTATGGGAACGAAAAAGCCGGGCTCCCCTGTTGAGAGAGCCCAGCGATGCGTGTTGAAACCGTGAAGAGGCGTCCCTCCTAGCGCATAGGAGATGCCACCCCTAGCAATAACTAGCTATTGAGCTTGTTAATGTCGGCGTCGGTGATAGTGCCCTCCTGGCTGGACGATTTATCCTCGGAAGATGCACCCTCGCTGCTCGAATCGGAGGATGCGGACTCGCTGGATCCGGTGTCGGTCGACTGCACGTCGGCGCCCGAGACCGTCTTGTTGGTGGGGTCATAGGGCATCGTGCCGTACCAAACGGAGTGGACCGCCTCGAGCGTGCCATCGACCGTGATACCGTCGAGGGCATCGCTCACGGCACGGCATAGCTCGTCGTTGGCCGCGAGGCCCGCGACGCCGATCGTCGAGGGCGTCTCGAGCGTGCCGACGTAAGAGACCTGGCTCATCAGGCGCGCAAGGTAGCCGCCGGCCGTGGAGTCGCAGATCACGTAGTCGACCTCGCCGGACTCGAGTGCCTCAAAGCACTCGTTGATGTTGGAGAAGGTCTTTTGGTTGGCCGTGATGCTCTGCTTGGCGAGCGCTTCCTGCGAGGCCGAGGAGGTCTGAACGCCCAGGGTAGCGGTGTTAAGCGTTTCGGTGGAAACGCTCAGAGACTCGCCGTCGCTCGTCTTTCCGAACACTGCCGCAGCGTCGTACAGGCAAGTACCAAGCGCGCTGATGTCACCATCCGTGGAATTGATGTCGCCAATGAAGACGTCGGCCTTTTTGTCGCCAAGCGCGGAATCGGCAGAAGACGCATCGACGAAGGCAACCTTAAGGCCCATACGGCTTGCAAGGGCACGAGCGGCATCGACCGCATAGCCCGTGAGGTTACCATCGGCGCCCTGCATGGCCTGCGGAGCATCGGAGGTATCGAGAGCAACCGTCAGGGTACCGGGAGTGACCAGGGCATCGTCCGACACCGTAGGGGTAACGGTCTCGCGCTCGATCTGGTCAATCGTGGGTGTCGTGAACGTGGACAGTGGGTTGAACGCGCATCCGCTCAGACCCAAAACGGCAATGACCGCCGCGGTCCCAGCACCTAACCGAGCCGCGTGCACCAAGCTGCCCCTCACCATGTCCACTACCCTGCCTTCTGTGTCGTATACAATCCGTGCGTTGCGCGGAATAACTGGTTGTTCCCACCAGCTGACCTGGTATTTGACCCCACACTTGCGCACCGGGGTGTTTGCTCGGGAGGCCGCAGCCACCTTCACGACTGACCCGCTCGCCCGCGAGGCGGTATTGCCCCAAAGAAAGTAGAACGGACGGTGCGGCTTACATCTAGGACGCGCCATGATCGCGCCGCGCGCACGCGGTCGCTTACGTGGATCCCTTTGACCGCGTCTGTCTTGGACTAGGACGGGCATTTCGTCCGTCCGCAACCACAGCCTGGTAGGAACGAAGCGCATTATAGCTAAGTTCAAGCTAAAGTTTAAGGTTAGGGGCGTCATTCGCATCGCGAGTACAGATTTCGCAGGTCGGAGTGGGCTATTCGTGCCCCTATGAAGCCCGGAGCTCCCCTGTGGGGAGCTCCGGGGTACCCTTCTTAGGGTGCCGTGGCCAAAAAATGGCAAATATGAGTACTGTCACCAATTTAGTAACAGGTAATTTTGGCCTCTCGGACAGGTTTTGCGCTCAGTGCCGCCAACTTGATGCTTAGTTATTCTACATTTGTTTATTATCTTCTGACTTTACGCCACCTCCGAGTCTTAAATTCCCTGATTTTGCTGTTACTGATTTAGTGACAGTACTCATATTTGTCATTTTTTGGCCAGGGTATATGATTAACCCCCTATTTTCGTCGCGAATTAGACCGGCTTAAGCCCAAAACACGCCCGCAGCGTGTTAAGCAACGCCTCTTGCTTCTTCCTGCGGGCATCGACACGATTCCGGTACCGCTTTCGCATACGCTGGTGCATGCGCCATGCGAGCGCTTCCATCGCTTCCATATCGCAGAGCATTTCGTTGTTGACCGTCGCGACCTCGATTCCCATAGCAATCAAGCCCGTGTTGCGTTTTTCATCATGGATACGTCCCTTCCGGGAGGAATGGCCCAGCTCACCGTTGTATTCAAGGTCAAACCGGGCTGTTTCCTGATACGCATCGCAAATTGCATGCGGCATCCTTGAGATTGCCTGCGCGCGGTCATCGAACTCGATCTTGTAGTCGGTCTTAAAAGGACCGCAGGCAAACCCACCATAGGAAAACGGAAGCGAAAACAGAGCGAGCATGATGCACTCCATGGGCGAGCGCAGGTTTTCTGACAGGTAGGGGCACAGGCGCAGCAGCTGTTTAGCGGCACTCCCCTTGCATGCGGCAAGGTAATCTGCCAGGCGATCGGGCGTCAGCACCGGCTCGACTTCAAAGTAGCCCACATCTGGCGGTTGATCCTTATCCTTTGCAAGCCTGTTCACGGTGGGTGAGCTGTAGGGAGGCAGATACTTCCCGCGATCGCTCAGTGAAATCTTGGAACACAGTTCCTGGGCCAGGGCAAACGCCTGGATACAGCCGACCTCGCGGGCGACGGCAACACAAAGGGCCTCGGGAGATAGGCTGTACACCCCCGGTTCTACCTCTAGAATCGAGCCGGCAGGCAACCCGGAACACACGGACCAGCCCACGCCAGGCATGCGGCGGCGCTGCGCCGCAGATCCCACCAGCAAGCACAGATCTTCTTGCACCTCGCCGCTTTTGGCTCCAATTCGCACCAGGTCGGGAAGATAGATATCCTCGGTCGAAGGCGATGACGTACACAGCACGCGGCGCTCCTCATCGGGCTCAAGGTCCTTCCAGCCGATGTAGCCCATCTGCCGGCGCTCGGCTCGAATCATACGCAACGCCGAGGCGCCCGTCAGGATCACGGAAGCCGCTAGCTGCTCTTTTGTCGGCTTGTTGCATTGCCTGATTGTTACCGCCACATGAATCACCCCTACCAAACGCGTGCGAGAGCGAGGCCATCAACGGCCGCGGCACCGGCGCGCTTGAGTTCCGCCGAAGCTGCCGCCATCGTCGCACCCGTGGTGATAACGTCGTCGATAAGCAGCAGGCGGCGGCCCCGCACGTCCTCAACGGTCTCGTACATGCCTCGGGCGTGTTCACGGCGTTCTTCACGGCCGAGTTCACGCTGGTCGCCATGGCCGTACTTAACGAGGGCATCGAGCAACGGAACACCCGCCAGCTCGCAAAATGGGCGCGCGATGGCCTCCATATGATCGAAGCCGCGTCGCCGAAACGCCGCCGCCGTCGCGGGCACAAACACCACTGCATCGGCGCCGGACAACACGCCGCCGTAGCGTTCGGGCGCCGCGACCTGGGCATGTAAGGCGGTGTCGTATAGCAGCTCTGCCAGATACGGCGCCAGGCGTCGCTCGCCCGCGTCTTTGTACGCTTTAATGATCCGCGGCAGCGGATGCGTGTAAACGGCACATGCGAGGCACCGGTCGAGCGCTTCGGCCATCGCCGAAGACGTACCCTCGACCGAGCACTCGGTGCACAGCAAGTCTCCAAACGGGGCGCCGCATCGAGTGCAGCTATGCCGCGGGTCGATGAGTGCAAGCGCCGCCAAGCAGTCTTGGCAAATTAGCGCGCCGGAGCGCTCGCAGCCGGCGCATCGCGTAGGCGACAACGCCTCAAGCGCCTCGTGCGCCGCCAGGTCGGCAAACGGTAGCAATTCGTCCGCAAACGGCAGGATGCCGGCACCTTGCAGGCATCCCAACACATTCAAATGTCTCTTCACGACACAACCCTCTCTACGTTCGGTCGCAGGGAGGGTTGTTGATTCAGCGCTATGGTACCCCGACGCATTTGGGGTCAGGCAGGTTAAATCCGCTCGCGGGCGTTATTCACCGGTAGGCGGTTGCGGCGCAGACGAAGACGGGGTCGAGCCCTCGCCACCATCCTGGCGCGGCTTACGGGAACGACGACGGCGACGGCGCTTTTGGCCCTGGTCGGCCGAACCCTCGCCACCACGGTCCTCACGCGAATCGCGCTCGTCGCGAGCGGCGCCGCGCGAAGCCTTGGCAGCAGCTCCCCCGCCGTCTCCAGGACGACGGCGCGTGACCTTGACCTCGCCATCCGAGACCTGATCGGCCACGGAGGGCACTGAGGGCTTCTGTTGCGCGCCCGAGGAATGGCGACGGCGCGGACGCGGCGCGCGCTCCTCCTCGCCACGTGACTTGCCGCCCTTGTCGGCAGACGCATCGGAGGCCGAGGGGCCCTTGGAAGCGGCACCAGCCTCGCGAGCAGCTGCGGCGCGGAAGGCGTCCTCGCGCTCCTCGCTCGACAGATGACGGCGGCGACGACGCGTGGGGTTCATGCCACCGCCGCGATTCTGCTGCTGGGGCTGCTGAACCTCGCGCTCGCGAGAGGCGTTCTTGCCCGCGGCTGCAGCCTCGGTAGCATCGCCCGAGCCCGCGCGCTTGCGACGACGACGGGCACCGGCGGCCTCCTCGGCCTCGGGTGCCTCGGCCTTACCACGGCCCTTTCCGCGGCCACGGCCCTCGCCCTGGCCCTGACCGGCGCGAGCATCGGATTCAGCATCGCGACGACGGCGCTTGGGCATCGAAGTGCCGGCCAGACGGTCGGCGCTCGACAGGCCATCGCCCACGTCGACGCCGTTCTCGCGATCGAGCTCCATGAGCGCCAGGCGCATCTCGGGCGACTCGATGCGCTCGAGCACGTCGCGCGTCACGCAGTCGGGGCGGCAGTTGCAGCCCTGTTCGGCGGCCTTCTTTTTGCAGCCCTCCGAGCAGGTCATATCGGCCAGGTTGACCTTAAAGACCTTGCCGTTCTCCAGGCGCAGCACCAGCTGCTCACGCGGCGTGTCATATTCCTGAATACGCGCCTTGCCGAGCGGCGTATCGATGAGCGTCTTCTTTTTGGGCGCACGGCTCTTAAAGTCCTTGTACGCTTCGAACTCATAGCGCAGGCAGCACATCAGGCGGCCGCACACGCCGCTGATCTTGGACGAGTTGAGCGGCAGGTCCTGCTCTTTTGCCATGCGGATCGAGACGGGCTCAAACTGTCCGCCAAAGCGCGTACAGCAGAGCTCCTGTCCGCACTGGGCATAGCCGCCCACCAGGCGGGTCTCGTCGCGCACGCCGATCTGGCGCATGTCGACGCGGATGTGCAGCGTCGAGGACAGATCCTTGACGAGCTGGCGAAAATCGACGCGCTCCTCGGCCGCAAAGTAGAACACGGCCTTCTCGCCGCCAAACAGGTACTCGACGCCCACCGGCTTCATCTCGAGGTCGAGCTCTTTGACCAGACGGCGGAAATCGACCATCGCCTCGTCGCCCTGGATGGCCAAGTCGTCGGCAAGCTGCAGGTCGATGTCGCTCGCAACGCGCAGCACGGGCTTGAGCGGCTGGCCGATCTCGTCCTGCGGCACCTCAAAGGGATCGGCCGTGACCAGGCCGATCTCGGTTCCGCGCTCGGTGGAGCAAATGGCATAATCGGCCTCGAGGATATCCAGGTCCTGCGGATCGAACCACAGGTCGCGCGAGGCATAGGTAAACTTAACGGGTACGACTAACGGCATTTCAGTGCCTTCCTGATATCGAACAGCATGACCTCGATGGCCAGCTGGGGAGTAACGTTTCTGGCGATGTTGCGCTCGGCGGTTGCGACCGCCTCGAGCGCCCGCGTGGCACCCGCAACATTCGTCGCGGCGGCAAGCCGCCCGATCGTGTCGCGCACGTCTTCGTTCACCACGTCGGCCGCCTCGTCCTGAAGCGTCAGCAGCACGTCGCGCATAAGCGTCCGCGCGCTCGCCAGCGCTTCCATGATACCCGAACGCTCGCGCGCGTTGAGTTCGCGCTTGTTGCGGTCCTCAAGCTGCTTCAATGCTCCACGCGACAGGTAGTCGGCGTTTTGCTCGAGCACCTTTTCCTGCGTGGACTTGACCTCGGCGAGCGGCGCCTTAACGGCGACGATGAGTGACTTGGCGCGACTGAGCACGTCGGCCTCGTCGGCGGCGATGAGCGAATCGATGGCACGGACCATCTGGCGGCGAGCATCCTGGCGCTCGGCGCTCTTGAGGAACTCGATGCCACGCGTGGGGCTTCCCGCTACGGCAACGGCCATGCGACAACGCGCAGGGTCCTGACCGGTGGCGCGACTCACGGCACGCGCGGCCACGGCGGGCGACACCAGCCGAAACGGCACGCACTGGCAGCGGCTCACGATGGTGGGCAACATCACGTCTGCCGAGGTGCCCAGCAAGATAAACATAACGCCCTCGGGCGGCTCCTCGAGCGTTTTGAGCAGTGCGTTGGCGGTGTTGGCACGCAGTTGCTCGGCACGGTCGATGATGTAGACCTTGGCCTTGGCGCGGATGGGCGCCAGCGGCACGTCGTCGAGCAGCTCGCGGGTCTGGGCAATGAGGTAGCCCGTGGCGCTCTCGGGCGTGTAATAGTGAACGTCGGGATGCGTATGGCGAGCAACGCGCACGCAGCTGTCGCATGCGCCGCAGCCGTCCTGCTCGCACAGGAAGGCTTGGGCGAGCGCCCACGCGGCGTCGAGCTTGCCCGCGCCGGGCGCGCCCAAAAACAGGTAGGCGTGCGATGCGCGACCGCTAGCGACGGCATTGGTCAAAAAGTCGCGCACGCGCTCTTGGGTGTCGAGCTTTGCCAGCAGGCTTGCCTGAGCGGGGGCCATGTTACTCGGCCTCCTTGGTAAGCGCGGCGGCGACGGCTTCCCGCGGAATGTCGAGACCGTACGCGCGAACCTGCTCGACCGTCTTCTCGAAGACTTCCTCGATGGGCGCGGTGGCGTCGATGAGCTTTACGCGGTTTGGCTCCTCGGCGGCAATGGCGCAAAATCCCTGGTAGACACGCTCTTGGAAGGCCATGCCCTTAGCCTCCATGCGATCTGCCGCGCCACGGGCTGCCATGCGTAGCGCCGCCTGCTCGGGCGTGATGTGATAGACGAGCGTGAGCGCCGGATGCGTCCCCGCAACGGCCAGGTTGTTGGCATCGCGCACTATCTGGCGGTCAAGGCCGTCGGCAAATGCCTGATAGCAGGTTGTGGAATCGTAGAAGCGGTCGCACAGGACCACCTTGCCGACAGCAAGGGCGGGCGCGATGACCTCGTGCACCAACTGAGCGCGTGCCGCCTCGTAGAGCAACAACTCGCAGGTGTCGCCCATCGCTGTATTGGCGGGGTCGAGCAGCAGAGCACGGATCTTTTCGCTGATGGCGGTACCGCCCGGCTCGCGCAGGCTCACAACCTGGTAGCCAGCGAGTTCGAGCGCGCGGGCAAGCAGGCGCGCCTGCGTGGACTTGCCGGCGCCATCGACGCCCTCGAGCGTGATAAAGCTATGTTGAGCGGGCTCAAAAGCCATGGGCGCGGCCCCTTCCTACAAGGCGCGTAAATGCGAGTTATAGCAACCAAGCCATGATACCCCAGTGCTCGGCGCGTCCCAAATCCCACCTAGCCAATGGCTACTCAGGCGGCAGTTAGGGACGTTCCTAAACTGCCGGCCGAAAAGGAATGTCCCCAACTGCCGGCTTTTTGGGGTGCTGGGTATAATCGTCGTATTGCATTGAAATGTGGCGAAAGGAGTGGCAATGTCTCGGTATTGCGCCTCGTGCGGCAAACTTCTTGCAGATGATGCCAAGTTCTGCACCTCGTGCGGTGCACCCGTTGAGCAAACAACCGCGAGCGATAGCCAGCCTGCTTTTGAGCAGACCGGTTCCCTCGATACGTCGCAAGCCAAGGCGGACGACCCCCTCGCCTATCGCCCCGACCCCGCCGCAGGCCCCGCGGCCGTCGAGACCACGCAGCGCATACCCGTCGCGAGTGGCTCGCCCCAACAGCAGCCAGCTCCCGCATACGCGCTCGCTTCACCACAGACCCCCGCTCCCAAAAAGAGCGGCACCGGGCCGCTTATCGCCGTTATCGTTGTGCTGGTGACGATCATCATCGCCCTGGTCGTTTTCTTTGTGATCAAGCCTTTCGACAACGCCGCCACGCAGACGACTGCCGAGGTAGCTAAGCTGCACCATGACGTCGACGACGATGACCTAAAGCCTCTCGGCGATCCCAACAGCCTGTACGACGATGATGACGATGACGACGAGGATGGCAGCGAAGCAACGCTCTCCGAGCAGAACCTCTACCGCCGACTGAGCGAATACTACGACCTGCTCGAAGACCTCGACAACTACGTCCGTGGCTGCGCACAGAACTTCAACGGCAGCTATCTGGAAGAAGATCGCACCACCCGTCAAAATCTCGCCGACGTCGCCGAGCGCACGGAAGACACCATCGAGCAGTACTACGATATCGTCGAGGACCTGGACGTCCCGACGAGCTCCAAGAACTACAGCTCTTGGAAGGACATCGTTGCCCTGTACGACGACCTAGATCACCGCATCGACGCAATCTGTGATGCCTGGGAGATCAGCCTGAAATACGCCAATCCTGCGGACCACAAGAATGAGATCGTGGCGCCGCTGTCGCGCGACAACATGGCGGGCACCAATGACAATAAGTACCGCCTAGACTTTGAGGAGCGCTATCCCGGCGCCAAACCTGTCGAGGTGAACTAGCACTTTGTCGTTCCCGAGCCGGCAGTTAGGGACGTTCCTAAACTGCCGGCAGAAAAGGAACGTCCCTAACTGCCGGTCAAAAAAATGAGCGAGGATCGCGGGGTCCTCGCTCATTTTTGTTTTGGTCAATGTTTCGGCTGCGCTGTTACTTGTCGGCGGCTGCTTTCTTGGCAGTCGACTTCTTCGCGGTCGTCTTCTTGGCGGCAGTGGCTTTCTTAGCCGTCGTCTTCTTGGCCGTGCTCGCCTTGGTCGTGGTCTTGCGGCCGCGGGCGGGCTTCTTCTCCTTGGTCGGGCAGTCCATGTTCACGCAGATGCGCCACGGGCCGCGCGCCGTGTTGACCACCACGATGGGGGCACCGCACTCGGGGCAGGTCTCACCCGTCGCCTCGAGCTTACCGCGCGCCGGCAGAGGATAGCTCACGCCGCAGTCATCGTAGTTGGTGCAGCGGATAAAGCGCTTGCCGCTCTTCTCGCTCTTGTGCGCGATCAGGTCGCCATGGCGTCCGGCCTCGGCGCACACCTTGCACTCGCCCACCTTAAGGTCGGGCTCGTAGTTGGTGGGGCACGTTGGGTTCACGCAGATCTCGAAGGCCTTTTGACGGAACGGCTGGCATTTAATGCGCGGCGCGCCGCACTCGGGGCACACGGCCGCCTCGCCCTCGAGCGGGCTTACCTTGACGCCGCTCGGCACCGGATAGGTCACGTCGCAGTCGGGCCAGCCCATGCAGCCGATAAAGCTGCCACGGGTCTTGGCGCTCGTCTTCATAACCAGATCCTTGCCGCACTTGGGGCAGGCACCCACACGCGCATCGGCCGTGACGGCGTCGCTGATAGCGTCGCCCAGCTCCTGCGTGTGCTTGAGCAGCTCGTCGAGCACGCCAGCCAGCAGCGCGCGCGAGTGCGTCACGACATGCTCTTCGGTATCCTCGCCGCGCTCGACGCGAGTCATATCGCCATCAAGCTCGCTGGTCATATCGGGGCTCGTGATGCGCGGGGCAAATTGCGTCAGCGCGTCGATGATGGCGATGCCCAGCTGGCTCGGCTCAACGGGATCATTTTTGAGATAGCGCACGGCATACAGGCGCTCGATGATGCTCGCGCGCGTGGACTTGGTGCCCAGGCCGCGCTTTTCCATCTCCTGCACGAGCTTGCCCTGGCTGTAGCGCGCGGGCGGCTCGGTCTGTTTGGCCTCGAGCTTAATGTCGAACACATCGACCGTATCGCCCTGCTCCAGCGGCGGCATCTGCTCGTCGCGCTTAAGACCGTACGGATAGGCCTCGCGGAAGCCCGGAGTCACGAGCACGTCGCCCGAAGCCACAAACGGCTCGCCGTTGACGTCGAGCTCGAGCTTAGTGTTTTCGATGGTCGCGGGACCCATAAGCGTCGCCAGGAAGCGACGGGCGATCAGGTCATAGAGCTTGCGCTGGCCGCCGTCGAGCGTGGACGGATCGCCCTCGCCCGTGGGGTAGATAGGCGGGTGGTCGGTGGTCTCGACTTTCCCGCGCGTGGGCTTCATGGGACCAGCGAGTACCTTTTTGCACACGGGCGCCAGCGCCGGGTTGATCTTTGCCAGGTCACTCACCACGGCGCCCAAATCGAGCGTCGCGGGATACACGGTGTTGTCGACACGCGGGTAGCTGATAAGGCCCGCCATGTAGAGGGACTCGGCGATGCGCATCGTACGCGCAGGCGAGATGCCCTCGGCCGCAGCGGCAGCCTGCAGCGAGGTCGTCGCAAACGGCGTGGGCGGCTGCTGCTTGCGGGAGCGCTTGGTCACCGCGGCAACGGTCGCCGTCTTGGCGCCGTCGACGTGACCATACGCCGTCTCGGCAGCATCTTTGTCGGTAAAGCGTGCCGTCTTGTGCGCGATCTTAAAGCGATCGTCCTCGGCAGCGCCCTGCGCGGCACCCATACCGCGAATCTGCCAATAGTCCTCGGGCACAAACGCCATGCGCTCGCGCTCGCGCTCGACCACCAGGGCGAGTGTCGGCGTCTGCACGCGGCCGGCGGAGCGCACGTTACCAAAGCCGCCAAACTTGGCGAGCGTCAAGTAGCGCGTGAGCACCGCACCCCAAATGAGGTCGATGTGCTGACGGCTCTCGCCGGCGTCAGCCAGGTTCTGGTCGAGCGAGACAAGGTTATCGAAGGCCTGCGTGATCTCGGCCTTGGTAAACGAAGAATACTGGGCGCGGGCGACCGGCAAGTCGGGCGCAACCTCGCGCACCTTGTTGAGGGCGTCCGAACCGATCAGCTCGCCCTCGCGATCGAAGTCCGTGGCGATGATGACGCTGTCGGACTTTTTAGCGAGGTTCTTAAGCGAGCGGATGAGCTCCTTCTCGGCCGGCAGCTTAATGACGGGTGCCCAGGTGAGGTAAGGCAGGCTCTCGAGCTTCCAGCCCTTGATGGAGATGCCGTCGGCAAGGAACGGCTTGCGCTTGGTGTCGTAGGGCGGACGAGCCAGGCCATCGGGCATGTCGGCCGGCAACATCTCGCCGTCCTCGGTGACCGAATACCAGCCCAGCTTTTTATCGAACAGCACGCTGTCGCAAAAATCGGGCGCAAGGATGTGACCGGCAAGGCCGATCGTCACGCACTCCTCGCCCTTCCACTCAAAACGGTAGATGGCGGTGTTGTACACCTTGTCCTTTTTGGGTTTGCCCGTGGACAGACGCTCGGCGATCTGACGCGCGGCGTCGTTTTTCTCGGCGATGATGAGCTTCAAAAGAGGCTCCTATCTCGTGTCTCTGCGGCTACGCCCGCCCGTATGGCGGCCGACTTACGCCCTTGCTTGCTCAATCTGCCCGATGAGCCAATCGCACCAGGCATCCATGCCCTCGCCCTTGCGCGCGCTCACGGCAAACCGCGGCGCCTGCGGATTGAGGTCATCGAGTGTCTTAGTATACCTATCCATGTCAAAATCGAAAGCCGGGGCCACGTCGACCTTGTTGAGCAGCTGCGCGCCGGCGTGCTGGAAGATGCCCGGGTACTTGATGGGCTTGTCGTCGCCCTCGGGCACCGAGAGAATCATGATGGACAGGTTCTCGCCCAGGTCAAAGTCGACCGGGCAGACCAGGTTGCCCACGTTTTCGATAAAGATGACGTCGATGTTCTCCAGACCGACGGCCTGGTCGAACGCGTCAACGGCCTCCATGATCATGTTGCCCTCGAGGTGGCACAGGCCGCCCGTGTTGATCTGAATGGCGGGCATGCCGGCTTCCTTCATGGTGATGGCGTCGACGTCCGAGGCGATATCGCCCTCGATGACAGCACAGCGCAGGCCGGCTTTGTCACGCAGGCGCTCGTTGGTGCCCAGAATCGTGGTGGTCTTGCCCGAGCCGGGGCTCGACAGCACATTGATCACGTAGGTGTTTGTCTCATTAAATCGCTGACGCAGCTGATCTGCCAGGCGCTCGTTGCGCGACAGAATCGGCGATGCAATATCAATCGTTTTCTCGGCCATACTTAGCGCTCCTTACTTTGGCCCCTTTATACCCCATCACCAGATGGCTAGCGGGCTAATCGTCGGGGGTTTCGATTTCGATACTTGCGATATCGAGCTCGCGGCCGTGCAGTAGGCGCACGTTGGCACCACCACACTGAGGACAGCGACAGTGGAAGCGATCGTGGTCGAAAACCTCGCCGCAGTCTAGACACTCGCTTTGTGGATGGACCTCCTCCACGGCAAGCTCGCAGCCGCGCGTGAGCGGGTCCTCGTCGCGAAACGTCTCCCACGCAAAGTCGAGCGCCTCGCGCACAACTTCGGTCATATCCCCGATACGCAGCGTTACCAAAACGGCGCGCGAGGCCCCCGCCCCACGCGCCGCGCGAATCACTGTATCGAGTATGCCGTTGACAATGCCAACCTCGTGCATACCGATTTACTCCTCGTCGTCCTCGTCGTCCGAGAACAGGTCCAGACGGCTCACGAACAGGCCCTCCTTGCCCTCGCGCGCGGTAATGACCACGCGAGCGATGGCGAGCGAAATCTCGTAGAGCGAGAGCAGGGCGCCATACATGAGACCCAGCGTAACGGGCGAGCCGTCGGGCGTAATCACAGCCGAACCCACGAGCAGGCCTACGTACACGTAGCGCCAGGCGCTGCGGAAGGCCGCATAGGACACGATGTGGAAAACGGACAGGTAGAAGATGATGAGCGGCAGCTCAAACGCCACACCAAAGCCGATCATAAAGAGCAGCTCCATGTTGACGTAGTTCTCCAGATCGGGCAACGCCGTAGCGACAGCCGAGGTCTCGCCGATGAGCCACTCAAAGCCCGCCGGGATGATGATGAAGTAGCAGAAGATGGCACCCAGGAAGAACAGCACCGTCGAGGCGAGCACCGTGGGCACAACCCACTTGCGCTCGTTGGGGCGCAGTGCCGGCAGGAAAAATGCCAGAATCTGCCAGATGATCATGGGCGTGCACATGACCACGGCCATCTTGATGGCAAGCGAGAAGCGCAGGCCAAAGCCGCCGAGCGTGGTGGTGATGTAAAACTTACCGTCCGGCACAAAGGAGCGGATGGGGTCCTCAAGAATATCGAGCACCACGGGCGTGGCAAAGTACAGCACGATGGCGGCGGCAAACACCGAAACGACCACGATGGTCAGGCGGCGACGGAGCTCTCCCAGGTGATCGAAGAGCGGCATGCGCGCAGGTCCGATCGGCATTACTCATCGCCTCCCTTCGGGGCGTCGGCGGCAGCAGCCTCGGCATCGTCCTCGACCTCGAGCTCGCGAGCGAGCTGGTCGACGACGGCCTTGCGCTTGCGGGGACGACGGGCGTAGAGGTCAGCCGTCGTGGGCTCTGCCGGCTCGGGCTCGGGCTCTGCAGCAGGCTCGGGCTCGACGGCAGCAGCAGGCTCTGTACCCTCGGCCTCATCAACAGCGCCTTCGCCCTCAGCAGCACCCTCGCTTGCGGCCTTCTCGGCAGCAAGACGGGCGCGACGCTCGGCAAAGGTCTCCTTCTTGGCGGGCGCTGCCGTCTCGGCGGCATCCTCGTCCACATCGGAATCGTCGTCGGTCGCAGCAGTCTTCTTGGGCTTGACCGGGGCCGACGCGGCCTCGCTCACCGGATCGATAATCTCGGACTGAACAACGGCCGTCATCTTTTCCTGCGTCTCGCGGAACTGACGGATGGCACGGCCGATCGTGCGGCCCATCTGCGGGAGCTTATCCGGGCCAAACAGCAAAAAGCCGAAGACCACGATGATCGCGAGCTCACCCTCTCCAATACCAAACACACATACCTCCAAGGCTCGATGTGAGTCGAGCCCGCACCGCGCCATTCGGCCGGAACTCGTCTATTCATTCGGTCAAGTATAGCGCCCGGACGCCAAAACGTCCGAGCGCATCACAAACATATGCCAAACGGCACGCCCTTTTGGGGGCAAAGATTATGCAGCGGTGATCGAAATCTCCTGGTCGACGCCCAACAGCTGAACCACGCGCATCACCGGGGGCTGCACGTTGACGCAGCTAAAACGCTTACCATGATCAGCTGCGTGGTGTGCGGCGCCCACAAGCACGCCAATGCCCGTCGAATCGATGTAGCTCACCTGGGCAAAATCGAGCTCAACGGCCTCAGTGGGCTGCTCGAGCGCCAGGTCGATGGCATTGCGCAGGCTATCGGCGTTAGAGATATCGATCTCACCGGTCACCTTAATGGTGTAGAGCTCTGGCGTGGGGTTGGTGGAAATACCCAAATCCATGTATACGCTCCTTTACGTATCGAAAGTGCGGATAGTACTAGGCGCGGACTTGCGGGGCCCTACGCGTTAGGCGCGCTCGGCACGCGCAAGCTCGGCAGCGACGAGCTTGACAGCCAGCACCAGCACATCGAGCGCAGCCTCCAGGTCCTCGACCGTGGGATAGCTCGGCGCGATGCGGATGTTGGTGTCGCGCGGATCCTTGCCATAAGGCCAGGTGGCACCAGCCGGCGTGAGCTTGACGCCCAGGTCGGCACAAAGCGCGGCGACCTTCTGGGCCGAGCCCTCGGGGCCATCGAAACTCACAAAGTAGCCGCCGCGGGGGTGCGTCCAAGTGGCGCAGCCCGTGTCGCCCAAGCCCTCGGTGAGCTTGCGCTCGACGGCCTCAAAGCGCGGGCGCAGGAACTCGGCATGCTTTTTCATGTGCTCCTTGACCGCCTCGATGGTGGGAAGGAAGCGCACGTGACGCAGCTGGTTGAGCTTGTCGGCGCTGATGAGGCCGGCCTTCAGGCGCTTGGAGAACTCGGCGATAACCGCGGGGCTCGCACCAATAAAGCCGATGCCGGCGCCCGGGAAGGTGATCTTGGACGTCGAGGCAAAGGCCACCACACGGTCCTCGGTGCCCGCCGTGCGAGCGAGGTCAAAGATGTTTGCGAGCTCGTCGGTCTCGTCGTACAGGTCGTGCACGCAGTAAGCGTTGTCCCAGAAGATGCGGAAATCGGGCGCAGCCGTGGGCATCTCGACCAGGCGGCGCACGGTGTCCTCGCTAAAGGTGATGCCCGTGGGGTTGGAATACTTGGGCACGCACCAGATGCCCTTGATGGAGTCGTCGGCGGCAACCAGGCGCTCGACCTCGTCCATGTCGGGGCCGTTGTCGGTCATCGCGACGGGGACGTTCTCGATACCCAGATCGGCGGTGATGCCAAAGTGACGATCGTAGCCGGGAACGGGGCACAGGAACTTGACCTTCTTGCCGTCGTGCGCGGCCTCGTAAGCGTCCCAGGGCTCGCTGCCGCACGAGCCGCAGCGCCAGAACATGCCGGCGATATCGTGCTCGATCAGCAGGCTCGACGAACCCAGCACGAGCGTCTGCTCGGCGGGGCAGCCCAGGAACTCCCCTGCCAACTTGCGTGCCGAGGGAATGCCCTCGAAGCAGCCGTAGTTGGAGCAGTCGACGTTGCCGTCGTGCAGATCGGCGTCGGCGTTGAGGATATCGAGCATGGGTCGAGAGATGTCCACCTGGGAGGGCGACGGCTTGCCGCGGGCCATGTCGAGCGCCAGGCCCTTGGCCTTGACCTCGGCGACCTCGGCTTTGAGCGCCTCAATGGCGGCATCGAGTTCGGTGGTTTCCATCTTCTGGTAGATCGTCTGCATGGGTGCGACCTTTCGCGAAGCGGTACGTTGCAGTTCGTCTAAGTATAGACCGCCACCGTCGCAACGGTATGAAGCCGTGATAGATTAAGTTCATCGCAATGAATTACGAATCGCCGCGCATGGCGGCGTGGGGCGCCCAAGGAGGCACTATGGAGTACGGATCGTTTAGGGCCGAGGAATTCGGCGACCTGCAGCGCCTGGTCGACGGGCTGTTTTACGACCGCCATGCCATCGACCGCCTGGACCTGATCGTACAGGCCGAAATCTTGGACCTGGCGCCCGATCTCATGGAAATCGTCAACCTGCTACCGCCCGGCTACTACGACCGCCAATCGCTTTGCGACCAGCTCAACTCCGCCTTGGCCGCCCACGGCTGGGGCGCCGTCTACGGAACGGTGGAATAAGCCTAGTCATTTAAGAACGTCCCCAATGACTAAAACGCTGCCTGTGATGGTATTCACAGGCAGCGTTTTCAAACTTGTATGTGCCCCTACTCGTCCTTGGGCGCGGGATGCTTGCAGACCACGCTCATGTAGATCATGCCGAGCACGGCTGCGGTGACCGAACCGGCGAGAATAGCGGCCTTGGCTGCAAGAACCTCAAACTGGGCCGTCGGGAAGGCAAGGCCGCTGATGAGGATCGACATGGTAAAGCCGATGCCACCCAGAATGCCCACACCGGCAATCATGTGCCAGTTGACATTGCGCGGTAGCTCGCAGGCCCTAAGCTTAACCAGGGCAAACGTCATGCCAAAGATGCCGATCGGCTTGCCCAGCAGCATGCCAAAGTACACGCCGAGCGTCACCGGGTCGGTGAGCAGCGTGCTCATGTCCACACCCACTAGGCGAACCTGTGCGTTCACGAACGCAAAGATCGGCAGAATCACAAAGTTGACCGGCGTGGAGATCAGACGCTCCATGCGGGTGAGCGGCGGGGTCACGCGGTGCATGACGCGCTCGACCTTGGTGGTCGAGACGGTAAAGTCATGCTGGCCCAGGATGTGTGCCTCGTCATCGTAGCGATCATCGAGCAGCGGCAGGCACTCGCCCAACCAATCGGTGAGGCTATCGAGCTTGACGCCGCACTTGGCCGGGATGGTAAAGGCCAAGATGACGCCGGCGAGCGTAGCGTGCACGCCGCTCTTGAACATGCAGAACCACAGCAGCAGGCCCAGCACCGAGTACGGGGCAAGGCGGTAATGCTGCGTCTTGTTGAGCCACACGAGCGCGCAGGTCACAAGCGCGGCGGCGCCCAACCAAAACGGATTGGGGCTCTGACCGTAGAAGATGGCGATGGCGGCGATGGAAATGAGGTCGTCGGCGATGGCGAGCGTCGAGAAGAACACGCGCACGCCGTTGGGCACGCGATTACCCAAAAGCGACAGCACGCCCAGCGCAAAGGCAATATCGGTTGCCATGGGAATGGCCCAACCGTTGCGGGCGCCGGCATGGTTAAAGATCAGGTAGATGCAGGCGGGAACGACGACGCCACCCACGGCCGCCAGCATGGGAAGCATGGCCTGGCGCGGGTTTTTGAGCTCGCCGACCGTCATCTCATACTTGAGCTCAATGCCCACGAGCAAGAAGAAGATCGCCATAAGGAAGTCGTTGACGAAAAGCTCGACGGTGAGGCCAGCCGTCAAATGCCCCAAGCCCACATACAGCGGGGTCTCCAAAAAGTGATGAATGGCCTCGTAGGCATCGGTATTGGCGCAAATGACGGCGGCGATGGCGGCGATCACCATGACCGCGGCGGAAATCGTGCCGTTCTCGGCAATGCGCTCCCAAATGTCGTGACGCTCAAAACGCTTGCGCTCACGGGTGTTGAACAGCTGCTCGGTTGCTGCCATGGGCGGCTCCTTTCGCGGGAAGGTTCCCGTCTTAAAAAAGCACGGCCCGCCCAAGTGGCGGCGCCGCGCTCTAATGTATTACGCTTGCATCTAGCCTACCCTGCACGACAAGCGCACAGGCGTGGCCGAAAAGCGGAACCACAGGTTGAACATTATTTGCTCAACGGCACGGGCACGCCTGTCCAAGAGACGACGCGGCACCGTGCACAAAAAACGACCGGAGCGCGGGGCGTCCGCGATCCGGTCGTGGCGTTTGGTCAACTAAACCTAGCAGGCGGCCATGATAGGGGCAGCGACCTGCTTCTTACGGGAGAGGACGCCCGGCATCCAGACGCCGTCGTGCTCGTCGGCAATGCCCAGGCCCTTCTGAGCAGCCTCGGTCTCGCCCTCAAGCAGGACCTGCGAGCCCTCCTCCATGATGTCGGTGACGCACAGGACAATACCGTCAGCACCCTTATCGGCGGCGTAGGCGCGCATGGCCTCGCGAATCTCGTCGATCATGCCGAGCGCGCGGGTCTTGTCGACAGTCTCGTACTGGCCGATGAGCAGCTTCTTGCCAGCAGGCTCGAACATCTTGATGTCGTTGCCGACCATCTCGGCTGCGGTGAAGGAGCCGGACGGACGGGTGAGGAAGACCTCCATGCCAAACTTAACCGGGTCGACGCCCACCTGCTCGCCGAGCTTGGCGGCGACGGCGCGGTCGACATCGGTGGTGGTGGGGCTCTTGAGCATGAGCGTATCGGTCATCATGGCCGAGAGCAGCAGCTTGGCCTGGACGTCGGAAAGCTCAACGCCGAGCACGCCGGCGAGCTTGGTGACGATGGTGCAGCTGGAGCCCCAGGGCAGGCAGATGTAGTGCAGCGGGCCGGCGGTCTCGAAGTCGCCGATGCGGTGATGGTCGACGACGCCAAAGACCGTGGCGTCCTTAAGGCCGGCGACGGACTGGGCGGACTCGTTGTGGTCGGTGAGGACGACGAGCTGACCGGCCTCGACGGACTCGATCACGCGGGGCTCGGCAATGCCGGCGTCGGCGAGCAGCTTGGCGGACTCTGCCGGAAGCTGACCAAGGGCGCAGGCCTCGTAGGTGTTGCCGGCATACTCAACCTGGTTGAGCAACTGGGACAGGACGACGGCGCTCATGATGGCGTCGTTATCGGGGTTCTGGTGACCAAAGACAAGAACGTTTGCCATGGATATCCTCCACTTGATATGTGTACTTGGACGTAGCTATGGTAGCACGCCGATGCCGAGCCTTCGCAGACGGAAGGGCCACGGCATATTTTGGGGCGCAGGCATGGGGGCCAAGGCTGTCCCCTTTGCACCATGTTGGTGCAAAGTAACCTGTCCCCCTTGCACCAGCTATTTACCGGCGGCGCGCAGGGCTACGTAGGCGGCACCGATGATGCCGGCGTCGTTTCCGAGCGAAGCGACCTTAATGGGCGTCTCGCGCGAGGCGGAAAGCGCGTACTGCTTAAAGTGCTCGCGAACCTTGTCGAGGTAGACATCGGCCGAGGCAGAGGCGCCGCCGCCGATGAGGAACATCTCGGGATCAACCACGTTGGCAATAAGCGCCAGTGCGCGGCCGAGATAGTCGGCCATGGTATCGGCCGCGGCCAGCGCGAGCTTGTCGCCCTCGCGACAAGCCTGGAACACGTCCTTGGAATCGGAGGGGCCGGTCAGCTCGATGGGCTCGACGCCCGCCTTCTTGCACTCGGCAAGGTAGTTGCTCACCACGCCGGTGGCGCTGGAATACTGCTCCAGATGGCCATGGCCGCCGCAACCGCAGGTGCGCTCCTCAGCCGGGTTCAGGCACATGTGGCCAATCTCGCCGCCGGCGCCCACAACGCCCGATACCACGTCGCCGTTAACGATAACGCCGCCGCCCACGCCGGTACCGATGGTGACCATCACCACGTTCTGCACGCCCTTGGCAGAGCCGAGCCAGGCCTCGCCCATAGCAGCGGCGTTGGCGTCGTTCTCGTACTTAACGACCGCGTCGGGGCAGTGCTCCTGGATGGCAATCTTGAGCTCGGGCAGGTTAATGGCAATGTTGGCCTTGACCTTGGCATCGCCCGATGCCGGGATGGGGCACGGAACGGCCAGGCCAATGCCCGACACAAAGGCACGCGGAATCTGGGCCTTGGCGACCACCTGGTCGATAGCCTCGGTCACCGCGGCAAAGCCCGCAGCGTCAACGATGGGAGGCGTGGGCACGCTGGCCCTGGCAAGCAGGTTTCCGTCCTCATCGAACAGACCCTCCTTGACCGAGGTACCGCCGACGTCAATGCCGATGTAATACTGCTTAGGTTCCATGGGAGCCCGCCTTTCTCGTTTAAACATTGCCTGTATGGTACCGCTCCCAAGGCAAAAACCTACCAAAAAGGGACAGGTTTGTTTTGGCAGGTTTTATCTGGGAAAATGCAGGGCATGAGATTCGGTTCGCCGGGCGGCAAAACGGCTCGACCCCATCCTCGAGCCGATCGATTCGCTCAATATCACATTATTCGAATGCATATTCATTTAGAGCGCTCTAGTTTCTAAAGAGAAGCGTTTTTTAATTAAACCTTTCTCGAACTTTTCAAAAACGCAATAGGGATGCTTAGGTGTTGACTATACTTTCTTCTGTACTCAATCAAGCCGGAAAGGAGGTTCCATGATTCCCAAATACGAGGCGATAGCTGCAGATATCCGTCGAAGCATCGAGGACGGCGCACTTAAACCGGGCGATAAGTTGCCCACCGTCGTTGAGTTCTGTGAGCTCTATGGCGTTTCCAAAATCACCGTCAAACGAGCGATTGAGCAGATTACCGAAGAAGGCCTTATTACCAGCCGGCGCGGATCGGGCACCTACGTCAAGGACACGGCGGGACTTCCCGGCCAGGTGTTTTTTCAAGGCAAGAACGACCGTGCCCAGGGCTTTTCGTACGAGCATCGCGGGGAGAAAGTGACCTCGGTGGTCTACGATTTCTCGATCGTCAATCCGCCGGCAGAGGTTGCGACCCAGCTGGGAATGGCCGAGGATGACTTCGCCTATCACATCGTGCGCGTGCGCCAGGTCGACGAGAAGCCCATCGTCATCGAGTACACCTATATGCCGCTCGAACTGATCCCGGGCCTTAAAAAGAAGGACCTGTACGGATCGGTCTACGGCTTTATCCGCGAGCAATGCGGGCTGAAGATTTCGAGCTTCCATCGCACCATTCGCGCTGTCGCGGCAACTGAGGAAGAGGCTGAGCGCCTGGATACCAAACCCGGCTCTCCCCTGCTCGAACTCAACCAGATTGGCTTCTTGGATAGCGGCACCGCGTTTGAATATTCTATCTCGCACAACGTAGGCGACCGCTTTGAGCTGCACAACGTAACGCTGGCATAAGTTTTTGTAGTCATGCGGGCGCTCACTATGGCTCGTTTGGAGTGGGCACCCGCACAACCTTATGGGAGTATGCACATGTCCGATTTGATTAAACTCACGCCGATCTTCCACGAGAAGATCTGGGGCGGCCGCCAGCTCAAAACCGTATTTGGTTACGACATTCCCGAGGGCCCCATCGGTGAGTGCTGGGCCATCTCTGCCCATCCCAACGGCGACTGCCAGATCGCGGAGGGCCCGTACGCCGGCCACACGCTGTCATGGCTGTGGGCCGAGCACCGCGAGCTCTTTGGCAACTGCGAGGGCAAGGAGTTCCCGCTGCTCATTAAGATTCTGGACGCCAAGGACGACCTTTCGATCCAGATTCATCCCAACGACGAGTACGCCGCCGAGCACGAGAACGGCAGCCTGGGCAAGACCGAGTGTTGGTATGTCCTGGACTGCGAGCCCGGCGCCACGATTATCGTCGGGCAGCGCGCCAAGGATCGCGCTGAAGCCGCACAGATGATCAAGGACGGCCGCTGGGACGACATGCTCAACGTGCTGCCGATCCACAAGGGCGACTTTTTCCAGATTGATTCCGGTACCGTGCACGCCATCAAGACCGGCACGCTCATTTTGGAGACGCAGCAGTCGAGCGACGTGACCTATCGCCTGTACGACTACGACCGCCCCGGCACCGACGGCAAGCTGCGTCCGCTGCACATTGAGCAGAGTCTGGATTGCATCAACTTTGATGCTCAGGCTCCGGTCGACGGTACCGTGACCGCGCCCGAGGTCGATGGCGTGACCGAGCTCGAGTCCAACCCCTGCTACACCGTCGATCGCGCGCGCGTCGACGGCAGCAAGACCCTCGACCAGCACTGGCCCTTCATGTGCCTGTCAGTCATCGACGGCGAAGGCACCGTCTGCGGCGACCCCGTCCACAAGGGAAGCCACCTGCTGGCCCCCAGCACCGTCACCTCCATCGACCTCGAAGGCAAAATGGAGCTAATCATCAGCCACCTGTAAGCCACCACAACAACCCAAACGCAACAAGGGGCTCCCCCGTCCACATACGGGAGAGCCCCTATTCATATCCATCTATCAGCCCACCCGGCTCTCCAGACCAAAAAGCGAACAGGCAGAGCGACGCTCGCAAGCAACGCTACCCAAGGCCCCGGACAGGCGCCATGGACAACGTCGATCGCGAGTTCCGCACGAGCCGGAGAGCACTTAATGTGCTCTCCGCGCGAGCAGGACTGTCCGAGCAGGCGATGTTGCCCTATACGCCCGCCCAGGTCCGCTGGGATTACGACAGCTTGACGATAGGTGCGAAGCCCTTCATGAGCTTTTTGGTCTGGCCGGTTTTTTCGAACTGCACCTCGATCATGTCTCCGGCGACCGAGATCACGGTACCCGTGCCAAAGGTCTTGTGGCTCACGGTATCGCCCGCGGCAAAGTCCTGCGACGCGCTGGCGCGATCGACCTTGCGCTCCACCGTCGGCGACACCTTGGACGACGGCTTTTTGGCTCGCGGCGCGCCCGAGCCAAAGGTCGAGGCAACACGGCCGGCGTCGGGCGAGACCCCACGATGGCGCTCGGTCCCATAGCTGCTGCCGCCAAAGAAATCGTCGAAGCTCGATCCGCCGCGCGAACCGGAACCGCCGGTCGAGCGCGTATGCGAGCCAAACACCTTGCCGCCATACATATCCGAGCCCATGCCCGAGCCAAAGGTGCCGTGACGGTCGCCGCGTTTCTCCCAGCCCGTGCCCTCAAAACCGGCAGAACCGATACCGCTAAACTCGATATCCTCAAACGGAATCTCGTTGAGGAAGCGCGAGCGCGGGTTGGCAGAGGTCGAGCCGTAAGTGCGACGCGTGGCCGCATAGGTCAGGAACAGGCGCTTGCGAGCACGCGTGATGGCGACGTAGGCCAGGCGACGCTCTTCCTCGAGCTTGCCCGGATCGTCACTACCGCCAAAGTCGTGCACGTGCGGGAAGATACCCTCCTCCATGCCGGCCACGAACACCGCGGGGAACTCCAGGCCCTTAGCGGAGTGGATGGTCATCATGGTGATGGCATGTGTCTCGCCGGCCAGGGAATCCAAGTCGGAGCGCAGGGCCAGCCACTCCATGAGTGCCGGCAGTGCCTTACAGGTGAGCGGACCGTAGGTGCGCTCGATCTCGTCGGCATGCACGGCGCCCGCCGGTAGCTCTGTTGGCACGGCATACGCGTTGCCCGCGATGGCGGCGGCCAGGGCATCCTGCGGCGAGAGCGCCGGGGCGGCTAGGCTATCGAGCGGATTGGAGCCCGCGGCGTCACGAGCGCCGACAAGTGCCTCAAACGAGGATGCCGGAGCGGACGGCTCCGGCTCGGACGCGGGCGCACTCACCACGATGGACTCGGACTCGGCGACGGACGGCACGTCGGCAACACCGGCCGCGCGCAGCTCTTCTAGACTCTCGAGCGTACCCTCGATATCCTCGTGCGTCTCCTCAAATTCGGCGGCGACGCCCAGGAATTCCTGGATGTTCTCGGCGCGGCTCTCGGACTCCATGGTGCCCTCGGCGCGAAACGCCTGCAGCAGGCCCGTCCTATCGACAATCATCTCGACGACGTCCTTGAGCTCGCCGTCCATGCGGCGGCCCTCGCGCACCAGCGCCACAAAACTCGACAGGCCGTTGCGCACCTTGGCACTAAACATGCCCGTCTCGGCTGTTGCGATCTCGCAGGCCTGGAAGAACGAGCAGCGGTTGTCGCGCGCCAGCTGCTCGATCTTTTGGATCGAGGTGGAGCCGATGCCGCGGCGCGGCGTGTTGATGACGCGCTTGACGCTCATCTCGTCGGCCGGGTTCACGATCATCTTGAGGTAGGCCATGACGTCGCGAATCTCGGCGCGGTCGAAGAATCGCGTGCCGCCGACGATCTTGTAGGGCACGCCCGCGCGCAGGAACATATCTTCGAGGATACGCGACTGGGCGTTGGTGCGGTAGAACACGGCGATATCGTCGTAGCTTGTACCCTTGGCATGCAGCTTTTCGATCTCGCCGGCAATCCAGCGACCTTCGTCGCGCTCGTCGCTTGCCTGGAAAGCCTGAATCTTCTCGCCATCGCCCTCGGCCGTAAACAGGCGCTTGTCCTTGCGCTGCGAGTTGTGACGCACCACGGCGTTGGCGGCGCTCAGGATATGACCCGTAGAGCGATAGTTCTGCTCCAGCTTGACGGTCTTGCAGTTTTTAAAGTCCTGCTCAAAGTCCAGGATGTTGGTGATGTCGGCGCCACGCCAGCTGTAAATGGACTGGTCATCGTCGCCCACGACCATAAGGTTTTGGTACTTGGCGGCCAGCAGGTTGGCGATCTCGTACTGGACGTGGTTGGTGTCCTGATACTCGTCGACGCTAATGTAGCGGAAGCGCTCCTGGTACTTGTCGAGCACCTCGGGGCGGGTGCGCAGTAGCTCGAGCGTGCGCACGAGCAGGTCGTCGAAGTCCATCGCGTTGGCGGCGCGCAGGCGGCGCTCCAGCTCCAGGTAGACTTGCGCGGCCTTTTTGTCGTTGGGGCTATCGGCGCTCTTGAGCATGTCCTCGGGCCCGATCATGGCGTTTTTAGCAGAGCTGATCTTGCTGCGGATCATGTTGATGGGGAACTGCTTTTGCTCGATGCCGAGCGCCTGCATAATGTCGCGCACCATGCGCTTTGAGTCGTCGTCATCGTAGATGGTGAATTGACCGGTATAGCCCAGCAGGTCGGCGTCCTCGCGCAGCATGCGCACGCACATGGCATGGAAGGTGCACACCCACATGCCACGAGTGCCGCTGGGGATGAGTGCCGCCAGACGCTCGCGCATCTCGGCCGCAGCCTTGTTGGTAAACGTAATGGCAAGAACCTGCCAAGGCTTAACGCCCAGGTCGCCGAGCATATGTGCGATGCGGAAGGTCAAGACGCGGGTCTTGCCCGAGCCGGCGCCGGCGAGCACCAGCAACGGGCCCTCGGTGGACAGGACCGCCTCGCGCTGGGCGGGATTAAGGCTGTCGATGTCGACGAGCGGCTTGATAGGCTTGGGCGCCGGCGCGGGAGCGTCATAGATGTCGAGCGGAACGAGCTCGGGCTCCGGCGCAGCGGGGGCGGTGCATGCATCGAGCGGCACGGGTTCCGGCGCGGGCGGCACGGGTACCGCGGCGTTCTTTTCCCAGGGCAAGGGCTGGGTCATGGGCGACTCCTCATCTGACAGACGGCGCGCCTGCGGGCAGCGCCATAGTTTGAGCCGTACCAGTATACCGAGCCGCGCGGACACCGACGCAAATCACACCACGACTCCGTCCGCCACTGTCAGGCCTGCCCCAGCGGATTTGGTGTAATGGGGTCAGGTTAATCTGCACCACCGGAGGGATAGAATATCTACCGCTCCTACCCACCCCACATCGCAGGAGTGCCGTTGTGAAACACAAGGTGCTCTATTACATGGTCGACGGCTCGACCGAAGCTGGTCAAGCGGTGCTCGACACAATCGAAGGCGGCGACCAAATTGATCTGGTTGGCTGCGCGCACAAGCCCAATGTCTGCCCCACCGCCGAGCAGTTGGTCGGCTGCGAGGGCTTTGTCGGCGAGTTCGGTCCCATCGACGATGCGTGTGCCGACGACATGGCCGCCGTGGGGATACGCATCGTTTCGAATATGTCCATCGGCGTGAACCACGTTGCTGTCGACCGCTTGGCCTCACACGGCATCACCGTCACCAACTGCCCCGGATACTGCTCGGAAGACGTCGCTCAGCATACTATTGCCTTGATGCTTGACCTGATGAGACAGGTTACGTTTCTCAACTGCGACGTGCGGACTGGCGTTTGGAATCCACTGGGCGGGTATACCATGCACCGCACGCAGGGCCGCACGTTGGGGCTCGTCTTTTTTGGCAGCATCGCGCGTGCCGTGGTGCCTATCGCGCAGGCACTCGGCATGAAGGTGCTGGTGTGGGCGCCAACCAAGAGCGCAGAAGAGCTTGCCGCCGCCGGTTGTATCAAAGCGCAAACGCTCGACGAATTGCTTGGGGCCTCCGATATCGTCAGCCTTCATTGCCCGTTGATTCCGGAGACCGAAACGCTAATTGGCAAGCGCGAACTTGCGCGTATGAAACCAACGGCATTTTTGATTAACACGGCCCGGGGACCCATTGTGGACGAAAATGCCCTAGTCGCCGCGCTGGACGAGGGTATTGCCAGCAGTGGCACACGCGGCATTTGCGGCGCTGCGCTCGACGTGCTCGCCGACGAGACCGCGCCCAACCAGGCCTTGATCGCCCACCCGCGCTGCATCGTCACACCCCACTGCGCCTACAGCACGCAGGAGGCCTACAACACCGTCCGTCATATGTCGCTTCAGGCCGTAGTGGACAAGCTCATCTTTAACCGCAAGCCCCAGCACACCGTGGCCTGAATGCGGCAAAGGGACAGTCCCTTTACCGCATTCGGCATTATCCTCAAACCGCCACCAACATTTTTCGAGTTGTGCGGCCTTTTCCACTGGCTCCACGCAAGGGTTGCTGAAATAACTTGAGTGCCTTTGTCCTATTTTGGGAATATTCTCGCGAATTTACGCATATAACTCACAGTAGCAAACACTACTGTGAATGCTGATGGTACCAAGATGGCGTTTTTTGTCAGCTAGAGACCTCCGAGAGGCCGCACAACTCGATTTTTGTTGGCGACCAGGAAGGACAGTCGACTCATTCGCCCAGATCACCATCTCCCACTGCGATTGATGAAAAGGTTTCAGGCTATTCTGAACCAAGTTGGTGCAAAATTACCTGACCCCTTTTACCTAGCCCCTTGACAAAGGGGGCGGCATAGACCTTTTGGTCATGCCACCCCCTTTGAATGACAAGTTGTCGTCCTGACCGCCGCGCAGCGTCGACTAAGTTAGAGGCCGAGCATCGGCTCCAGGACAAAGAAGTACGCAAGCACTACGATGCCCAGGACAATGCGATACACGCCGAAGCACTTAAAGTCATGACGGCGGACGAAGCCCATAAGCCACTTGATGGCAATGAGCGACACCGCAAAGGCGACGACGCAACCCACGCCCAGGATGGCAATCTCGTTGGCGCCAAACGTGCCGCCCTTAATAAAGTACTTGACCAGCTTGAGCGCACTCGCGCCAAACATAACGGGAATGGCCAGGAAGAACGTGAACTTAGACGCCACCGAGCGCGTGCAGCCCAGCAGCAGGCCGCCGATGATGGTGGAGCCAGAGCGCGACGTACCCGGCACCAGCGAGAGCACCTGGAAGCAACCGATACCCAGTGCGGTCTTCCAGCTCAGGTCCTCGAGCGTAGCGATGGAACCAAAGTCCAGGTTATCGTCATCGTCGTCTGCAGCAGCAACCGCAGCGGGCGCGGCAAAGTGTGCGCCAGCGGGACGTCCACCCGACGCCGCGGCACGCGAACCAAACGAACCGGCAACGGCCATTTCCTCGCGCTTGCTCGCGCGCCAGTTCTCAATCACGATAAACAGCACACCGTACACAATGAGTGCCAGCGCCACGACGGGAGCATTATAGAAATGCTCCTCCATCCAGTCGTTAAGCGGCAGACCGATCGCCGCGGCGGGAATGCAGCCGAGCACAATCTTGCCCCACAACACCCAGGTGTCGCGACGACCCTCCTTGCCCTTGCTGGGTGAGAACGGATTGAGCTCATGGAAGAACAGGACGCAGACGGCCAAAATGGCGCCAAGCTGAATCACGACCAGGAACATATTCCAGAACGTCTCGCTCACGTTCATCTTGACGAACTCGTCCACCAAGATCATGTGACCGGTCGACGAAACAGGCAGCCATTCGGTGATGCCCTCGACCAGGCCCATAAAGGCAGATTTTAAAAGCTCGATGATATCCAAAGGGACCCCCTCGTTAGACACCCGCCGATATTGTTCTGCGGACGGTGCGGGCGATGTCCCATTATCAACCGTTGGCGGCGCGCCTGCGCCTACCCTTACCAAAAAACTCGCCCGTTCACAGAATTGCGAGCGGTCAAACCCAAATCCTTGGGTATAACTGCAACAAGATAAAGTGTCCGGCGGCCAACGCGCCCGCGCCCGCCCGATGCACGAGCCCCGCGCCCGTGCGATAGACCAAGGAGGAAACCATGAACGAGGGCTACACCAAGGTATTTGTTTCACTCGACGGTACTGAACAGCAGGATTTTGTGCTCGCACGCGCCATCAAGGTCGCCGCGAACAACGGCGCCAAGCTAATCATCGGCCACGTTATCGATTCCACGGCGCTCGAGAGCGCCGGTTCCTATCCGGTCGATCTGGTCAACGGCCTAGAGGAGGCATTTAAGAACTCCATCGCCAAGCAGCTCGAGGAGGCCAAGGCCAATCCCGACATTCCCGAGGTCGAGGTCATGATTCGCGCCGGCCGCATTCGCGAGACGCTCAAGGACGAGATGCTCGACGTGGTTAAGCCCGACCTGGTGCTCTGCGGCGCACGCGGCCTGTCCTCGATCAAGTATGCGCTCCTGGGCTCGATTTCGACGTTCCTGCTGCGCAATACCGATTGCGACATTCTGGTCGTGAAGTAGCGTTGCTCCCACCGGCCGCGGGGCCTACGGGGTTTCCTAAGGGCAC
>CAUGNZ010000003.1 GCA_959601045.1 uncultured Collinsella sp.
CCAGAGCGAGCAAGGTGCCTTGAAACGAGGCGGCATTGATCTTTCGATCATGCCGTCGAAGTTGAAAGGCAGATTGCCGCTCTGGCGGGTTTGCAGCGTCAACTAGTTACGCGATTTGGTAAAACCGCGTAACCCAATTAGAAGCGGTTGCCGCGGAAGCCACCACCGTTGCGGCCGCCACGGTCGCCACCGCGACCGCCGCGGTCGTTACCACGGTTGCCGCCGAAGCCACCACGGTTGCCACCGCGATCGCCATAGCCACCACGGTTGCCACCAAAGCCGCCGCGACCGCCACGGTCGCCGCCACGGTCGCCAAAGCCGCCACGGCCACCGCGATCGCCACCGCGACCGCCACGGTCGCCGCCACGGCCACCGCGATCGCCAAAGCCGCCGCGACCGCCACGGTCGCCGCCACGGCCACCGCGCTCGTCACGGCCGCCGCGAGGACCGCGGTCCTCGTCCAGGCCCATGGCGACGAGCGGAGCGATAACCTTATCGAGAGCGGCCATCAGCTCGGTAGCCTCCTCGTAAGAAAGCTCGGGCAGGAGCTTCTCCTTCTTGTTGGCAAGCTCGACCAGGCCCTCAGCGGCATCCTCGGCAGCGAAGACAACGATCTTGCGCATATCGCCCTCGGCGTCGTCGATGCGGCCGACCAGATCGGCAGCCTCGGCCTCGGCCATCAGGCCATCGAGCTCACGAAGGCGCATGCCCAGCAGGTCGGACATTTCCTTCTGCTCCATCTTGGGCTTGAGGTCAAGAAGCTTGATGGCGCGCTCGATGTTCGCCATGCGCTCGGCCTTGGCCTCCTCCTCCTTGGAAATAGCAAAGCGACGGCTGCGCAGCAGGCGGGCGGCCTTCTGCATCTTGTCCATCAGCTCTTCGTCATCGTAATCAGCGGCGGCCTCGACAACCTCGGCCTCCTCGGCGGAAACCTCGTCAGCAGCCTCAACCTCGGCAGCTTCGGTCTCCACGGTCTCGACTGCCTCGACCTCGGCAGCCATGGTCTCGTTCTCGGTCTCGTTCATGATCTCTTCGTTCTCAGACATGAGACTCCTTCTTGGCCCTCTCGGGCATCATCGCCCCATTCGCGGGGCCCGTCGCGCACTCTTTGCGCTTTATACATTCATGCCTCTCGGCAAAACGTCCATTAGTTTATGGTGTCGCCATCCAATCTAGCTGCAGAATCTATGTGCACACATTAATGCGACATGTGCGACTCGCGGCGAGCGTACACCAGCGACACCGCGAACCCGACAACGGCAATCACGGCCGCCACGCGCACGGCGGCTGCAAATCCTATCGCCTGGGCAACGTCCGACGCAACGCCTGCGGCGCCAGCAGCCACCGCAGAACTCGAAAGCAGGCCGATAAACAGCGACGGACCAAACGACGCGGCAATCATGTTCCACGTGTTAAGCAATGCCGTTCCGTGAGGATGCTCAGCGGCGGGGAGCGTCTCCAAACCGGCGGTCTGCGAGGGGCTCAGTACCAAACCGACGCCGGCATACACCACAACGGTCAGCAGCACGACAACGCCGCTGTTCATGCTTGCCGCGGTCATCGAGATTGCCGTCTGCCCCACAGCGATCAGGGCAAAGCCGACCGGCAGCAGCGGCCACGCACCACGGGCATCCATCACGCGTCCGCCCACAATCGAGGTCACGGCGTTGCAGGCGATCGCCGGCAAAATGAGCAAACCCGCGACAAGTGCGGTCATGCCGTATGCGCCCTCAAAATAGAGCGGCAACAAAACGCTCATCGAGAACGTCGTCATCATCGACACCACCACAAGCAGACATGCAGGCCAAAAACGAACGCTCGCCATGGGACGCACGTTAAGCACCGGATGCTCGAGCTTGAGCTGACGAACCGCAAACAGGCCGAGCACCACAACAGCGGCGAAAAGCGCCACGATACCGGCCATCACATTGGTCGAGAACTCGCCTACGGAATACACGAACGCCGTAATGCCGGCAGTGAGCAAAACAACCGACAGAATATCAAGCGTGGTGTTCGAACACTCTCCGACATTCCGAACGAGCTTTGCTGCCGCCGCGGCGACCACGACACCGCCCACCAGCGGCACTACGAACACCGCCCTCCAGCCAAACAACGTGCACATAAGACCACTAATCACGGGCCCAAACGCCGGCCCTAGCGTAATGCAGGCACCGCCCAAGCTCAGATACAGACCGAGCTTCTCACGCGGAGCACAAGATAGCACCACATTCATCATGAGCGGAAACAAGATGCCCGATCCCGCAGCCTGCAAAATACGACTTGGCAGCAAAACGGTAAACGACGGGGCGACCAGGCACAGGACTTCTCCGGCGACCATGCATCCGCATGCGAAAAACAGCAGCTTGCGCGTCGAGAAACGACCGGACAGAAAGGCCATGATGGCCGTAAAGATCGACGTCACGATCATGTATCCCGAAACGAGCCACTGCGCCGTGGTAGCGCTCACCGAAAAGACCGCCATGATGTCGTGCAGTGCCACGTTAATGATGTTCTCGTTAAACGCGGCGACAAAGGCTGCAATATACATTACGACGAGAAACGCCGAAGTGGCCGATGGCGTTGCTTGAACTTGTTGCTGAGATTTGCTCCCCATGCATTTCCTTCCTCTTGGAACGACAGTCGCATCGCCCCAGAGGAACAGTCCAGGGCGAGCATGAGCCCTAGACTTACGTCAGACGCCGCACGCGACGGATCCGACAACATGGTCCAACGTTGAAAGATTGTAACGCTGACGCGCAGCTTTCCTTCCGCGCTATTATTAAAAGTCCACGAAAGCACGAGACATGAGGAGCCCGCCATGATTAAGCCCATCATGAAATCCGAGTTCTTTTTGCGCCTGCCTTCCGAAGACGCGGGACCCGACGATGCCGCGACCGGGCAGGACCTCCTGGATACGCTCCATGAGCATGAGCACGAGTGCGTGGGCCTTGCCGCCAACATGATTGGCGTGCGCAAACGCATCATCTGCGTAAAGGACGGCAACAGGGCGCTGCTGATGTACAACCCTCAAATTCTTGAGCAGGTCAATTCCTATCAGACGAGCGAAGGATGTCTCTCGCTTTCCGGCGAGCGCCCCTGTACTCGCTATCGCCGCATTAAGGTTGAGTATTTGGACGAGAATTTCGTCCACCGCATCAAAAACTTCTCGGGCTACACCGCCGAGATCATCCAACACGAAATCGACCACTGTTGCGGAATCGTTATCTAGAAAGCCAAGGAAAATGACCTGCTTTCCTCCGTTGCATGCGGATCGTGATAACGATACAGGTTGAGCACACGCCAGCGAGCGAGCCGCATTTGCGCCAAGGTGACGCGAAATGAGAGGGCGCTGACCTTCTGGTCGCGCCCTCGAAATTGAACGTCAGATTGGTGTGAATGCAGCTCGCGCAACGTCAAGCGGTCCGCCGTTCGGCAGAACGGCGGAACTAATTAGGACTGGCGGTAGTGATCGAAGAAGTCGGCGAGGTCTTCGAGGGACTCCTTGAGCACTTCCATGCGCGGCAGGTACACGATACGGAAGTGGTCGGGCTCAGCCCAGTTAAAGCCGCCGCCGCGCGTGATGAGAATCTTCTTCTCGTGCAGCAGGTCAAGGGCGAACTGCTCGTCATCGGTAATGTTGAACTTCTTCACATCCATCTTGGGGAAGATGTAGAACGCCGCACGCGGCTTAACCACCGAGATGCCGTCAATCTTGTTGAGCGCCTCATACACAAAGTTGCGCTGCTCGTAGACACGGCCGCCGGGGCGGATGTAGTCGTTGACGGACTGATGGCCACCGAGCGCCGTCTGAACGATCGACTGAGCCGGCACGTTGGAGCACAGGCGCATGTTGGAGAGCATGTTAATGCCCATAATGAAGTCGCTCATGCAGCGCTGGTTGCCCGAAAGCACCATCCAGCCAATACGATAGCCCGCGATCATGTGCGACTTGGAAAGGCCGCTAAAGGTGACGCAGGGCAGATCAGGAGCGAGCGAGGCAATCGAGACGTGCTCGTAGCCGTCCATGCACAGGCGGTCGTAGATCTCATCGGCAAAGATCATCAGCTGATGCCTGCGTGCAACCTCGACGATGCCCTCGAGCACCTCGCGCGGGTAGACCGAGCCCGTGGGGTTGTTGGGGTTGATGATAACGAGGGCTTTGGTCGCGCTCGTGATCTTGGACTCCATATCCTCCAGGTCGGGATACCAATCCGCCTGCTCATCGCACAGATAGTGCACAGGATGACCGCCGGCAAGGGTTGCGCACGCCGTCCAGAGCGGATAGTCGGGGCTGGGGATCAGAATCTCGTCGCCATTGTCGAGCAGCGCGTTCATCGAAAGCTGAATGAGCTCGGACACGCCGTTGCCCGTGTAGATATGCTCCATCTGAACGTTGGGCAGGCCCTTGATCTGCGAATACTGCATGATCGCCTTGCGCGCGGAGAACAGGCCACGCGAGTTGGAATAGCCTTCGCAGTCGGGCAGCTGCTGGCGCATGTCCTTGATGACCTCATCGGGCGTGCGGAAACCGAAGGGCGCCGGGTTGCCGATATTGAGCTTGAGGATGCGCTCGCCCTCGTCCTCCATACGGGCGGCCTCGTCGACGACGGGACCGCGCACGTCATACAGGACGTTATCGAGCTTGGTGGATTTAGAAAAAGTACGCATGGTGGTGCTCCTTGCAATTTGAGCTGAGGGATGGGGTTCGGGCTTGGAATCGTTGCGGGGTGATGATGCCTCGCCTTGATCGGCGTCGCCGGCAAGCAGCCAGGTAACATCGACCTCCAAAATACGGGCGAGCAGCTCAGCCACATCGCGCCGCGGAATCGTCTTGCCGCTCACATATTGGCTCATCTGACTCTTGCCGAGTTTTTTGCCGAGCATCTCCGATGCGCGGATCACGTCCGACTGGCGAACGTCGCGATCGGACATAGCCTGTCGCAGACGATCGCTAAACGTCTCTTGGGCCACTAGAACCTCCTTGCTGGCAAAGTTCAATTTATACAACACGAATTGAACCTGAGTTCAATTTAGGCAGCAGTATAGCGCCGTGCTATTTCGAAAAGTTCAATTTCAAAAATAAAATGAGCAAGACCTCGAGATTTATCCAAAGGCGATAACGACGTGCACGCATTTAGAGGTATTCGAGGAAACGAGCGGCGGCAAGCGAAACATCGGCCGTTCGATATATGGCGTTGATCTGCCGATGGGGATGCCCTTCGAGCGGACGCACAGCAACATCGAACTGGCAGCGACGCAAGATGAGCGCGGGAAGAATGCTCACGCCCAGGCCATCCTCGACCATAGCCATAATCGCATAGTCATCCCAAGTCGACAGTTTTGAGCGCACCGCCAGCCCCGCCCGACGGAATAGCGGCGTAATCTCATCATCGGTACCCCGTTCCAGCAGAATAAACTGCTCTCTTGCCAAATCGGTAAGAGAGACGAACTCCGCCGTGGCAAGCAACGAATCTGTCGGCACCACCGCCATCAGCTCATCACACACTAAAGACCGTGATGCCATGCCGTTTTCTCGGGGCTCACGCGGGATAAAGCCCAGGTCGCAGCGCCCCTCCGCCACCCATTGTTCAATCTCTGAGTAATCGCCCATCAGCAACTCATAATCGACGTCCGGGTGATCGGCGCGAAAACGCGCTATGACCGGTGGCAGCACGTGGGTCGCCACACTCGAAAACGTACCAATGCAGATCTTGCCGCGCATGAGCCCACGCATCTCGTCCACGTGTCGCTGCAGGCGGCCAAACTCCTCGCAGAGCGCCTCAACCGCCGGCATGATCTGCCGCCCATCGGCAGAAAGCACCACACCCTCGCGGCTGCGGTCGAGCACCTTAAAACCCCAATCGGTCTCAAGGTCGCCCACCATGCGGCTCACGCCCGACTGCGAATAGCTCAGCCGCTCGGCGGCGCGCGTAAAACTGCCGGCCCGCACGGTCTCGAGCAGCACCTGCATCTTTTGAATATTCGTTTCCACGGCACCCCTCCACCTTTACATGAGTTTTTGTCATGTTATCCATGCATTATATTCGCTTTTCTTCTAAAGCCAGTTCACCCATAGTGAACATGTTCGGATATAGAGGGGATGTCAGCACATGAACAACGGATTGTTTACGTACTTAGCAGCATTGCTATTGTTTGGCTCCAATGGCATCATCGCCGCTGCCATCGCGCTGCCGAGCTCCGATATCGTACTGTTGCGCACGTTTTTGGGCGCTCTCACCCTTGCCGCCATCCTCTTCATAACCAAGCGCCATAACCTGCAGGCTCCGTCTCGCCCCCGCGAGGCCGCAGCGCTCATCGTCTCGGGCGCCGCGCTGGGCGCCAGCTGGATTTTCCTGTTCCGCGCCTATCAGACGATCGGCGTTGGTATCTCCTCGCTGTTGTATTACTGTGGCCCCATCATCGTTATGGCCCTCTCCCCGCTCATTTTTGGCGAAAAGCTGACCGGCGGCAAAATCGCCGGCTTTGTCGCCGTCGCCTGCGGTGCTTTTCTCATTGCAGCGCAAGGTCTAGGCGGCAATATGCCCATTGCGGGCATCGTCTGTGGAATCGCCTCGGCCTTCTGCTATGCATTGATGGTCATCGCCAGCAAGGGTGCGCCGCACATCGAGGGCCTCGAGAACTCCGCACTCCAAGTGAGCGCCGCCTTTGTGACCGCACTGGCCCTCACGCTCATCACGCAGGGCGCTCCCTCGTTCCTGTCCGCCGGCGTCGCCGCCAGCATTGATTGGCGCGCCGTCGCTATGCTCGGCGTCGTCAACACCGGCATTGGTTGCCTGCTCTACTTTAGCGCCGTCGCCAAGCTGCCCGTCCAGACCGTCGCCGTCGTCGGCTACCTCGAGCCGCTTTCGGCGGTCGTGTTCTCGGCCGCCCTTTTGGGTGAAGCCATAACACCGGTCCGCCTGATGGGCGCCGCGCTTATCATCGGCGGCGCGATTTTTTGCGAACTCGCCGGCAAACGCGCAAACGCCAAGGCTGGCATCGCCCAGACAGCACGTGCTTAAAAGCCCCTGCTTTGAAATGCTACCGGCGTAGATAAATAATCCCCAGCTGAGGATTATTGTCTAAAATAACCCGATGTGCCAAACTGCTCTTGTATGTATAAAGACGGCATAAAGTTTTTTGTCCTAGACAGATAACCGGATGTCTAAGGGAGTCCACGTGGCACACAACAAACTGGAGGCAAACCTCCAAGGCCAGCATGGGCAGGGCGGGCACGGAGCCATTCCCCTCTCCGCTGGCATGCTGCTCGTAACGCTCGGCGTCGTCTATGGCGACATCGGCACGAGCCCCATGTACACCATGAAATCAATCGTCGCCAACAACGGCGGCATCGGTACCGTCAGCGAGGACATGATCCTGGGCGCGCTTTCGCTCGTCATCTGGACCATGACGCTCGTGACCACGGTCAAGTACGTGGTAATCGCCATGAAGGCCGACAACCACAACGAAGGCGGCATCTTCGCCCTGTTCAGCCTCGTACGCAAGGTGGCACCATGGCTGATTCTGCCCGCCATGATCGGCGGCGCGGCGCTGCTCGCCGACGGCATCCTCACCCCCGCCGTCACGGTCACCACAGCCATCGAGGGTCTACGCACCATCGAATGGGGCCATGCGCTGCTGGGCGACGGCCAGACCAACGTCATCATCATCACCATCATCATTATCTGCGGCCTATTTGCCATGCAGCGCGCCGGCACCTCGTCAATCGGCAAGCTCTTCGGCCCGCTCATGACGCTGTGGTTCCTGTTCCTGGCAGGCGCCGGTCTGTTCAACATGCTCGGCAACCTGTCCATCTTGCGCGCGCTCAACCCCATCCGCGGCATTATGTTCCTGTTCTCGCCCATCAACCATTCGGGCATTATGGTGCTCGGCTTTGTCTTCCTGTCGACAACCGGTGCCGAGGCACTCTACTCGGACATGGGCCACGTGGGCAAGGCAAACATCTATGCATCCTGGCCATTTGTTAAGGCGGCCCTTATCCTCAACTATCTGGGTCAGGGAGCTTGGCTGCTCGCCAATAACTCCAACCCCCAGATGCTCGCGATGGATATCGTCAACCCGTTCTATATGATGCTCCCCGAGCCCCTACGCCCGTTTGCCATCGTGCTTTCGGCCGTGGCGGCCATCATCGCCTCACAGGCGCTCATCACCGGCTCGTTCTCGCTGGTATCCGAGGCAACGCGCCTCAACCTTATGCCGCACCTGCGCATCCACTACCCCAGCGACACCAAGGGCCAGCTCTATATTCCGCTCGTCAATAACATCATGTGGGTCGGCTGCATCTTCATCGTGCTGCTGTTCCAAAACTCCGAGCGCATGGAGAGTGCCTACGGCCTCGCCATTACCGTGACCATGCTTATGACCACCACGCTTTTGACGAGCTATATCGCCGGCATTCTCAAGCACAAGCTGGGCGCCTGCGTCTTCGCCCTGCTCTTCGGCGCCATTGAGCTGTGCTTTTTCGCCTCGTGCCTCACCATGTTCTTTGACGGCGGCTATGTGATGATCTTCTTGGCCGCACTGCTGTTTGGCCTTATGTATGTGTGGCGTCGCGGCACCGCCATCGAGCGCACGCAGACGATTCTGCTGCCCGTCTCCAAGTACATCGACCAGCTCAATCGCCTGCGCAATGACGAGACCTATCCCGTGCTCGCCGACAATCTGGTATTTCTCACCAACAGCCCCGACCCGCTCACACTCGACCGCGACGTGCTCTATTCCATCCTGGACAAGCACCCCAAGCGCGCCAAGGCATATTGGTTCATCAACGTGCACGTTACCGACGAACCCTATACGCACGAGTATTCCGTCGAGACCTTTGGCACGGACTTTTTGTTCCGCGTGCGCCTGGACCTGGGCTTTAAGGTCAACCAGCGCGTCAACGCCTATCTGCGTCAGATCGTCGGCGACTTGATGGCATCGGGCGAGCTGCCGCCGCAACATCACACCTACTCCATCTACGAGACGCGCGGCAACGTAGGTGACTTCCGCTTTTGCATGCTGCGCAAGATGCTTGCCCCCGAAACGGACATCAACCGCAATGACCACCGCGTGATGGCCATCAAGTACGCCGTCCGCCGCGCCTGCGGAAGCCCGGCACGCTGGTACGGTCTCGAGAACTCGGCCATCATCATTGAGTACGTACCGCTCTTTGCCCGCATGCGCCCGGCCGTCAAACTTGTGCGCACCCAGGTGCCGCTCGAGGTTCAGATCGAAGAGGCCGAGGAAATGGAGGTCGACATCTTCTCGGACGACTTGGTCAACGGCAACGAGGCCGGCAAGAGCATGAACGTCGATCCCACCGAGCTGCTCGAGAGCGTCGCCGATACGCCCGAACAGCAACTCGACGGACTCGAGAGCACCCAGTTCAACGACGCCAACTTCTAACACGCCACCAGCCATTGACGACAACGGCCTCGCATCTCATAGGAGGTGCGAGGCCGTTTTATGTCGCAACGGACCAGTGAGCTACGAACGACGCGGCCCGGGAACCACGAGCCTATCGGGGTTCGCGCCCTCGGCATCCATCAGGCTCACGTAGCGAATCGACGGATCCCCATACATCGCGTAGTAATAATTGCCCGTGCGCGCGCTAAAGCATCCGGTATAGATAGTCTTCTCGAACTTGCCATCGCCCATCCTGGACGCTCCCTCGATCATCACCACGCCCTCGAGCGAGCGGAACATGCGAACGACGTTTTCGGTCTCGCTCTCCTTTTGCGGGTAATTGGCATTGAGGTACGCCGCCTTTACAAAACGGCTCGGCGAATAGCAATCGCCCGGAATGCCGCGCATGCCGGCACCGGCTCCATAGGGCTTAAGCTCGGCGCCACGCCATGTCGCCGTCTGCGGAAAATCGCTTGTGGCGGTGATATAGGTGCGCAGGTTTTCCATGTGCCACGGGAAGGTCGGCTGGTTGGCAAGGGTGTCGACCGGATCGTCGTATACATGCAGGCCGTCAGCCATCATCTCGACCACGATGCTGCGCTGGCTGTCGCCGATAATCCAATGGAGCAGCGACACGCCCAGCCCCTCTCCGGCAGATTTGGCGACAATCACCGTGTCGCGCAGCGCGGCCTCGACCTCATCGACCGTCGAGAACGTCGCTGCCACCCACAGGGGAAACTCATAGGCCGCGATATTGGTCTTTCCATCAACCGGGCCCTCGGCATACTCGGCATAGCCGGGAAAGTTGAGCCCCGCCACAGCCAGACCCGCATCGTTACCACAGTCGAAAAACATGGGATAGTTCTTGTAATCGATGCACATGCCGATTACCGCGTGTGCCGCCGACGCATCGTCGATAAACGAATACGGGATGTGAAACCCGCGCGGCATCACGCGAACCTGTTGGCCGTAGTCAAAGCTCCAGTCGAGGTTGCGGCCTAGATACATGTGGCCAGAATTATCGGTAAATCGAATGCTCGTACACATAGCGCCTCCTAGCTTTACGTTCTTGCTAAGCTCATTGTCACCAAACAAAAAGGCGCTAAACACAAAAGCCCGGACATGACAACAATGTCACGCCCGGACCAAAAGAGACGAAGTGCGGTGCTTTGGTCCCCTTAGACCAACTTTCCAAGACAGTGGTCGATCATATGCTGGACCATCTGCGCCTCGAAGCCCACAAAGTCCTGCTTGCGCTCGCGCATCTTGCCATCGACGATCTGGTCAAAGGCAACCTTGCACTTGATATAGCGCGTGGACTTGGTGACCTCCTCGTGCGTCAGGCAGCTCTCCTCCATCTTGCTGGCGCCCAGGCCAAACACCAGACGGGGGTTGTAGAGCACGTGGGGCTCGCCGGCGTCGTCCAGGTAGACGCAGACCTTCTTGGTAACGCCGATCTGGTTGGCGGCCAAGCAGCCGGCATCATCGAGCGACTTGATGGTATCGATCAGGTCCTGAGCAACCGACTCGTCCTCGACGGTCGCAACCTCGCAACGCTGGGACAGGATAGCCTCGTCGTGGCAAAGCTCTTTAATCATACGTTCCTCCATAGGGGTCGTTGTAACCGCTTAAGTATACGGTACCCACACATTTTCATGCGATAAATACCGTCCGTCTGTTACAAAGCGCCGAACATCAACATGCGAGGAACAGCAAGGTTGTAAAGGCGATATAGTAAATGAGTTCGTGTCAATCGGCCTAAACTCGGGGCCGAACAAGGAAAGGGTATGCATGGACGAACTTTTTCACGTCAGTGAGCGCAAGTCCACAATCGGGACCGAACTTCGCGCTGGACTGACAACATTCCTGGCGATGGCCTACATCATCGCCGTCAACCCCGCAGTGCTCTCGGGCGCTGGCATTGATGCGGGAGCGCTCGCCTGCGCCACCTGCCTGGGCGCCGGCATCATGACCATCTGCATGGGCATCTTCGCAAACCGCCCGCTCGCCTGCGCGTCGGGCCTGGGCATCAACGCCATGATCGCGGGCATCGCCACCACCATGTGCGGCGGCGACTGGCACGTGGCCATGAGCGTTATCTTCCTCGAGGGCATCGTCATCTTGCTGCTCGTCCTGTGCGGCCTGCGCGAGGCCATCATGGACGCCATCCCCGTGGTCCTGCGCCACGCCATCTCGGTGGGTCTGGGCCTGTTTATCGCCATGATCGGCCTGTGCGACGCCGGCATCATCACCGCTGGCGCCGGTACGCTTGTCGGCCTGGGCGACATCACCTCCCCCACCTTTATCGTCGGCATCATCTCCATCGTCGTGACGGTTGCCCTGGCTTCCCGCAACGTGCCGGGCTCGCTGCTCATCGGCATCATCGTCGCCGTTATCGCCGGAATCCCGCTGGGCGTCACCCATGCGCCCGAGGGCCTCATCGCACCGCTCGACTTCTCGACCTTCGGCGCCCCGTTTGCCAGCACTGCCGACGGCAACCTTGCCATCGTGAAGGTCCTGACCGACCCGATGCTGCTCGTCGTTGCCTTCTCGCTGCTCATGAGCGACTTCTTCGACACCATGGGCACCGCGATGGCCGTCGCCAAGCAGGGCGAGTTCTTGACCGAGGACGGCAATGTCGAGGACATCCGTCCCATCCTGGTCGTCGACTCCGTGGCCGCTGCTGCCGGTGGCTTTATGGGCGTCTCCTCCATCACCACCTTCGTCGAGTCCACCTCTGGCGCTGCCGACGGTGGCCGCACGGGCCTCACCTCCGTCACCACCGGTGTGCTGTTCATTCTCGCCGCGTTCTTCTCCCCCATCGTCACCATCGTTTCCAGCGCCGCCACCTGCGGTGCTCTGGTCTACGTCGGCTACCTCATGATGAGCGAGGCCTCCGAGATCGACTGGTCCGACGTGTCGCAGGGCTTCCCGGCGTTCATGATTGTCGCCGGCGTGCCCTTCACCTACTCCATCTCTGCCGGCATTGGTCTGGGCTTTATCGCCTACGTGGTCGTCGCGCTCTTTAAGGGCGAGGCATCCAAGATCAAGCCGCTCATGTGGATCGCAGCCCTCGCCTTCCTCGTCTACTTCTTTGTAGCGTAGGCGCAAGATTCGCAATACCAAACAGCAAAGCGCGGAGTCGCATCGAGTGGCTCCGCGCTTTGCTTTTAAAGCCAGGCACCACACGGACACGCGATGTATTGCTTCGCAAGTTTTGGACGTTTTGCTCTCCAAACGGCACTACCGACGGCTACATCCTGCAGATATGCTGGATATAACCGCATAGGCCCTATGAGGATGGGAGTAACCATGGCCGCCTTGTTCACGACCCCCAAGCGCAATGACAAAACCTCTGGAGCCCATTTTGTCGAGCCCGACCTGCGCCGTCGCACGCTGCTCGCACACGGCAGCTGGCGCCGCGTGACGCGCCGCATCGTTGTAGGCGCCGTATGCGCGCTTACGGTAAGCTCGCTGCTCATGCCGAGCATCTCGCTCGCAGCCGAGTGGGTGGACGTTGGCGGCGTCCGCCACGAAGCGGCCGCGGGCCCCACGGGAGACGCCGCCGGTACCTGGTCATGGGATGGCGCCGATGACATGAAGCTCAACGGCTATAACGGCGGCGCGATCGAGGCAGCGGGCAAGCTCAACGTGAGCTACGAAGGCAACAACACCGTCACTAACGACGACGGCCGCGGCATCAAGGTTAAGGATGGCGCGAACGAGAACGCCGAGCTTAATATTCAGGGCGACGCGTCCAGCACGCTCAACGTGACATCTTCTCGTGACGCCATCACTTCCGTCGGCAACATCAACATCGACGGCGCTGGCACTGTCAACGCCACGAGCACCGAGCACGATGCCATCGATGCCGGGGGCGATGTCACCATCAAGGGCTCGGGAAACGTTAACGCCACGGGCGATTCGGATGGCATCAGGGCCGACGGCAACATCACGATCGACAACAGCGGAACCGTCACCGCCAAGGCCACCGAGGATCAGGGTATCGATGCTAACGAGAACCTCATCATAAAGGGCGGCGGCAAGGTAGAGGCAAGCTCTATCGAGGACAATGCGATTTGGGCCGACGGCAGTATCGAGATCTCGGGTGGCAGCCAGGTCAAGGCAAGCTCCGAGGAAGACGCCGCCATCGACGGTAAAAACAGCCTCACGGTCACGAACGCTTCCCTCAACGCAAGTGGCGTTGGGTATGGCATCTATGTCTACAAGGGCATCACGCTCGATGGCGCGACCGTGACGATCCGCGCAAGCTCAGATGGCGGGGAAGTCAGCGCACTCTTCACCGATGAGGACGACATCGTCATCAAGAACGGCTCGACTGTGGATGCGCTCGCAGAAGGCAGGTTCTCGGTTGCAATCTCCACCAGTAATTTCTACTCCGGCGAAGCGGGTGGCCATATCTACATCAGCGACTCCGTTGTCAAGGCCATAGCCCGCTATGCCGAGACCGGCGGCGACTGCCCCGACCACTACAGTGGAGACCAAAACGACGAAATCATCCCTGAGTCCGAGGGCCTGAACATCGGCATCTTCGCGCAGACCAGCGAGGGCATCACGCCCGCGACCATCTCGATCGTCCGCAGCAGGGTCACGGCCGAGGGAGACACGGCGGCAATCTTCGCCCTTGCCATGAGCGCGGACGGCAAGGCGATCGGCACCATCGAAATCGAAGGAGCCACCATCCAGACGCCTGAAGGCGGCAAGGTCATTGACTATCGCAACAAGGAAGAACTCAGCGACGGCATCGTCTACGAGGCGGGTCAAACCATCGGCACGGGCGACGCCGTGATCGACTCCCCCTACAACGAAGCAGTCGCCAAGAGCACGGTCATCGTGCCTCCCGAGGAGACCAAGCCCGAGGAAAAGCACGGCAAGACCAAGCCCGAGGGTTCCAAGTCCGAGGGCACGAAGACAACCAAGACCGTTGCAGTTGCAGCCAAGGGAGCCAAGACCGTCGGCAAGCTCGCGGCAACCGGCGACACCTCGAACGCAGCCATCGTGGCAGCCGCCCTTGCGGGAACAGCCGCCATCGCCGCAGGCGCCCTGGCGAGTCGCAAACGCTCGTAAACACTTTTTCGCACAGGACGGGTGGATCGCAGCCCTTGCCTTCCCCGTCTACTTCTTCGTAGCGTAAGGGCAAGGCTGCAAAAGCTGAACAATAAAGCGCGGAGTCGCCATGCGGCCCCGCGCTTTTCTTTTAGCGTCGGTCCCTGCGCCGGCGTGCGGCCTATTTCTCCCCCATTTTGGCCATTTTGCCCTCCAAACGGCACTACCGCCGGCAACATCCAGCAGATACGCTGAACCTAGCCGTATAGGCCCTATGAGAACGGGAGCAACCATGGCAGCCTTGTTCACGACCCCCAAACGCAATGACACTACCGCCGGAACCCATGTTGCCGAACCCGACGTTCGCCGTCGCATAGGACTCGCGCACGGCAGCTGGCGCCGCGTGACGCGCCGCATCGTCGTAGGCGCCGTGTGCGCGCTCACGGTGAGCTCGCTGCTCATGCCGAGCGTCTCGCTCGCGGCGGAATGGGTCAAGGTCGGCGAAACCAAATACAACGCCGGCACTGCGGCGGGCGACGAGACCGGCACCTGGTCGTGGGACGGCGCCGACGACTTGAAGCTCAACAACTATAACGGCGGCGAGATCCAGGCCGCAGGCAAGCTCAACGTGAATTACTCGGGAAACAACATCGTCACTGCCGACTGGATCGAAGGCATCAAGGCTTCTCATGGCAAGAATGAGAACGCCGAGCTCAATATCCAAGGCGACGCGGGCAGCACGCTCAGCGTGACATCTACTGAGGACGCTATCCTCTCCACGGGTAATATCAACATCGACGGAGCCGGATCCGTCAACGCCACGAGCGCTGGGTTTGATGCCATCGACGCCGAGGGCGATCTCGCTATCAAAGGTTCGGGCAACGTCAACGCCACGGGCGTATCGGATGGCATCAGGGCAAACGGCAATATCACGATTGACGACAGCGGGGCCGTCACCGCCAGGGCTACCAAGGACAAGGGTATCGGAACCGACAAGAACCTCACCATCAAGGGTGGCGGCACAGTCGAGGCAAGCTCAGCCGATAGTGAGGCCATTTGGAGCGGCGGCAACATCAATATCTCGGACGGCAGCCAGGTCAAGGCGAACTCCGAGAAAGACGCCGCCGTCGAGGCCAAGGGCAGCCTCGCAGCCACAAACGCCTCCCTCAACGCAAACGGTGTTGAATATGGCGTCTATGCCCACAAGGGCATCACACTCGATCATGCAAACGTGACAGTCCGCGCAAGTAAAGGCAGATACGGTGACGCCATTGCCCTCTTCACCTACCAAGACGATATCGTCGTCAAGAACGGCTCCACCGTGGACGCGTTTGCGGAAGGCGAGGTTTCGGCTGCATTCTCCACCAGAAACGATCGACCCAACGAGGAGGGTGGCCACATCTACATCAGCGACTCCGTTGTCAAGGCCATAGCCCGCTATGTCGAGAACGGCGACGGCCCCATCCCCTACAGCGAAAACCAAGATGGTGAGACGAGCCCCGAGCCCCAAGGCGAGAACATCGGCATCATCGCCCAGACCAGCGAGGGCGTCACACCCGCAGTCATCTCGATCATCCGCAGCAAGGTAACGGCCGAAGGAGATACAGCGGCAATCTTTGCCCGTGCCATGAGCGCTGACGGCAAGACAATCGGCACCATCAAGATTGAGAACGCCGCCATCCAGACGCCCGAAGGCGGCAAGGTCATTGACTATCGCAAGCTCCGTGACGGCATCTACGAGGCAGGCCAAGCCATCGGCACAGGCGACGCTGTGATCGACTCCCCCTATAACGAAGCTGTCGCCAAGAGCATGGTCATCGCGCCTCCCGAGGTAGCCAAGCCGGAAGACCCCAAGCTCGACGAGACCAAGCCCGCAGAAAGCAAGCCCGCGGAGTCCAAGCAGAGCCCCAGGCCTGAGGGCTCAAAGTCGACCAAGGCCGTTGCGGCTTCAATCACGAAAGCCAAGACTACCGGCGTGCTCGCGGCAACCGGCGACACCTCGAGTGCGGCCATCGTGGCAACCGTCCTTGCGGGAACAGCCGCTATCGCCGCAGGCACCATGGCGAGCCGCAAGCGCTCTTAGACGCCTCTGCGCACATGGCAGCTCCCGCGAAGGCCCCGAGTCCCAGCACCGTTTAACAACGCCACCGCCGAGCTCCCCTCCGGCGGTGGCGTTTTCCATATGCGTCCGCAGGGTATGCACGAGATTGTCTTTGGTCTAGCCCAACCTGCATGAGCCGGCGTGCGACAATGGGGGCCGTCGATATCACAACGCCGAGAGAAGCCCGTCATGGAAGCGCATCAAAAGCAGATAACCGTTCATGCACAGCATGCCGAAAGCGCACCAGTCATCTATCTTCCCGTGGTCATGGGCGACGGCACGGAGGTTTATGAACGCTGCCGAGAGCTCAACTGCCCGCCGTTCACCCTTGTCGCCATTGGAGGGCTCGATTGGAATCACGAGCTGAGCCCCTGGGAATGCGACGGAACTATACGAGATTCCGAGCCCTTTGGCGGACAGGCTGCTGGTTTTCTTGACGAGTTGTTGAAGCAGATAATCCCAGAGGCCGAATCATCGCTCCCGCAACCGCCCGCCTGGCGCGGCGTTGCCGGCTACTCCTTGGCGGGTCTTTTTGCACTGTGGGCACTTTGGCAAACAGATGTCTTTGAGCGCGCGGCAAGTGCATCGGGGTCGCTGTGGTTCCCCGGCTTTATCGACTACGCGCGCGAGCGCACGATGACAGCTACGCCCGACGCCGTCTATCTGTCACTCGGTAAAAAGGAAACCAAGACGCCCAACCGCATGATGAGGCACGTGCTCGACGACACGCGCGCAATGGAAGAGCTACTCATCGAGCGAGGCATCCCAACAACGCTGGCACTCAACCCCGGCAATCACTTTGCCCAGACCGACCTGCGCATGGCCCACGCCATACACTGGATACTGACGCATTAAAAATGGCATCCACGCGTACATACGCATGGACGCCATTTTTAATTTGGCTGAACGCAGCTGCTATTCAGCAGTCTCCTCAAGCTCGGAAGTATCGAACTCAAAGTCGTTACCGGGCAGGATGGCGTTGAGCACAATGCCCACCAGCGAGCCCACGGCAAGGCCCGAAAGCGAAATCGTCACGCCGCCCAGCTCCAGCACAATGGCACCGGTGGTACTGTAGGCAATGCCGAGCGAAAGCACGAGCACCAGAGCCGCCACCAGCACGTTGCGGTTGTTCTGGAAATCAACCTGGTTCTCGATGAGGTTACGTACACCAACGGCGCTGATCATGCCGTAGAGCACGAGCGACACACCGCCGATAACGCACGCCGGCATGGCGGCAATCACAGCAGCGAACTTGGGGCAGAACGAAAGCACAATGGCACAGCAGGCGGCAATGCGAATCACGCGCGGGTCGAACACGCGCGTCAGGGCAAGCACACCGGTGTTCTCACCATACGTCGTATTGGCAGGGGCGCCAAAGAGCGATGCCAAGATAGTCGCCAGGCCATCGCCGAGCAGGGTACGGTGCAGACCGGGATCGGCAATGTAATTGCGTTCGCAGGTAGAGCCAATGGCGGAGATATCGCCGATATGCTCGATCATAGTTGCAAAGGCCAGCGGCATGATGGTGATGATGGCCGTCGTGGCAAGACCGCTATCGAACTGCGGTCCAAAGAGCGCAAACACGGTGTTGTCCCACACGACGGGCAAGCCAACCCAGGGGGCGGCTGCGACGCCAGAGAAGTCGACCTCGCCCAGCGCGGCCGCAACGGCATAGCTCACCACAACGCCCAGCAAAATCGGCACGATCTTGACCATGCCGCGCCCCCAAATATTGCAGCTGACGATCACGGCCACAGCGACAACGGCAACAAGCCAATTGGTCTGGCAGTTGGCGATAGCAGAGCTTGCCAAGATCAGGCCGATGGAAATGACGATGGGACCGGTCACCACCGGCGGGAAGAAGCGCATGACGCGCTTGGCGCCAAAGGCGCGGAACAGCGCTGCCAGCACCGGATAGAGCAGGCCGGCGCAGGCAACGCCCAGACAAGCGTAGGGCAAAAGCTCGGCCTCGCCGTTGGGTGCAATGGCGGCATAACCCGCGATAAAGGCAAACGACGAGCCCAGGAACGCGGGCACCTTACCGCGCGATAGAAAATGAAACAGCAGTGTGCCGATGCCGGCGAACAGAAGCGTCGTCGAAACGGAAAGGCCGGTGAGCACGGGCACGAGCACCGTGGCTCCGAACATCGCAAACATGTGTTGCAAACCCAACACAAACATGCGCGGGCGGCCGAGCGACGATGCATCGTAGATGGCATCGGTGACGGCGGGCGTCGAAGACTGGGACATGGAAGTCCTTTCGAATGGAAGGGCGATCAGGTATATCGGATAACCTGCCCGAACGATACGATCCGAACCATTGTACGCGATATGCAGTACCTCGCACGCGCCGCCACCTGCAAACGCTAGCGCTATTTCCAAACGCGCTCGGCAATACGCCCGACCAGCGCAATCTTTGCCCACTGCTCGTCCTCGGTCAGCTTATTGCCAATCTCGCAGCTGGCAAAGCCACACTGCGGAGACAGATACAGGTTCTCGAGCGGCACGTACTTTGCCGCCTCGCGGATGCGCTCGACGATAACATCCTCGTTCTCGAGCTCTGCCGCCTTGGTGGTCACCAAGCCCAGCACGACCTTCTTGCCGGGAGCAACGTACTTGAGCGGCTCAAAACCACCGGCGCGGGGCGTGTCGAACTCCAGATAGAACGCGTCAACGTCCTCATGCGCAAACAGGTACGGCGCGATGGGGTCGTAGCCGCCCTCAAAAGCGTAGGTGGAGTGGTAGTTGCCGCGGCATACATGCGTGTTGATAACCAGATCGTCGGGCTTGCCCTCGATGGCGGCATTGTTGAGCGCCACGCCCAGCTCGCTTACCTTTTGCAGGTCGACCGGGCTCATGCCGGTTTTGGCAACAAAATCGGTATCGCAGTAGATGCCCCAGGTGCAGTCATCAAACTGGATGTTGCGGCAGCCCGCGGCATACAGGTCAGCAATCACGGTGCGGTATGCTGCGGCAATGGCATCGACGAGCTCTTCGTCGGTCTTGTAGACGGCGTGCAGACTCTCCTGCTGGCCATCGCAGCGGTCGAGTGTGACTTCGGAGAACGTCTGGATCGGCGCTGGAATGGTCTGGCGCGCGACCTGGCCCTCTCCCTCGAGCGACTTGATAAATTTGAAGTGCTCGACGAACGGATGATTCTCGCCGCTAATGGGACCGGTTACCACGGCGGTGTCGGCGGTAGTCTCCTCATCGTGGAACATGTAGCCCGTGCGCGAGGCGCGGCGCTCAATGCCGTTGAGGCCCCACATAAAATCGAGGTGCCAGTAGCTGCGGCGGAACTCGCCATCGGTAATCACCTGCAGGCCGGCAGCCTTCTGCTTGGCCACTAAGTCGCGGATGGCCTCGTCCTCGACGGCCTTAAGGCCGGAAGCGTCGAGTTTACCCGCGACATAGGCGGCACGGGCGTCCTTTACAGCCTGCGGACGAAGAAAGCTGCCGACGATATCGGCGCGAAACGGCGCGTTCGGTTGAATCGAAGTGCTCATAGATATCTCCCTTTGCATTGGTTGCTTTACTGGGACAGAGTATGAGCGCTCATATGACCATCGTAAAATATACGTTTATAACAGTTTGATATAGATGCTTCCTATATCAGTCTGGATTGCCATAAAGAGACTTGAACCGTGCGGAGCACAGCACCCTAGATATGCTGACGAATCGCGTCGATATAGGCCCGACCGTAGCGCGTAAGTGTCGTGTTCTTGCGCGTGATGATGCCAATCTCCATGTATTCGTCCACATCGAGCGGGATGGAGATAATACCGGGACCGTTGAGCTCGTGGCTAATCACGCCCGAGCAGACCGTGTAGCCGTTGAGGCCCATGGCCAGGTTGAACAGCGTCGCACGGTCGCGCACGCGGATATTCTTGCGGCGCTCAAAGGTCGAGGTCAGCTCCTCAGAATAATAAAACGAGTTATAGCTGCCCTGCTCATAGGACAGGAACGGGTAGTCTTCCAAGTCCTCGAGCGTCACACTCGAGCGGCCCGCCAGCGGATGGTCGGCGCACACGAAGACATGCGGCGTGGCGCAGAAGAGCCCTTCGAACACGAGCTCGTTGGCCGCCAACATGCGCTCGATGACCTCGCGATTGTGCTCCGACAGATACAGGATGCCGAGCTCGCTTTTCATGTGCGCGACGTCCTCGATAATCTCGTGGGTTTGCTCCTCGCGCAGGGTAAAGTCGTAGCGCGCGGCATCGAACTCGCGGATCACGTCAACAAACGCGTTAACGGCAAAGGAATAATGCTGACAGCTCACACTAAAGTGCGGCACCTGCTCGGATGCGCCCTTGTACTTGCCCTCGAGCAGGTCGGCCTGGTCGAGTACCTGGCGCGCGTAGCCCAAGAAGGTCTCGCCTTCCTCGGACACAATGACGCCCTTGTTGGTGCGCTCAAAGATGCGCACGCCCATCTCGTTTTCGAGGTCGCGAATCGACGCGGTAATCGAAGGCTGCGACACAAAGAGTCGGCGCGAGGCCTCGGTGATGCTACCGCATTCGGCAACCTTGACAACATACCTGAGCTGCTGAAGCTTCATGACTTTCTCCCTAGACGTTCACGGCGCCAAGACCCGCCGCGTCCATCTGGCGCATAAACGACGGCATCTCCCCCGTCGCGGCGCAGGCGGCAATCTGATGCAGAGCCCCGGCGACCGCATCATCTGCCGCAGCGCCAATATGCCAGCGCGCCGCCGCCGTAACGGCCTCGTTGGCATTGGCGACTGCAACGGAGTTGGGAACGGCATCGATCATGGGCAGGTCGTTATCGGAATCGCCAAATACGGCCACCTCGTCGGGCGTCAGGCCCAAAGCGCGCGCCAGCTCCAGCGCAGCACAGCCCTTGTCCCAACCGGCCGGAAGGATGTCGAACAGGCGCACTCGGTTGTTGGGAAACACAAGCGAGAGTTCCGGCACCTCGGCGGCAACGCGCTCGCGTAGCTCCGCGAGCTCCTCACGCGAACGGGCACTCCAGATATTCGCCTTAAACACCGGCGCGTCATCGACAACGGGACGACACGGGGCCTCTTCGCCTTTGAGCCACGCATTGCCGCCTGATTCCATGGCGCGGCGCACGCGCTCGGCATCACGTGTCACGCAATAGGCATCGTTATCCCAAAAGTCATCACCTAAGCTGTAGACCTTCAGATAGGTATCGTCGGTTTCTTCTTCCAGATAGGCGGCTAAACGCATTAGTGCGTCGCTATCGGTCGCACGCGAGGCGACCGCCTCGCCGTCGACAAACATGACCTGGCCGTTACAGAATGCGCCGGTCGAATAGCACTCGGAACGATTTTTAAACATCCAGCCCATCGCAGACGGCTGACGACCCGAAACCGGCCCAAAGTGCAGGCCCGCCGCCTGCATGGCATGAATGCCCTCGATGGCATAATCGCTGGCGCCGTTGCGCCCGGCCGGAATCAGCGTATCGTCCATATCGGTCAGCACAAGTTTAATCATAAGGTCCCCTCGGTCATTCTTAATCCCGTCTATTGTACCGACCTGCCAAAAAGGGACAGGTTTATCTTGGCAGGTTTTATCTGGGAAAATGCAGCGCCCCTGTTGCCACCTGCCAAAATAAACCTGTCCCATATTGGCAGGTGCGCTAGTATAGGGAACAACAGATTCGATGCGGGAGTGCCGGCGGTGCAAACCACAAGGCTGAGAGGGCATAGGGCCCAATCCTTTGAACCTGTCAGTTAATGCTGGCGTAGGGAGCATGCCGCCTTTACAGGGGCGCTGTCTATGCACAGCGCCCCTTTTCTATGCCAAGGAGGCATGTGCAGTGATTGATTCGGAACAGCTTAAGCAACATATGGTCAAGGCCGTAGAGGAGATTCGAGCCACCAATCCGATGGCCGGCTCCATCACCAACACGGTGACGATCGACTTTGTCGCCAACGCGCAGCTCGCCGTGGGCGGTTCGGCCGCCATGGTCTATCTGCCCGACGAGGGCGAGGCGCTCGTTGCCGGCGGCGGCGCCATCTATCTCAACATGGGCACGCTCTTCCCCATCTACGAGCAGACGATTCCCCGCGCGGCCAAGGCGGCACACGACGCCGGCAAGCCCTGGGTGCTCGATCCGGTGGGTCTGGGCATCGGTAGCCTGCGCACCCAGCTGGTAAACGAGCTCAAGCAGCACAAGCCCGCCATCGTACGCGGCAACGCCTCCGAGATCATCGCACTCTCCGGCCTGTGGGGTCTTGAGGGCGAGTCGGCCGATCTGAGCCGCGTACGTGGTGTCGATACCACCGACACGGTCGACGCCGCCCGCGATGCCGCCGTGGCGCTCGCTCGCTACACCGGCGGCGCCGTTGTGGTCTCGGGCGAAGTCGACCTGATTACCGACGGCGCGGCCGTGGCCAAATCCCACGGCGGCAGCCCGCTCATGTCCAAGATCACCGGCTGCGGTTGCTCGCAGGGCGGCGTGCTGGCCGTGTACGCCTGTGCTACCGATCCGTTTACGGCAGCAGTCTGCGGCACCGCCGTCTACAACGTTGCCGGCACGCGTGCCGCCGCCGTCGCCGATGCCCCGGCAAGCTTTAAGGTCGCCTTTATCGACGAGCTCTACCGCGCAACCGCCCAGGATATTGCCGACAACCGACTCGAGCTCGAGGAGGCATAAGCCATGTCCGAACCCGCAACCAATGCCGGCATGAACACGCTCGTCGCCGTGGCCATCGCCCCATGCGGCACCGGCGACGAGCTGTCCGCCGACGTCGCCGAGGTCGTGCGCGTCATTCGCGAGAGCGGCCTTCCCAACCGCACCACCTCGATGTTCACCGAGATCGAGGGCGACTGGGACGAGGTCATGCAGGTCGTGCGCGACGCGACCTTTGTGTTGGCGAGCAAGGGCATCCGCACCGAAGTCGTGCTCAAAGCCGATATTCGACCCGGATTTACCGACACCATGACCGGCAAACTCAAGCGCATGGAAGCACAGATCAAAAAGCAGGAGGAAGCACAATGAGCATCCGCGACAACCTTGATATCTCGGCCTATCTGGTACTCGGCCCCGAAAACACCCTCGGACGCCCCGTGGGCGATGTGGTGGCCCAGGCACTCGACGCCGGCTTTACCTGCATCCAGGTGCGCTCCAAGGTGGCAAGCGCCCGCGAGATCATTGCGCTGACCGACGACGCCGCGCAGGCAATCGCACAGGCCGGCAAGACCGGTCAGGTCGCCCTGTTAATCGATGACCGTCTGGACTGTGTGCTTGCCGCGCGCGAGCAGGGCATTGCCGTCGATGGCGTGCACGTAGGCCAGAGCGACATTCCCGTCGAGGTCTGCCGCAAGCTGCTGGGCCCCGATGCCATTGTGGGCCTTTCGGCCCGTTGCGAGGAGATGCTCGAGTACGTCAAGACCGCCGACATGAGCCTGGTCGACTACCTGGGCATCGGCCCGCTCCACGAGACCGAGACCAAGCGCGACTGCGGACGCGCGGCCGACGGCTCTATCATCACCAAGAGCTTTGAGGACCTTGCCGCACTCCACGCGGCAAGCCCCGTGCCCATCGTGGTGGGCGGCGGCGTTAAGACGGCCGACTTGCCGCAGCTTAAGGCCACCGGCGTCGACGGCTTCTTTGTGGTAAGCGCCGTCTGCAGCGCCGACGACCCCCATGCCGCAGCCAAGGAGCTTGTCGACACCTGGCAGCAGGCATAGGCATAGGCCGAACAGCTGATTCGCAGCCTCATATCTTCAGCAATGAAAAGCGCATCCCAGTTTGGACACCCATTCTGGGATGCGGTTTCCATATAGAGGCTTAACGGGAAACCGCATCCCAGTCTGAACGCATATTCCGGGACGAACTTTCCGAAACCCCACCGTTTGGGAAACTGTAACCCGTTCTGAGCGCTCATTCTGGGACGCGCTTTCCGCCGAGTCCGCGGCAGCTTGTCCTACCCCGCCAGATACGTTTCCAGCGCGGACAAAGACGCCTCCGCATCGTGGCGGCCGATCTGATAGATACGCTCAAGCTCATCGGGCTCGCGGCACAGCGACGGCACCTTTACCGATTCGCTCGGCCGCACCACAAAGACCTCGCCGGCAGCCTCGCGATGTGCCAGGTCATCAAGCGTGGCATTGTAGGCCTCATGCCGATGCTCAAGCGCCGCAACAAACTCCGGGTAGTGACGGAACACGCGCCGCAGCATGGGCATCACGCTGTTGGGCTGCTTCACAAAGCCCGCCGGCTGCGTGAGTACCACAATATTGCGGTCATACCCCTGCGCAAACAGCCAAGCACTGGGAATGGAATCGGCCACGCCGCCATCCAGATATTTATGCCCCTCAATGGCGACAGGACGCGTTGCCACGGGAATAGCAGACGACGCCCGAATCCACTCGATATCGCGCTCGTCGCCATACGGCAGATCGCGATAGACGGCCTTGCCCGTCTCGATATCGGTACACACGCACGTAAACCGCATGGGGCAGGCACGATATGTCTCCAGGTCGATGGGATCGCGCTCGATGGGCACCTCGTGATAGGCAAAATCTGCATTGAACATATCGCCGGTTCGCAGCCAGCTTGCTACACCCGCATAGCGCTTATCGGCGCAATAGGCCTTGTTGTAGCGAATGGCACGACCAATCTGGCGCGATTTAAAGTTGTAGCCAAACGCCGCGCCCGCCGAGACACCCACCATATGGTCGCAGGTCAAGCCACGCTCCATCCATACGTCGAGCACGCCCGCCGTATACATACCGCGGTAGCCGCCTCCCTCGAGCGCAAGCCCCACCGTGCGCGTCAGATTTGACTGTGCCATGCGACCATCTCCGTTCCTGCGTTTTAAAACGAAACAAGTATACCCGTCAACATATATCGCCTCAGTCGCATTTTCATCGAACATCGTCGCGTTACCGTTTGGCGAATAATGGCCGCCCGGACATGGGCACCCCTACATAATTCCATACACTTGTTTATACTACTCAGTAGTTATCAGCAACGAACGTCAGCCGACAAATAAACCCAACGACGCAGCAAGGCGGGGGCTTGGAAACACGCGAGGCGTTGAGCAACAACGCGTGTGCACAACGAGCTCGCTCGACGCAATCCGCCCCGACCCCAGAAAGCCGCCTACAGCATGGATACCCCCAGCAATTACACTGAAACGCTCGAAAAGACCGTCCGCGACCTTCTCAAGCGTCAGGAGGATCTGGTCAGGACCGCCTTTACCGACCAGCATACCGGGCTTGGCAACCGCGGCGGCTTTGCCCGTTCCCTCGAGGAGCTCTGGGAGCAGGACACCCCCGTTACCATGGCGTACATCGATATCGACAATCTCAAGCACTGCAACGACGTCTTTGGCCATGACGAGGGCAACCGCTATATTTTGCAGGTAAGCCTCTATCTCAAGCTGTATATGGAGGTGGACGAAGCGGCGTTTCGTCTGGGAGGCGACGAGTTTGCCATCCTGTCTACGATTGCAACCGAGGACGACCTCGCCGAACGTCTGGAACGCTGCCGAACGGTCCTGCTCAAAAACAACGATGCCGAGATGCCTCACTCGTTTAGCTACGGAGTGGCACACGCCGACCCCGCCCTGGGCGAAGCCCCCAATCGCTTGACGAACGATGCCGACCATCGCATGTACGACTACAAGCTACGTCATGCCGTGCACCTTGATCGACGCAATATCGCACAAGCCCACACCGACGACTTCGAAATAAGCGATCGAGTTTTCGACGCCCTTTCGATGCTCAACGAAGGCCGCTATTTCTTTATCGAGAACTTAGACAAACATCGAACCCTTTGGTCACAAGGCGCCTTGCGCGATCTTGGTCTTCCTTCGGAGCATATAGACAACTGTCACGATTATTGGAAAACGCGTGTCCATCCCGATGACCTTGAGGCCTATACCAACGACATCGACCAAATCTATGACGGCTCCAAACATCGTCACGTCATGCAGTACCGCGTGCGCAATGCCGCCGGCGATTACATCCTCGGCCGTGCTCGCGGGTTTCGTATCGACGGCGACGGAAATGTCCCCTCGCTCTATGTCGGCGAGCTCGTCAACCACTCGCTTGCCGAGACCGTCGACGCCGCCACGGGTCTCGGAACGCAGCGCACGCTGATCAACGCTATCGATGCCTGCCGTCGCGACCGTTGCGAGACGGGGCTTATAGCAGTGCGCGTTCGCGGCACGGCAAAGCTCAACGAGCTCTACGGGGCCGAGGCCGTCGACAACATGCTCGCCGAATACGCAGGCCGCATGCTGTCGATTACTCGCGGCAGGAGTCGCGTCTTCCGTTCACGCAACGCCCAGTTCGTCGTGCTTAGCAACAATTTGGATCACGAAGCATTCGAGCAACTGATCCAACATCTCAAAGAGGCCGTTTTCGCTCCCGTTCGAATCGCGGGCGACACTATTACCCCCGTCTGTCTTGTCGTTCCGGCCTTTTACGAGCACCTGACCAATCAAACGGCCGCCGTTTTAGGCGAACTCGACCGTCGCATTCGCACGGCCGGCGGGCTTGTTCCCAACGACAGCCTCCCCATACCCGAGGTGGAGCGCAAAAGCGCCATCGCCGAACGCATCGATCCGCTCACGGGTCTCTATCGACCCAGCGAGTTTATGCGCCGCGCCAACGAATTTCTCGAGACAAGGCGCAACGGCGCCTGGTGTATCGCCACCGTCGATATGGGGCACATGCGACTGTTCAACGAATGGCACGGACAGGCCGAGGGCGACCGCGTACTCGCCGATGTGGGCACGGTTCTCAAGGACATCGAGAATGCCGCCATGGGCGTCGCAGGGTACTGGGGCCAAGACGATTTTTGCGTACTCATCCCCTTTAAGCACGACACCGTCCATCAAATCTACAACCGCGTTCGCCAGGCCGTGGCCAAGCATGATGACGGCGTGGGCTTCTGGCCGTCCATGGGCGTCTACCCCATCGACTCCAACGAGGAAATCACCATCGATGCGCAGGCCAAGGCCATGTTTACCAATCGGCGCGCAAAAAACGACTTTAAGGAGCGCATTGCCATTTTCCGCCCCGAGGAATACGAGCACGAAATCGCGTTCCACCGCACGCTGACCGAATTCCAGTATGCGCTCTCAAACGGCCGCATTACCTACTACGTGCAGCCCCAGGTCGACATGGAAACCGGCGAGATCATTGGCGCCGAGGCACTCACGCGCTGGATTGACAAGGATGGCTCCCTCATTTCACCCGCTACCTTTATCCCCGCCCTCGAAGAAAGCGGTTTTGTGGTGACGCTCGACAAATACGTTTGGCAGGGCGTTGCCTCGTGGCTGCGCGAGCGCATCGATCGAGAGCTGCGCGTGGTTCCGATCTCGCTGAATGTTTCGCGCGTGGATATCCTTGCCTGCGACGTCGCCGAGCATATGGGGGCGCTCGCCGCCCAATACAACCTGCCGCCCGAGCTCATGCGCATCGAGATCACCGAGACGGCCTATACGGGAGAGTCCGAGGCCGTGGATAGGCTGACGGCTGACCTGCACACCCGCGGTTTCTCGACCTACATGGACGATTTTGGCACCGGCCAGTCTACGCTCGCGATGCTCAAGAACGTCAACGTCGACGTCATCAAGCTCGACCGCACGTTTGTACCCGCCGGCCGCGATCAAGGTCGCAGCGCGCAAATCGTTTCATCAATGCTCGAGATGGCACAATCGCTCCATCTGCCCGTTGTAATCGAAGGCGTCGAGACCAAAGAGCAGGCAAACATGTTGCGCCACATGGGTGCCCGCTACGCTCAGGGCTTCCTCTACTACCGCCCCATGCAGGCGGAGGATTTTGAAGCGCTGCTCGATGGCGGCGGCCGCAACTGATACGCTTACGCGCAAAACACTACCGCCGAAGGGGCGTTTGTCCCCATCGGCTAACTTATTCCCCCAATCCAAACCGAATTGGGGATATGATACAAACCACTGTTGTGCCCAAGGAGGTTATCCATCATGAACGAGTCGTATCGCCTGGGCGAGCAATCAATCATTACCCATCTTCAGCGACTCGCGAACGGGGCCTCAACCGCCGAGCTCGATGTCGCTGCACTGCCCACGGAGCTGCGCGCCATCGGCGAGCAGTTACAGAAGACATTTGCCATCCTGCAGCAAGAACGCGAGCTGCTTGAGCGCGGCGCCTATATCGATTCACTCACCAATCTTGGCAACCGTGGTGGGCTCGATTGCCATATCGACCAGCTCTGGCGCAAAGGTGTTCCCTTCACCTGCGCCTATATTGACATCGACCACCTCAAGCACTGCAACGATACGTTTGGCCACGCCGAGGGCAATCGCTACATTCTGAGCATCTGCCGCGCGCTTACCGAGACAATGGAACCCAATGACCTGCTGTTCCGTATCGGTGGAGACGAATTTGTACTTATATCCCCCACGACAGACGAAGCCGAACTCGAGCAGCGCCTGGAGCGGACGCGCGCCAACCTTATCGAGGCAACATCGGGCGGCAAAGCGCCCATGATCGCTAGCTTTAGCTTTGGCTGCTCGCGCGTCGACCCGCTGGCAGGCGATACGCGTCGCCAGATGACAAAGGACGCCGACCGCAAAATGTATCGCTACAAGCTCATGCACCGTGTGCAGCAGCCGAAGGAAAACGACGCATCCATGCACCCGATCGCCAATCAGCCTCCCTGCAACGACCGGGTGTTCCAAGCGATCTCCATGAGCTTCGAGACGCGCTATCCGTTTATCCTTAACCTCGATACCGGCGAATCGCAATGGTCGATTAATGCCGTGCGCGATTTTGACCTGCCCTCCCAGCATCCCTATAACTCGCTCGATATGTGGCTCGCCCGCGTTCACCCCGAGGACCGCGACAGCGTGCGCAGCGAGCTCGATATGGTGGTAAACGGCGCGTGGCACTTCCATTACATGCAGTATCGCGTCATGAATACCGCTGGCAAATATGCGCTGTGCGAGTGTACGGGCTACCGCTTGGATAGCACCGAAACCGAGCCCAACATGTATGTGGGCATTATCATCAACCGAAGCTTGGCGGATACGACCGATTCCGTGACCGGCCTGGGCGATATCCACGCCCTGGTCAACGCCATTGGCGAAATGCGTCGCGTGGCGCGCAAGGCAGGCCTGGTCGCCATCAAAATCGACGACATCGCCAAGGTCAATGCCCGCTTTGGCTTTGATGCGGGCGACCGCGTTTTGGCAGAAAGTGCCGCCTGCCTCATGGACTGTTCGCGCGGCAAGGGCCGTCTGTTCCGCTCGACCGGACCGATGTTCGTGGCGCTTTTCGATGACCTTGATCCCGAAGAGACCGACGCGATCGCAGAAGAAATCGAGCGGTTCTTGGGGTCGCCCGTACTCTTTGGCTCATTTGAATATCAGCCGCCCATTCGTGTGGCCACACTTCATCTAGATGCCGTCGACCGACAGCCCGTTTCCATTTTGAACGAGCTCAAAGCGCTACTTGAAGAGGCACCACAAGTACCGGGCACCAAGCTGGACTAGCGTTATGGGGCGCATGATGGTTAATTTCCGATCTCAACCGAACACATTGGGCAAATAGGTCGTACCCGCAGTTAGCCGAACGTCCCCGCAGTCCCTCCCGGGGCCCGGGGGCACCGTTTCGATACTCTTGGTTTACTTTGCCTGATGCAAATAAGTGCTCAACAAGATAGAACCTATCCCCCGCCACGGATATGCCCTCGAGTAAATCTGTTAAGCCAAGCCTATCAAATTCTATTGACAATTGGCTGCATTGGTCCATTTTGTCGTCCAGCCACTTCCGCTGGCTATCGCCTCATAAACACAAACCTAACGAGCCGCACGAACGACAAAGAGGCCAAGCTGAACAGAAGTAGAACCAAAACTTCAAAAACGCTGGTATTCCAATCGCGTACCCAGTCCTCTACCGCCCACAAGAAAAACAGCAGCCCCATCCATAACGTCACAGAAGAAATCAGCTTTGCGTAAGGGCGTATATCAATCTCGCTCTCCCTTTTTGTGACATCATATCCAGCAATTGAGCAGAGCCATCTTCCTCTTCGGTATTGGATTGAAAGGACAATCAAGGCAATCGAAGTCATCAAGCAAACAGCATCCTCTGTTTCCATAGAGTTTCCTTTGCTTTCCATCCTAGTTACGCATTCACAATCGAATCAAACCAAGTATGAATTACTCGATAGCAACCGCCTTAGTATAAACCATAGCCGCCGCAGCAGCCCGCCTTCCAAGGCCTCAAAGCTCGCCATCGAGGGCGACCCGCCCAGACCCCTTACAATCTGCTCGCACGAGGCCCCGCACTCCAACATCCTCTGGACCGTATCCCGCTCGTACCTGGTGAGCGTGCCTGCCGTGGGCCCTCGGGGCCGGCATCGTGCCCCACGCCATCTGCCCGCTCGTGCGATAATCCTCTGCAGAAGTCACCGACAGCAGAGGGAGTTTGTGATGAAGGTTCTTTTGGTCAATGGCAGCCCCAAGGCAAACGGCAACACGGCCCGCGCACTCGCCGAGGTCGCCGAGCAGCTCAACGTCGAGGGCATCGATACCGAGATGTTTCAGCTGGGCGCCAAGCCTATTCGCGATTGCATCGGTTGCGGCCAGTGTGGCAAGCTGGGCGGTCGCTGCACCTTTGACGACGACGTGGTCAACGAGCTGATCGCTGCCGCCGAACAGGCCGACGGCTTTGTCTTTGGCTCGCCTGTCTACTACGCGCACCCCAGCGGCCGCATTCTCTCGGCACTCGATCGCGTATTCTATGCCGGTAGCAAAGCTTTTGCACACAAGCCGGGCGCTGCCGTCGCCGTCGCCCGTCGCGGCGGTACGTCGACGACCTTCGACGTGCTCAATAAGTACTTCACCATCAACCAGATGCCTGTGGTAGCGTCCACGTACTGGAACAACGTGTTTGGCTGCGTGCCCGGCGAGGCCGATGGAGATGCCGAGGGTCTGGCCACCATGCGAAACATCGGCAAAAACATGGTCTGGCTCCTGCGTTGCATCGAGGCGGGCAAGGCTGCCGGCATCGAAGCCCCCGAGGCCGATCGCGAGCGCACCAACTTTATCAGGTAGAACGGCGGAACATACTATGAACGTGCAAATCTTCGGCACCAAAAAGTCGTTCGACACCAAGAAGGCCCAGCGCTATTTTAAGGAGCGCCGCATTAAGGTGCAGTTTATTGACCTTAAGGAAAAGGAGATGAGCAAAGGCGAGCTCACGAGCGTGATGCAGGCGGTCGGCGGCATCGACAAGCTGCTCAACCCCAAAGCCAAGGACGAGGAGACGCTCGCGCTCATCCAGCACCTCACCCCTAGCCAGCGCTTCGACAAGTTGCTCGAGAACCAGCAGGTTCTAGCCGAGCCCATCGTGCGCAACGGCAAAAAGGCCACCGTCGGTTATTGCCCCGATGTATGGGGAGCCTGGGAGTAGCCTGTGTTATTTGCCGGCGCGTGGGTATAAGAGCAGGCGTTTGGCATAAGATTCAACTGTAAGCCATGTCTAACAAAGGAGGGCATATGCCCAACAAACCCGTGAAGATCATCATGCTTACCGGATACCTCGGTGCCGGCAAGACCACGCTCCTCAACCACATCCTCGCCAACGATGGCGGCATCCGCGCCGCCGTGATCGTCAACGATATCGGCGAGATCAACGTCGACGCCAGCCTTATCGCCGACGGCGGCCTTTCCGAGACCGACGACCTCATCCCGCTCACCAACGGCTGCATCTGCTGCACGCTTTCGGATGACCTGGCCAACCAGCTGCAGGGCATCGCCGATTCGGGCAAGTTCGACTACATCATCATCGAGGCCTCGGGTATCTGCGAGCCTATCCCCATCGCCTACACCATCTCGAGCTTCTGCGACGAGGCCAAGGTGGACGGCGAGCCCAAGCTCGCGCTCGACAACATCGTGGCCGTGGTCGACTGCGCCCGCATGTACGACGAGTTCAACGGCGGTCGCGACCTGCTGGCTGAGGATATCGACGAGGACGACATCGAGAGTCTGCTCATCCAGCAGATCGAGTTCTGCTCCACGCTGATCCTCAACAAGACCGATACCGTCACGCCTGAGCAGATTGCCGAGCTCAAGGCCATCGTGCGCAGCCTGCAGAAGGACGCCGTGATTGTCGAGGCCCAAAACGGCGAGGTTCCCATGGAGGAACTGCTCGACACCGATCGCTTCGACTTTATGCGCGCCTACAACTCCGCCGCCTGGATCGAGGCCATGGAGCATCCCGAGGAGCACGACGACCCCGAGGTGCTCGAGTACGACATCGAGACCTTTGTGTACTCGCGCCGCAAGCCGTTTGACCTGCAGAAGTTCACCGATTTTGTTGAGCAGGAGTGGCCCGATGAGGTCATTCGCGTCAAGGGTCCGCTGTGGCAGACCGGCGATCCGGACATGTGCTACATGTTTGAGCAGGCCGGCCACCAGATGCGCCTGATGGAGAACGGTCTGTTTGTCGACTCGGCACCCGAGGGCGAGAAGCAGAAGATCATCGACGAGAACCCCGAGATCATGCAGATTTGGGACGACGAGACGGGCGATCGCATGACGAGCCTGTGCATCATCGGCCGTCACATGGACAAGGACGCGCTCATCGCCGCGCTCGATGCCTGCCTGACCGACTGGCACCGCGCCTAGGTTATCGAAGCGGGCATTTTCCGCCCACGTAACCACCAAACCACCACGAAGGTGCCCTTCGTGGTGGTTTTTCGTTCTATGCCAAGGAGATTCATGTTCAATATCGTGCTGTATGCACCCGAGATTCCGGCCAATACGGGTAATATCGGCCGCACCTGCGTGGTCACCGGTGCCCATTTGCACCTGGTAGAGCCGCTGGGCTTTTCGCTCGACGACAAGACGGTGCGTCGCGCCGGTCTGGGCTACTGGCAAAACTTGGACGTGACGACATATGCCGGCTGGAAGGATTTCCTTACGCGCAACGGTCTCTCCCCCGCCGACGAGCGCCTGCATCTGCTGACCAAAAAGGCGCGCCGCGCCTATGCGCAAAGCACCTACCGCGACGGTGACTATCTGGTCTTTGGCAGCGAGAGCTCGGGGATTCCCGAAGACCTGCTTGCTGCGGCGCCCGCATGCTGCGAGCGCATTCCCATGCTGCGCGACTGTGATTCGCTCGATAACGCCGAAGTCTGGGAGGCCCATGAGGAGGCGCTCGGGCATACCGAGGACAGCCACGAGGCCATCCTTCGGCAGGATATCTGCGGCAACTTCGTCGACCCGGACGACTACCGCATCAGCGCACTCAACCTCTCCAACAGCGCCGCCATCGTCCTCTACGAGGCCCTGCGCCAGACAGGCTTTCCTGGAATGTGACAAAGGGACTGTCCCTTTGTCACATTGATGCACCAAATAACGAGCCGTCGCTTTTAATCAGAATTAACTAGAATAAAATGGAGTTAAACGGCGATGTGAAAGGAGAGCCTTGTGGAATATCTCGAGAACCCGTTTACCCCCAGTTTTGGTGAGGTTCCTGCCCATCTCGCCGGCAGACAACAGATTATTCGGGATTTGGACCGTGCCTTCTTGAGCCAGCGTAGACGCCCGGAATTGACCTCGATCTTCTCAGGCGCGCGTGGAACCGGTAAAACCGCTCTCATGTCGTCGCTCGCAACAAGGGCGGAATCCCACGGCTGGATAGCGGTAAAGACGACCGCGCTCTCGGGAATGCTTGAGGAAATCGAGCTCGGGGCGAAACGTGCTGCAGGCCATCTCATCAACCCGTCTAACAACTTCGAAGTCACCGGTCTCGGAATCGCGCCGCTCGGCAGTATCGAGGTCAATCGCGTTCACGATGCCTCGACTTGGCGTTATCGCATGAGCGACATCATCGACCAGCTCAACGAAACGGGCACCGGTCTGCTCGTCACGGTTGATGAGGTCGACCCGACGCTCGACGAGATGATTCAGCTCGCGGCCACGTATCAGCACTTTGTGACCGATGGGAAACGCGTCGCCCTGCTCATGGCGGGACTTCCCAACAACGTCTCGACGTTGCTGAACCACAAGACGGTCTCGTTCCTTCGCCGCGCCCAGCAATATCATCTGGGGCGTATCGCCGACTACGATGTGCGCGAGGCCTTGATTCGCACGATCCAGGAAAACGATCGCCTGGCAGATGCTGAGGGAATCGATAAGGCCGTTCGCTCGATTTCGGGCTTTCCCTTCCTTTTGCAGCTTGTGGGTTACCGCGCCTGGGATCTCACGAGCAACTCGAGAGAAATATCATCTCGCGACTTTGATCAGGGAATCAAAATCGCACGTGATGAAATGGACGACCGGATCCTCGCGGCGACCTATCGGGAACTCACTGCAGAGGACAAGCGATTTCTTATCGCCATGCTCGATGACGAGGAAGAGTCCACCACCGCTGACCTTGTCGAGCGCCTTAAGCGTTCGCCGCAACAGGTCTCCCGCTACCGACGCCGTATGATAGACGCCGGCATCATTGGAGAACGCGGGCGCGGAATCGTCGCTTTTGAATTACCGTTCTTCCGCGACTATCTCGCCGCTCAATGCGTGAAATAGGCATCGATGTGACAAAGGGACAGTCCCTTTGTCACATTCGGTTAGAGGTAGCGACCGGTAATGCTTGCGGAGCAGGCTGCAATGTCGCCAGGCGTGCCGGCGCACACGATTTGCCCGCCCGCATCGCCACCGCCCGGACCCATGTCGATCACGTAATCGGCGTTACGGATAAGATCGAGGTCGTGCTCGATCACGACAACCGTGGCGCCCTTGGCAACAAGGCCGTCAAACACGTTCAACAGCACCTGAACATCGAGCGGATGTAGTCCGATCGTGGGCTCGTCAAATACGAATACGGCATCGTCCTGCACGCGGCCCATCTCGCTCGCAAGCTTAAGGCGCTGCGCCTCGCCGCCCGAAAGCGCCGGCGTGGGCTCACCAAGCGTGAGATAACCCAATCCCAGGTCGTGCAAGGTCTGCAAGCGCGTCTGAACTTTCTTGAGTCCCAGTGTGGCGTCGATGGCCTCGTCCACGCTCATGTCCATGAGCTGCGGCAACGTAAGCAGACTCCCGTCCTTGCCCTCGCGATGGATATGCGAAGCCGCGTCTGCATAACGCGAACCACGACATGCCGGGCAGACGATCTCGACGTCGGGCAAAAACTGCACGTCGAGCGATATCGAGCCCGTGCCATCGCACGTAGGGCAGCGCAAGGCGCCAGTGTTGTAGCTAAAGGCACCCGCCTTGTAGCCGGCTGCTTTGGCCTCGGACGTACGGGCGAAGGCGCGACGCAGCTCGTCATGAATGTCGGCATAAGTCGCCACTGTCGAGCGCACGTTGGCGCCGATAGGCGTAGCGTCAATCAGGTTTGCGCGGGCAATGCCTTCGGCATCGACCCAACGCACGTGCCCTGGCAGGCGCTCACCGGCTGCCTGTGCCTTGAGCGCCGGGATGAGCGTCTCGAGCACCAGTGTCGTCTTGCCCGAACCCGAAACACCCGTCACCGCGACAAGGCGACCGCGCGGGATATCGACTTCGAGTGGTTTGACGGTATGGATGGCATCGGTCGCCATGCGGATATGGCCTAGGTCGAACATTTCGTCGTCAGCCACCTGCGGGCGCAGACGCTTGGGGTCCGAGCGCAAGAACGGCGCGATGCGGCTGCCCTGCGATTGTTCGACCACGTCTACCGTACCGGCGGCGATTACATGGCCGCCGCCTGCTCCCGCAACGGGGCCCATCTCGACCAGATAGTCGGCTTCTGCCAGCACGCGCGTGTCGTGGTCGACAACAACCACGGTATTGCCGTCGACCACCAGATCGCGCATCACGCCCACCAAGCCGTCGACATTGGCAGGATGCAAGCCGATCGAAGGCTCGTCCAGCACATACAGCACACCCGTCGATCGGTTGCGCACCACGCGGGCAAGCTGCACGCGCTGGCGCTCACCCGTAGACAGCGTGGCACCGGCGCGGTCGAGCGAAAGGTAATCGAGGCCCAGGTCGACCAGGCGGCGGGCCGTACTCAAAAACGAATCGCAGATGTCCCCGGCCATGGGCCGCATCTCGGTCGGCAAGGATGCGGGCACCCCGCGCACCCACTCAATCGCCTCGCCCAACGTCATGGCTGCCGCCTGCGCCAGATTGATACCGCGCACCTGGGGCTGGCGCGCGGCGTCGGAAAGACGCGTGCCGCCGCAATCGCGGCACGGTCCCTCGCGCAAAAAGCGCGCAACGCGCTTGAGCCCCTTATCGTCCTTAACCTTGGCGAGTGCATTCTCGACGGTATAGACGGCGTTGTAATAGGTAAAGTCGAGCGGCGTGGCGCCCTCGCCATTTTTGGGAACGTAGAGAATGTGCTTCTTAACTGCCGGGCCATGGAACACGATGTCGCGCTCTTGAGGCGTGAGCTGGCTAAACGGCACGTCGGTGCGCACGCCCATCTCGCCGGCCACCTGCTTCATCAGATCCCACATCAGCGTGCCCCAGGGAAGCACCGCACCCTCGTTGATGGTCTTTGACTCGTCGGGCACCAGGCTCGCCTCGTCCACCTCGCGCATGACGCCGGTGCCTCCGCAGGTAGGACACGCGCCGCCACTGTTAAAGGCAAGGTCCTCGGCCCCCGGCGCATAGAACTCGCGGCCGCATGCGGGGCACGCGAGCGACAGGCCCGCGGCCACGTTAAGGCTCGGCTCCACACGCGCCCCGCAATGCGGGCACACGTGATGGGCGCAGCGGCTAAAGAGCAGACGCAGACTGTTGTTGAGCTCGGTCATGGTGCCAAAAGTCGAGCGCACGCCCGGTACACTGGGGCGCTGATGCAATGCGAGTGCCGCCGGCACGTGCAGCACCTCGTCCACCTGAGCGTGCTCTGCCTGCGTCAGCCGACGGCGGGTATAGGTGCTGAGCGCCTCCAGGTAACGACGCGAGCCCTCGGCATAGAGCACCCCCAACGCCAGCGAGCTCTTGCCCGAGCCCGAGACGCCGGCAATACCCACGAGCTTTCCCAGCGGAATATCGATATCGATGTCTTTGAGGTTATGGACGCGCGCACCGCGCACCTCGATAGCCTGCGGGCTCATCTTCTGTTCCGTCACCTTTATCACCCTACTCATGCCATAAAACGCGGTCGCGGATATACTCGCCCAGCATGGGCACGGTAAACCGCACAAGGCCGTATCCGGCGGCCTCGATGACGCGCTCGCGAATCAGGCTTGCGCGATATTTACTCGCCCAGCTCTGGGTACGGTCGCAGCGCTCAATGATATCCGCCGTGCGCGTCGGCTTGTCCTCGTCAACCGCCATAGCCTCGATAAAGAGGCGCTGAGGGCTGCGCAGACCGTAATACAGAGGTGCGTCAACCGCTTCGTAGAACTCAGAGACGGCATCCGCATGACCAACCTCGACATCGCACCCTTCAATGACCTGCGAGCCACGCCGGACAGCAGACCGCCACATGTAATATCCCACCAGCTGAACCATATAGGGATGTCCCATGCTCTTGTGCGCCGCAAGGTCCGCCGTCCCCGCATCAATGCAAAGACCAGCACATTCGACCGTCTGGATATATGAATCGCGCACCTGGGGCAAAGAAATCGCCCCCAACGTACGCTGCTGGGCGCGCCGCAAAAACGTCACGCTCGGCTCTTCGAGCAGATCGTCAACCATGCTGGGCAAGCCGGCAAAGACCAGCGCAAGACCACGCTGGTCGCCATCGGGCAAGCCCGTAGCATCCTGATCTCCCAGCACCTGCTGATAAAGAACGGCGAGGGCCGCCAGCTCCTCAATAGACGCCGATTGAGCCTCGTCAATCGCAAACAGAATACCCTTGCTTGGGCCGAGTTTCTTGAGACGTTCGTTGACCAGCCCTCGCAACGTCTCGCCTTTTGCCCGCGCCGCCTCAACCGACATCCGTCCAAACGATGGGCCAAACTCCATTGACGTCACAACGGGCTTATTCGAGCGGAGTGCGTCGGCCAAGCGGTCGCATAAACCAAGCGAAGCGGAATCGGAGACAACCGCCCATCCGCGCTCACTGGCCAGACGTTGCAGCTCCCGCAGGAGAACTGTTTGCCACAGCCGCGGTTTCCTGTAATGAGCATGAGTCTGCCCGGCGCTCCGGCACCGTTATCGAGCCCCTCCTCAAAATCTTCGATGACCGACTCGCGACCGATGAGTATCGGAGGCCGCTTACCAGCCGTTGGCTTAAAGGGATTTGGATTCATGTCGGCCTCCTCGGATTGGCAAAGGCTAGCAATAGTTATACCAACTTATACCGAGTTATACCAACTGAATGTGACAAAGGAGCTGTCCCTTTGTCACATGTGGCCGAAAAATTCCGCGTCGGCGGGGCGATAGGGGCGGAAGGTGGCGGGATCGATCTTTACGTGCGCCGCGACGGGTACGTCGTACCACTTGACGGTATAGCCGGCGCCGTGAGAGCAAAAGACCGAATCGGGCGTGTTGGGCAGATCGGCCTCGGGCTCATAGGCGGCCGTCTCGATTACGCGCTCGGCATCATGGCAAGCCGCATAGCCGGCGAACTCCAGGTACAGATGACCGCGACCGCTCGTGTAGGCAGCCACCTCCAGCGCATAATCCTGCACCTCGGATGCCGGCACGCGACCCACAAGCTTCGCCCGGTCTCCCGCCATCGTCGGCGGCTTGTACTCGGCGCCCATGCGCGTGGCATCCGAGAGCGCCCGGCCCACGCACTCCCCCGGCACCTCGAGCTCAAAGCGATACAACGGCTCCAGCAGCACGGCAGCGCCGACCTCACGCGCCTGCATCAAACCCTGGCGAATCGCGCGGTACGTGGCCTGGCGAAAATCGCCGCCCTCGGTGTGTTTGGCATGCGCGCGGCCGCCCGTAAGCGTAATGCGCACATCGGTGATGGGCGAGCCGGTCAGTGCGCCCAGGTGATCGCGCTCCATGGCGTTGGTGAGTGCCAAACGCTGCCAGTTAAGATCGAGCTTGTCGGTCGAGGTCACGGTGCCAAACTGCACGCCCGAACCCGCTGGCAACGGCTCCAGGCGCAAATGCACCTCGGCATAGTGGCGCAGCGGCTCAAAGTGGCCCACGCCCTCGACCGGCTGCGAAATAGTCTCCTTATAGAGAATGCCGCCAGACTCAAACTCAACCGAAAGGCCAAAGCGATCTGCCAACACCCGCTGCACGACCTCGAGTTGCACGGCGCCCATCAATTGCAAATGAATCTGCTCGAGATGCGTGTTCCAGCTTACGCCGAGCATGGGGTCTTCATCCGCCAACTCGGTCAGCGCTTTAAACACCGCATGGGCATCGTGTTCACCCGGAAGCACCGTATAGGTGAGGACTGGCGCAATGACGGGTGCATCGCCCGCGGGCTCCGCGCCCAGGGCGTCCCCCGGGCGAACGTGCGCAAGGCCCGTCACGGCACAAATACCGCCAGCAGCAACTTCTTGGGCAAGCTCGTATTTCTCGCCGTTATAGATGCGTACCTGATCGACCTTTTGCTCCCAAGTGGAGGCGCCAGAGCATCCCTCGACAACTTGCTTTGCGCGCAGCACACCGCCCGTCACCTTGACCCAGGCAAGACGCTCACCACGGTCTCCACGACTCACGCGATAGACGCGCGCGGCAAACTCCGGGAGCCACGCCTGTTCACGCATCAGCGTGCACATGCCATCCAGCAACTCGTCCACGCCTTGGTCCTTGAGCGCCGAGCCGGCAAAGCAGGGAAAGAGCTTGCGCTCAGCGACCATGCGCGACAGCGTTGCGACGGAAAGCTCGCCCGCCTCGAGAAACTCCTCGAGCGCCGCCTCGTCCAACGCGGCAGCGTCCTCCCGGGCGGCACCGCCCGCCAGCAGCTCGCTGGCATCCAGGCAGCCCTCGGAAAGACGCTGTCCCAGCTGTGCCAGCAAAACATCGCGGCCGGGATTCTCCAGATCGATTTTGTTGATAAAGACGAACGTCGGGATGTCATAGCGCGCAAGCAGGCGCCACAGGGTTTCGGTGTGTCCCTGCACGCCATCGTTGGCGCCCACAACCAAAATCGCGTAGTCGAGCGCGCGCAATGTGCGCTCTGCCTCGGCCGAAAAATCCACGTGACCGGGGGCGTCCACAAGCATGACGTGGGTATCTCCGTGGTCGAGCACGGCCTGCGATGAGAAAATCGTGATGCCGCGCTCGCGTTCGATAGCGTTGGTATCCAGGTGCGAGTCGCCGTCGTCTACACGGCCGCGCTTGCGAATGCGACCTGCGTTGAACAGCATGGCCTCGGCCAGCGTAGTCTTGCCGGCATCGACATGCGCCAAGATTCCAACGACCGCTTGCTTCGACATGGCTCTCCTCTTATTGCAAGCCCGTCGCGCACGGCGACGGGCATTCTCGTTCCACACTGGATGATACAATTTACGGGCCGGCGGGCGAAGCGGGCCCTATCCCCCGACCGAGCTCATCGCCCCGCGTTGCCGCGCGGCGATTTTCGCAGGTTCGCGCCTTGCGAAAGCCGGCACCTCCCCTTAACAGTGCAGCGATCAATAATGGCCCCGCCCGGGGCCATTTTCATGTACATGGATTGTTGTTGCGTGCCCCCGCTCTTATGCCTCGCGCAGCCAGTCGAACGCAACACGCGGCGTGCCGTCCGACACATACACGACGCCGGCGCGCTCGAACCCCGCCTTCATGCTCGCACCCTGCATGGGCAGGTTGTCCGCATGCGTATCGATACGCAGGTGGTCGGCACGCTCCTTGGCAAAGGTAAACATCGCGGCCGCGATACCGTGCACGGTGCCGTCGGACGCCACACGGTGCAGCACGGCGTACGGAGTGTCGCTACGCCATTGACCGTCCTCGATGACGTCATAGCACTCGTCCGGACCCGTTAAAAAGGCAAACGTCGCCACCACGCGGCCGTCGACTTCGCACACGTAACTGCCACCAGCGGCAATATCGGCAGCCAGCTGCTCGGCCGAAGGCGTGCCCTCGGGCCACTGCATGGCGTTGCCATGTGCGCGCATATAGGCGCGGGCCGCGTCATAGATAGCCATGACGGCGGGAATGTCGGTATCGAGGGTTTTTCTGATCATCACGCGGCGACCTCACGTTTATTGGTATTACTTTGATTGAGCAATAATACCAACGTTTGGAGAGGGTGCGAAGCAGATGGGGAGCAAAAAGCGAGCCGCCTGGTCAAAAGCCAAAAGCGAGTTTTTGGGCGCTGCCACGGGCGGCGATATGAGCGACCTGTTTGCACGCGAAGACGAGCGCTGCGACGCACTAGACGCCGAGCGCGATGAAGTCTGGCGCTACAAGTCGTGCGAGCGTAAAAACCGTTACGACACGCGAGCCGAGGCCGAGGCCGTTATGGCCGACTGCGAAAACCGCGGACGGCGCGGTTTGGCCTGCTACAAATGCGAATACTGCGGCGGGTGGCACCTGACGTCGCATCCTTGGAAATAGGCTCCGCAACGGAGCGACGCTCACACAGCGGCACGGCACCGACACATCGCCGGCCATCGCACGCAGGCTACGGGCGCGGCGGCACCAAAACATCGTAGCGGACGGCCTTGCCCGCAAGCTGATAGCTCGGCTTAACGCCGGCAAGCAGCGGCCCCTTCACCGGCCGCTTGATAACGACCTTGCGCGGACGTACCGCAAGCGCAGCCTCGACCAGCGTCCCCTCATCGGCGCACGGCTGCTCCAAATGGTGCAAGAGCTGGAACTTCTTTTTAACCGCCGCGCTCTTGGTGCGCTCGGGAAACATGGGATCCAGATACACCACATCGGGAGCCGCGAGCTCACCGCGCTCGACTAGCTCAGCCGTATGGCGAAGGCCGGCAATGCTGTCCTCGCCCGCATGTAAGCGCATGCGCGCCACGGCAGCCGCAAGCGCCGGATCATCCGCCGCGCGGTCCAAGGCATCCTGCAACAGCGCCGCGATCACGCAGTCTTGTTCATACAGATCGACGGTAAAGCCCGCTGCCGCCAGCAGCAGCGAATCCTCGCCAAAGCCTGCCGTGGCGTCAATCGCCCATGGTTGCTCGATGCCTTTTGTGCGCGCAGCCTTCACCAGTAGCTCTTGCTGCAAACGGCCCTGCTTGAGCCGTGGAAGCATGCGGCCAAAATCGGCGCGCAGTTCCATCGTGCCGTCGGTGAGCGTGAGGCCCTCGGACTTCCCGGTCAGCTCAAGCCCCGCGGCCCGAGCAACAGAAAAGGGATCGACGACGCCCATGGACACTCCTTAGCAAACAAAACGAATACATGGGCGCCATTCATGTCGGCACCCAACCGTCCGTTATTGTCCCACATGCGACATGGTCCACAGCATCCCAATGCAAAGCACCGCCATCAATCCCGTGCACACGGCAGCGATCACAGAATCACCCATGCGCCTTCCCAACGACCGCGGTTCACGCACTTGCTCTGGTCCGTACATCATGGCTCCTCCTTAGACTCACTTCTTATCACGGCCTCATCATCACAGCGCCGCACATGAGCTGCCATCGATTTGACTTACAGCTGGCTTTCCTTTTTGAAAGATTGCCCTGCACAGGCGAGAAGCGCTTTCTAACACACACGCCGTCACGTTGAACTACAATGTGCTTCACGATATGTGCAGCATATGGGACGCGCCAGACTGGCAGCGCCCGAATCGAAAGGACTACCTATGAGCGCCGCGCGCAAGACACTCAAAATCCTTGCCCTCATCTATTTTGTTTTGGGCATCGCCAGCCTCGTCATCGGTATCACCGGCATCGCAACCGGCAAATTTGAATCCGTCTACGGATCGAACGCCATGCTCGCCGCGGTCGTGCTTGTCGCCAAGGGCGTTATCGACCTTGCCGCAGGTGTTGCGGGCATCAAGGGCGCCAACAAGCCTTCGCAGGTGGATGGCGCGTTTAAGCTCGGCATCGTTGCCGCAATCGCCACGATTGCGCAGGCTGTACTCACCCTTCCCGCGCTCGGCGGCAGCGCCGTCAATATTGGAGCCTTTGTCATCGTGGTCTACGACCTGTTCTTTGTTCAGCAGGCACACGACGTTAAGGCCGAGAACAAGGATCGTCTGTAGGCACCTGCCCCCACAGCTCCCTGCAGCCAAGCAACTAAAAAGGGCCGATCGCGCATCTCCGCGGTCGGCCCTTTACGTTTGCCCAGATAAAACCTGCCAAAATAAACCTGTCCCTTTTTGGTAGGTTAGTGGCGGTACTCGGCGATGATAAAGTCGATATCGGTCTGAAGGGTATCGAGGTTTGCCAGGCGCTCTTTGTCGGCGGGGCGCGTGCGGTAGTAGTAGGGCGTCATCTGGAACACCGCCTCGATGTCAGCCTGGGTCTGGAGGGTGATGGAAGCTGTCACCCGCTGCGTTCCGACCAGTTTAAGCTCGGTGGTCTGTGGCAGCTTTTCGTCGTTGAGATATGGCGTGTCGTAGAGCACCTCCTTGAGGCCAAACAGATGCCGAGCACCCGGCACCACGGTGTAGAGCGAGCCCTCGGGCGCCAGCACGCGGGCAAACTCACGCTCGTTAAAGGGAGCGAAGAGCTCGGTCACCATATCGAAGGCGCCGTCCGCCACGGGGATGTCCTTCATGTTGGCCACGAAGTAGGTCGCATCGCCGCGCTTGGCAGCCAGGCGCACCATCTCCTTGCCCAAGTCGAACCCGTAAGCATCTACGCCCGATACCGCGCCCATGGCGCTGGTGTAGTAGCCCTCGCCACAGCAAATGTCGAGCAAGGTCATAGGACCGTTCGCAGACGCAGCACGCCCAGTCGCCCGCTCGCGCACCAGCTCGACCATTGCGTCGCGCAACGGCGCGTAGTATCCACGGTTCAGAAAGTCACGACGGCTGCGCGCTTGCGACTTGGGATCGCCCATGGAGTCGCCGCTCTTGGACGAGCGCAGCAGATATAGATAGCCCTCGCGCGCACGGTCAAACCGGTGTCCGCCCGCGCATGCAGCACCGCGCTCGTCGTCCACCAACGGTTCATGGCAAACGGGACACAACAACATGGCAACTCCTTAGCGCGAACAACACAACGCCCACCATTGTCGCACGCCTTCCCCACCTAGTCATAGAAGAGACAAGGAGTGTCCCCAGCTGCCGACAGAAAAGGAACGTCCCTAAGTGCCGGCTGGCTGCATTAGGAGTATCATCGTCTGCGCAAATAAGCACGAAAGAGCATATTAGAGATTGAGAGCGTATGACAGACACCGCATCTAAGCACATTGACATGACCACCGGCTCGCTATGGCGCAATATTCCCCTGTTCGCCTTCCCCGTGGCCGCCACGAGCATCTTGGAGCAGCTGTCGAACCTCATCGCCACGGTCATCATCGGTAACTTCTCGGGCGACCAGGGAACCCTCGCCATGGCGGCGGTCGGCTCAAATGTTCCGCTTACCAGTCTTATGCTCAACCTTTTTATTGGCATGTCGCTTGGCTCCAACGTGGTCATCGCCAACGCTATCGGTCGCAACGATCAGAACATGGTCAAACGCGCCGTCCATACCTCGATTTTAATGGCGCTCGTGGGCTTTGTCGTCATCGCACTGGGCGAGATCTTTGCCGAGCCCATGCTCGCTGCGCTCAACGTGCCTGCCGAGACCATGCCGCTCGCTTCGCTCTACCTGCGCGTCTTTTTGCTCAGCATGCCCTCGATCTTGCTCTACAACTTTGAGGCCGCGATCTTCCGCTCCGTCGGCATCACCCGCATGCCGCTGCAGGCGCTCGCCGTGTCCACCGTCCTCAACATTGGCCTGGACCTCATCTTTGTCCCCGTGCTCCACTGGGGCGTCGCGGGCGTCGCCATCGCCACCGCCATCGCCTACACCGTCAGCGCCGCTACGCTCTTTATCCGCCTGCTCAAGACCGACTCCGTCGTCCGCGTCACCCCACGCGACTTAGGCTTAGACCCCGTCGCCCTCAAGCGCATCGTCAAGATCGGCCTGCCCGCCGGCATCCAAAGCGCTGTCTTTGCCGTCGCCAACATCATCATCCAGTCCGCCATCAACAGCTTGGGCACCGAGGTCATGGCGGCATCGAGCGCTGCCATGAGCCTGGAGTACGTGTGCTACAACCTGCTCAACAGCTTTAGCCAGGCCTGCACCACCTTTGTGGGGCAAAACCACGGCGCTCGCCAAATCGACCGCTGCACCAAAACGCTCAAGGTCTGCCTGGTCGAAGGCGGTATCGTCGCGCTCACCACCATCGTCATCATCGTCGGTCTGGGGCGCGAGATTCTGTCGCTCTTTAACAGCGACCCCAACATCGTCTCGATCGGCTATATCCGCGTGTGTTCGATCTTCCCGGCGTACGCTTTTAGCATGTTCTACGAAAACATGTCCGGCTACCTGCGCGGCTTTGGCATCTCGCTCATGCCCGCCCTCATCACCATGATCTGCGTCTGCGGCATCCGCTTCTATTGGGTATTCTGCGTGTTCCCACACTTCCGCACCTTTGCGAACATCATGATGGTCTACCCCATCAGCCTGGGCACCACGGCGTTCTTTATGGTCGTGGCGGTATTGCTCTGCCACCCGGCACGCACCTACCGTCTAGCACAAGCCAAAGCGACAGCCCGCTAATCACCACTCTCAACGCCACGCCAATCATTAATTGACAATATGCGAGCTCATATAGTCGATAAAGTGCCTCGTGGCGACAGGCATGGTGTCCCAGCTGCGCCAGGCTGCAACCACGTCACGCGAAGGAGCATGCACGATGGGTCGTACGCGAATATCGGCCCGCATGCCCTCGACGGTACGGCGATACAGCATACTCACGCCTAGGCCCTCCTCCACCATCGCCATGATGGTGTAGTCGTCGGTCACCTCGCTCGTCACGTGCGGTGACAGCCCATGCGCCGCAAATGCATCGAGCACCAGGCTCTGTTCGCCCTCATCCAGCAGCACAAACGGCTCGGACGCTAGGTCGGCGAGTGTCACCTTTTCCTTTGCCGCCAGCGGATGCGCGGCCGGCAACAATGCTACCAACTCGTCATGATAGACCACGCGCTTCTCGAGCCCCGCGGTAAATCCGCGTGCCGTAAAGCAAAAGTCAACCACGCCATCGTGCACCCACTGGGCGTTGCGCGTGTAATCGCCCTGCTTGAGCGTAAAGTGAACGCCCGGGTGCAGGGCCCCAAAGTCGCGGATCACGCGCGGCAGCACGGTACGACTCACGTTGGTAAACGTCGCAATGCGAATGTCAGTCGACGAAAGCCCCAGCAACTCCTGACGCTTGCCCTCAAGCTCGGCCTCGGCAGTTACAATCTGGCGCAGATACGGCAGATACTGTTTGCCGTCGCGCGTAAGCGATACGCCCTGCTTACCGCGCTCGATAATCGTGGTGCCCAGCTCGCGCTCGAGCGCCTTGACGGCCTGGCTCACCGCGCTTTGCGTATAGCCCAGCTCGTCGGCCGCGCCCTTCAGACTGCCGCAATCGACCACCATACATACAATCTGATATCGCGATGCCATCGTGCCTCCACATCGATGTAGCCGTAAAACGTTTTGCCAGCGCTTTTTCTAGCAACATTAGTATTTCTTAATCATACTGAAGATACATTCGCTTTACTACATCCACATCTGGGAGCAGAATCCTTTTTGCGAAACCGTTCTGTAACAAAAGGAGTCCCATGGATCGCAAAAAAGCAATCGCGCTCTCATTTTCCGTTCCCGTCGCATGGGGCTTTTCGTACCCCCTCATGAAGATCGGCATGGACAGCATGAACGCCACGAGCATCGTTGCGCTGCGCTGCATCATCGCCTTTGTGGCCTGCCTGCTGCTCTTCCATAAGCGCGCTTTCCGCATCAATCGCGACCTTATGGTTCGCGCCGCCATCATCGGCGCCATCATGGCAACCGAGCTCACCTGCATGTGCTTGGGCTCCAGCCTTACTTCCGCCTCCACCGCCGGCTTTTTGCAGAGCCTGACGGTCGTGATCGTGCCGTTTGCCAACGCCGCCCTGCTGCGTCGCGCCCCCGAGCGCAAGGTGCTCGTCGGCACCGCCATCGTCACCTGCGGTATGCTGCTGCTCTCGGGCGCCGACTTTACCAGCCTGAATCCCGGCGCGATCATCATGTTGCTCTCAGCCTTTATCTATGCCAGCCACATTATCGTAGCCAAGCGCTTTGTCGAAGAAGTCGACCCACTGGCCTTGGGTGTTTGGCAGCTGGGCTTTGGCGGCCTGTTCTCGGGCATCGCCGCATTTGCCTTTGGCGGCTTTACGCTTCCCAGCACGCCGAGCGAGGTCGCGGTCGTCGTCGCGCTCGCACTCATCTGCTCTGCCTACGGCTTTATCACCCAGACGCTCGTGCAGCCCCACGTGCCCGCCGAGACCACCGGCTTTGCCTTCTCGCTCGAGCCGGTCTGCTCCGCCGTCTTCTCGTTCTTCCTGGTCGGCGAGGTCCTGAGCCCCATCGCCTTCTTTGGCGCCGCCCTCATCCTCACCGGCGTCATGGTGGCAACCGTCGAGCTTCCGCGCCTACGCGCGCATGAACAGGCTCGTATGGCAGGAACGCCCGAGCGCGTCTCGTAGACCCCACTCTTCATACAGCCGCGGCATAAAGGCAACCGGTGCGCCTTTACAATAGATACCAACAGAGTATCTGCCATAAAGGAGCCCCATGGACACCGCAACTCGCGACCGCAACATAGCAACCTGGTTGGGCGATGCGCCGCAGCCGGTACGTGACACTACGAACCAGCTGCTCGAGCGCATCGCCCTTTTGCGTGCCGAGCAGACCATCTACCCGGCACAAGACGACATCCTCAATGCCCTCGTCTACACGCCGGCCGACCAGGTCAAGGTTGTCATCTTGGGTCAAGATCCCTATCACGGACCCAACCAGGCCATGGGGTTATCGTTCTCGGTCCCCGCGACGCAAACCAAGTTGCCACCGAGCCTGCGCAACATCTATAAGGAGCTCAATGCCGATCTGGACTGCCCCTTTCCTGCCACGGGAGACCTAACCCCATGGGCACAACAGGGCGTCCTGCTCCTCAACACTACGCTCACCGTGCGCGAGCATGCCGCCAATTCGCACGCCAAGCTGGGCTGGAGCACGCTCACCGACTACGTTATCGAACGCTGCTGTCAGCTGCCCCAGCCGGTCGTCTTTTTGGCATGGGGCCGCTTTGCCCAGCAAATGGTTGAGGGCAAGCTCGACGCGATCGGCGCGGGCAAGGCAACCGGCAAGTTCTGCCTAGCTTCTACGCACCCCTCGCCGCTTTCGGCCAACCGCGCCACGGCAGAACTCCCCGCCTTTATAGGGTCGCGCCCCTTCTCGGCAGCCAATCGGCTACTCGAACAGCACGGCTCGACCCCCGTCAACTGGACTTGCCTCGGCTAAAAATCAATACATCAAAAACGCGCCCGACGGATTTCCATCGGGCGCGTTTCCTATTCGGGCCAAATAAATTGTGTGCGGCCGGCCTCGCCGCCATCGATCAGCAGGCTCTGCCCGGTCATAAACCGGTTGGTCACGCCCACGAAGTAGATCCACTCGGCGATCTCTTGGGCAGTGGCCCAGCGCTTAAGCGGCGTGAGCTCCATAATCTGGTTCCACAGGCGCTCGTCTTCCATCACGCAACGGTTGAGCGGCGTTATAACGCCACCCGGGTCCACACTGTTGGCGATGGCCTGCGGCGCCAGGCGGTTTGCAAGGTTCTTGGTGTAGGCGATAACGCCGCCCTTGCTGGCGGCATAGGCGGGAAACTCCGATCCCGTATGCCCGCTCGCCGACCCCACATTGACCACGGATGTAATGGCCGGCGCCGGCTTGGCGGCAAGCCCCTCCCCCACAAAGGCATAGCGCTCGGTCACGTTGATGGTGCCACGCAGGTTGACGGCGATGTCATCGGCCGAATCCTGCGTACCGGCAACGTTCACGATTACCTGAGGCTCAAGGTTGCCCGGAAACGAGTCCGGCTCGCGGACATCAACGATCAGATGGCGGTAGCGCTCGTGTTCGATCGCCGCCGGCAGCAGATCAAAGCCCACGACCTCGTGACCCTCGTCCAAAAAGCGCTGCACGCACGCGGCTCCGATACCGCCCGAAGCGCCCGTGATCAAAACCCGCATACTTGCTCCTTAGGCGGTTGCGTGGCGCTCGAGGTACTCGGCGCCCACGTTCTCGCGCTCCCAGCCACGCACAACCTTGTAGCCCACGGGGCTCAGGAAGACCTCGCACAGCAGCTCGGCGACGGCGCCCGTCAGCGAGCACATAATGACCTGCACCCAAGTCCAACCAAAGAACGTGTGGCTCACCACAATGGCAAAGACCAGGTTGTCGACAAACTGACCGATGCCCGTAGACACATAGGAGCGGAAGGCAAAGCTCGCAAAGTTATTCTTTTTGAGCATGCGGCCGAGCGACTGGTTGAGCGTGGAGTTAACCACGGCAGAAACGAGCATTGCCAGCGAAGAGCCCAGCACCACGTACCAGGTGCCGCCGATGGTGGCGTTAAGGGCGGCGTTGACCTCGATCATACCCGTGTCGTAGTAGGCACCCCACATGCCGGGCGTGAGCGAGCATGCCCAAAAGCACAGGCTCACGGCCAGGTTGACCAGCAGCGCGAGGATAGAGATTTTGATGGATGCCTTGGCGCCAAAGCGCTTGCAGATCATGTCCTGGCACAAAAACGAAACCCAGCTCACCACAAAGCCGCAGTCGAGCGCCAGATACGGCAGGCTGATAAGCTCTTTGTTGGCCAGCAGGTTCATCATGATGACGCTCACGAAAAACAGCGAAACCGTTGCCGCGGGAATGCTCCGCAACAGGACCTTGTAGTCCTCCATGACCTTCTTGATCATTATGTACTCCTTTGGTTTTAGGTTTAACGAGCAGGATATCGGACCCGAACTGCTCGGACGCCCCGGTCTTGAGACGACGGTGGGTATGATAGCCGCTCATACGGCATCAGGCAAGTAAACGGCGCGGCAGCCCCGCAGGGCCACCGCGCCGATGCGCTAAAAGGCCACGTTGCCAAACTCCGACAGGATAAGGTCGGGGTTGTGGTCAGTTGCCCAATCCACGTTCCACGGGCTCGTGAACAGCAGCAGCTTACCGCCGCGCATGTCCTCGACGCGCAGGGTGTCGCGCGTGAGCGAAAGGCCCGGGATATCGATGGTATCGGGGTCGTTCTGAATCCAGCGGATGTCCGTATAGGGCAGCGGCTGGCGGCGAACCTCAACACGATATTCGGCCTTGAGGCGGCGCTCGAGCACCTCAAACTGCAGTACGCCGACCACGCCCACGATGACGCTCTCCATGCCGGCACCAAGCTCGCGGAAGATCTGGATGGCACCCTCCTGGGCAAGCTCCTCCATGCCCTTCACAAACTGCTTGCGCTTGAGCGTGTCGACCTGCGTAATGCGAGCAAACATCTCGGGGGCAAACGTCGGGATCTGCGGATACTGCACGTGGCGCTTGCCGGAGCACACGGTGTCGCCGATGCTAAAGATACCCGGATCGAACAGACCCACGATATCGCCCGCGTACGCCTCGTCCACGATGGCGCGGTCATCGGCCATCATCGACGTGCCCGTAGCAAGCTTAAGCTTGCGGTTGCCCTGCATGTGGAAGGCATCCATGCCGCGCTCGAATTTGCCCGAGCAAATGCGCACAAAGGCGATGCGGTCACGATGGTTCTTATCCATGTTGGCCTGGATCTTAAACACAAAGCCGCTAAAGTCGTCGCGGCAGGGATCGACCGGTTCGCTGGTGAGCGTATCAGTATAGGCGCGCGGCGTTGGGGCCAGACGCAGGAACTCCTTGAGGAAGGGCTCCACGCCAAAGTTGGTAAGTGCCGAGCCAAAGAACGCCGGGCTCAGCTTGCCGCAGGCCACGGCATCCAAGTCGAGCTCGTCGCCGGCGCCATCGAGCAGCTCGATGTCGTCCATCAGGTTCTTATGGTTCTCCTCGCCAATAAGCTCATCCATGGAAGGATCGCCCAGCTCGGCCTCGACCTCGGCGACCTTCTTGGTGGCGTTGGCGTGACCGTCGCCCTCAAAGGCGATGACGCGACGGGTCTGACGGTCGAACACGCCGCGGAAGTTGCGTCCGCTGCCGATCGGCCAGTTCATGGGATACGTATTGATGCCCAGGACGTTCTCGATCTCTTCCATGAGCTCAAAGGGATCGCGAGCCTCGTGGTCGAGCTTGTTCACAAAGGTGAAGATGGGAATGTGACGCAGCGTACAGACCTTAAAGAGCTTTTTGGTCTGGGCCTCGACGCCCTTAGCGCCGTCGATGACCATGACCGCGGCGTCGGCGGCCATAAGCGTACGGTAGGTATCCTCCGAGAAGTCCTGGTGGCCGGGGGTATCGAGGATGTTGACGCAGGCGCCATTATAGGTGAACTGCAGCACCGAGGAGGTAACGGAAATGCCGCGCTCCTTCTCGATGTCCATCCAGTCCGAGACGGCATGCTTAGCCGAGCTCTTGCCCTTGACCGAGCCGGCGGTCTGGATGCTGCCGGTATAGAGCAGCAGCTTCTCGGTAAGCGTGGTCTTACCGGCGTCCGGGTGGCTGATGATCGCGAATGTGCGGCGCGACGAGATTTCATCCGACAGGCTTGCCATGCGGATCCTTTCTTGCATTGAGTGCATTACGTCGTTGTAACCGCACCATTGTAGCCGCGAAATCCCGCTCTAGGGCGCCTATCAGGACAAATTCATCAGTTGGGGCCTGGGTAGCCGGCCCAATCCGAATTTGTCTCTTGCGTAACTGTACATAGTGTATATATACTGTGCTTACCGGTTATATACACGTGTAGCCCAACAGCTAAGGAGCCGCTGTGGACATCATCCTATCCAATTCGAGCGACAAGCCCATCTACGAGCAAATAGCCTCGCAAGTCAAAGCTCAGATCCTTTCGGGCGCGCTCGCTGCGGGAGCCAAACTCCCCAGCATCCGTGCACTCGCGAGCGATCTTGGCGTGAGTGTCATCACCACCAAGCGCGCCTACGCCGACCTGGAGCAACTCGGCTTTATCTGCACCGTGCAGGGCAAGGGCTGTTTTGTCGCCGAGGGCAACCAAGAACTCTTGCGCGAAAACCAGCTCTGCCATATCGAAGAGCTGCTTGCGAAAGCGGCGAGCCAAGCCGAAGCCTTGGGCGTCACGCGCGACAAGCTGCACGAGATGCTCGACCTCGTAGCCCCCGAAACCATGCAGTAGCCATCTGCAAGAAAGGCTATACCATGCAAAAGTTGCTAGAACTTAAAGGTGTATCGCGCCGCGTGAGCGACCGCTTTTCACTGCGCGACGTCACGCTTGCCGTGGAGCCCGGCCAGATCGTTGGCTTTGTGGGCGCAAATGGCGCCGGCAAGACGACGACCATTCGCGCCGCGCTTGGGCTTATAAAGCCCGATGCCGGCGAGGTGCATCTGCTTGGACAGCGCTGCGACGCCAACGCGCCCGACGAGACGCAGCGCCACCTGCGCTCCCGCATCGGGCTTGTCCTGGACACGTGTCCCTTCCCCTCCACGCTCAAGGTGGGCCAGGTCGAGAAGCTCGTAGGCCCGGCATACCCCACGTGGAGCTGCGAAACGTTCGCCGGATTCATCGACCGATTTGGCCTCGATCCCAAGACGAAGGTCAAGGACCTCTCCCGCGGCATGGGCATGAAGCTGCAGCTCGCCTGTGCGCTCAGCCACAATGCCAAGCTGCTCGTTTTGGACGAAGCCACCGCGGGCCTCGATCCCATGGCGCGCGAGGAACTGCTCGACGAGTTGCTTGCCTTTGTCGCCGACGGCCAGCACAGCGTGCTGCTCTCGAGCCACATTACATCCGACCTCGATCGCACTGCCGACCGCGTCATCTGCATCGATAACGGCTCGATTGTGTTTGACCTGCCGCGCGAGGACATTACCGACCGAGCCGGCATCGCCCACTGCACCCAAGCACAGGCGTCCGAGCTCATGGCTTGCGTCGAAGGCGCCCGTGCCGCCCACCACGCCTATAGCGTGGACGTGCTCGTGCCCAACCGTCGCGATACGCTCGAGGCCTTTCCCGAGATTCCCTGCGATCGGGCAACCATTGATGACTATCTTCGCCTCATACTGAAAGGGGCTTCGAAATGAAACGCGCCTTTATGTCTGAGCTCGCCATCGTCCGCACGCTTGTCCCGAGCATCGCGGGCGTCGGCCTGTTCATCTTCGTCGTACTGACCCTCGCCAACGCATCGGATGGCGATGCCAGTATGAGCGCCGGCGCCTGCGCGGTCAGTGCCATGTCGCCCATCGTGGTCATGAACTCGCTGGCCGGCTACGACAATCAAAACGGATGGGAGCGCTATCGGGCAACGCTGCCCCTCTCGCGCAAAGACATCATCTGCGCACGTTACCTCTGCATTGTTGCCTTCTCGGCCATCATGGCGTGCGCGACCGTGCTTTTGAGCACCATCACTCTTCCGTTCTTCGATCACACGGGCATGCCCTCGACGGGACAGATCGTCTTTGAGACCACAATAGCCTCCGCCGCATCGATGCTCATCTCCCTCATGATGGTGTTTCTGGCACAGCCGCTGTTCTTTCGATTTGGACACATGGAGGCGCTGCGCCTTTCCGTCGGCCTGTTTGCCCTGCTCGGATGCCTTGCCATGGCCACGCTGAGCTCCTCCAACCCCATCAGCAACTGGCTCATGTCGATTGCTGGGGCGAATCCCGATCCTGCCGTCCTCGGCTGCCTGTGCGCAGGAATTGCCGTACTGGCCCTCGCGCTATGTGCAATCAGCTGCACCGTCAGCACCAAGGTCTATCGAGTACGCGATTTGTAGCCACACGAAACTTGACCCACGTAGGCCACAATCGGTCGCAATCGCCCATCCGCAAATCCATGGCAAACGGCATGTCCCCGGCGTGCGCCACCGTACTACTTGCGCAGCGGCTTGGGCAGCGGAATGCCCGCTGCGATGACTGCGGCGATGATCATGCAGACGATACCCTTGAGCGGGAAACACATGAGCAGCAGGCCCACGACCATGACCGGCTGACGCATGACCGCACCCATCGTCGATGCCGTGCAGACGGCGACGCAAAAGACCGGATCGGCCCCGGTAAGGATAGCGAAGCCGTAGCCCAGGCTCACGCCCGAGAAGATAACGGGGAAGAAGTGACCGCCGCGCCAGCCCAGGTTGATGAGGGCGGGCGTCAGCATGGCCTTGATAAGACCAGTTGCAATGAGCACACCGGCGGGAATGGTCATATAGGTCTCCATGAGCACGTCGGCCTGCGTCTCGCCAGCAAACATGGTGTAGGGCAGGACCGTGCCGCAGATAGCGAGCGCCAAACCGGCCAGCATGGCCTTGGCAACAGGGCGCTCCCCTATGGCGTGGGCCAACGCCTCGCTTGCGTGCTCCGAGACAAAGTACAGCCAGCCACAGACCGTACCGATGAGCGCCAGGGGAATAAGCCAGGCGAGCTCGAGGTTGCCCACCTGGGCGGCCTCGAACCTCGGCATGCCCATACCGCCGCCCATAAGCTGGCCGAGCAACAGATAGGTGCCCAGGCCGCCGGCAATCGCGATGCCGTAGACCACGGTCTTTTGCGCCTTGGGCAGCTTGATGGTGATTTCATCGGATTCGGAGCCCTGATCGTCGTCGGCTCCCTGGCCGTCGGCGCTACCGGCGAGCGGCGCCACAAAGCCAAACACGGGCGCGGTAAAGAGCGCCGTCAGGGCAGCCTGGGTGCCCAGCAGCGTGAGCTCCCTAAACTCGGCGCCAAAGCGACGCATGCGGTCGCCGACCCAGCTGCACAGACCCGCGATAACTCCGGTCAGGCCGGCCTCCGGTCCAATACTTCCGCCAAACAGCAGCGGCAGCAATGCCGCAAGCGAAAGCTTGCCGAGGTTGTCGTACGGGTAGCGACCGTCTTGTTTAACCTTGGCCATCACCTGGTTGAGGTCATCGGTCTTGGTGCCCGTAATCTTTTCGTACAGACCGATCAGCAGGCCGCCCAGCAAGCAGACAAAAAACGGGTACGGCAGAAAACCGAACGGGCCGCTCGCGAGCTCAGGCGAAGCGACGCCCAGCACGTGCGGAATCTCGGTCCATAGATAGTCGACACCGTGCTCCATCGCAAAAAAGAACAGCCAGACCGCGGCGCCTGCGAACGCACCGGTCACGGCAACGCTAACTAAAAACAGCGCACGGTTTTTGGGTTTTGCAAGACTATCCATCGGGACCTCCCGTGGTCAAATTCGGCAAAGATACGTTTTATTGTAGAGCGAGCGTTACCCGAACGAGCCAACCGTCTGCGCCGCAAACGGCACCATTGGGAGTCATAGTGGGGCAGGCTCAAGACTTATCCGTTGATAATCGAGGCAATCTCGCGCAAATCGTCGGCAAAGTAGATGCCGTGCTGGCGCCTCGGGCTCGAAAGCCCTTTATCAATCATGTGCTCGAGCAACGCCTTAAGATCGTTGTAGTAGCCCCCAAGGTTGTACAGAATGCACGGCGCATCGAGATGCCCCAACGACACGGCGGACATGACCTCGGCAATCTCCTCGAGCGTACCCGTCCCACCGGGAAAGGCGATGAACGCGTCACCGAGCTCAATCATCTTGGCCTTGCGTTCGGCCATGTCACTCGTCACGATGAGGTCGTCGATACCGTCATGTTGAAACTCGGCCTCGATAAAAAAGCTCGGTTCAACACCCGTCACGTGTCCACCTGCCTCGAGTACGCTATCGGCGAGCGCACCCATCAGACCCGACTTGGACCCGCCGTATACCAACGCGTGTCCGTTAGCGCCGATCCAGTCGCCCAGCTCCTGCACCGCGGGCAGAAACGCCGGGTCATTGCCGACGCTGGCACCCAGGTATACCGTGATATTCATATTCAGTCCCCCTCGTCGTGACGCGCGGCGCCCGTTCTAGCGTTGGCGTCGGCGATATTCGCGCACACGGCGCGATAGGTCGGCAAGCTCGTCACGATCGAGCTCTTCCAAATGCTCCAGATCATCCATAAAGCGCGCCATGGTGTCCTTTTGGCGCATCTTGATGAGCGTGTTGCAGTAGTTCACCGCCACGCCCGTGAGCATGGCGATGTAGAAGATGCTGATGACGCTCAAAACGACGGTGATAGCGCGGGCAACCGGCTTCTCGGCCGGGATATCACCGAAGCCGATCGTCGATACGGTCTCAAAGCTAAACCAGAGGCCGTCGCCAAACGTAAGGGTCGTGGGCTCGGACAGCCAGACGGCCGTTGAGCACAGCAGATAGAAGACGAGAAACAGGCCCGTGATGCGTGCAAAGCCAGCCTGGCGCAACACGTCGGCAAGCGTCCTCAACTTGTTCATCGCGACCCCTTTTCCAGACGCCCAATCACATTCGCTCGTTATTGTCCCACACCCGGCAGTTGGGGACGTTCCCTTTCTGCCGGCAGAAAGGGACTGTCCCCAACTGCCGGGAGTGACCGTTTAGCGGTGCGGCGGCTGAATGGGCAGGCTGAGCTGGTATCCTTATGCGAAACTGTCTCAACTCGATAGGATTTCATGTGAAACCTTCCGCCGTCCTTCGCTTGGCTCTATATCGCACCCTGGCCGTCGCGCTTGCCGCGCTCGCCATACTGAGCGCCGTCATGCCCGCCCCCGCCTTTGCCGCCGACTCCGACCAGCAGGTCAAGACGGTCCGCGTTGGCTGGCTCGTCAACAACAAAGGCTTCCAGGAAGGCATGCCGGGCGAGCGACTCTCGGGGTGGGGCTACGAGTACCTCCAGACCCTCTCGTATTACACAAAGGGCTGGCAATACGAATACGTTAGCGGCACCTTCTCCGAGCTTATGGACATGCTCGAAGCAGGCGAAATCGACCTCATGCCCAACATCTCGTATTCAGCAGAGCGCGAGCAGAAGCTGCTCTTTTCCTCGAACCCCGAGGGCACCGAGCGCTACTACATCTACGCCAGGCCCGACCGCGACGATCTGGCCAAGGGCGACCCCCAGGCGCTCCAAGGCCTCACCATCGGCTGCAACTCTGGCGTTATGCAAACTATCGTCGGCCAGCAGTGGCTCGCCGACGAAGGCGTCACCTGCACCTATAAAGAAATCGACACCGGCAGTGCCCTCTTTGAGGCGCTTGCAGACGGCGAGGTCGACGCCGTCATCATGAACGATACCATTTCGTCGCCCGATGCGTCACCCATGTTCTACGTAGGCTCGAGCGACTACTATTTTGCCGTTCCCAAAAGCCGCCCCGATCTGATGAACGACATCAACGCCGCCATGACGACCATCGCCCGCGATAACCCGCGCTATAACGAGGAAGTCAAATCGAGTTACTCGACCCAAAACAGTGGCTCGTCATCGCTCACCGGTACCGAGACCACCTGGCTCAAAGAAAACGGCAATACCATCACGCTCGGCTATCTTAAAAACCAACTTCCCTACTGTACGCAAAATGACGACGGCGAGATGGAAGGGTCGCTCGCCTCGCTTGCAACGACGTTGCACGACAAGTTTGGCATTACGGTCAAAACAATCGCACTCTCGAACAACAAGCAAATGATCAAAGCCCTTTCCAACGGAACCATCGATGTCGCCCTGCCGTTGTTTCGCGACTACTGGCTCGCCGAGCAGACAGGGGTCATCCAGTCAAACTCGATGGGAACGGTTTCGCTGACCGCCATTCACAGTGGCAAAAACCTGAACAGAGACCTTAAGAACATCGCTTGTACAAAGAGCACAATCGTTAACCGTTTTGAGCTCGAAAGTCTCTTTCCGAACGCAACGGTAACCGAGTATTCGAATGACGGCGAGGTGCTCAAAGCCCTCAATGAGGGGAAGGCACGTTGCATCATTGTCCCCAGCACGCGCCTGGAAACTCTCCGCGACATCTACGACATCGAGGATTTCGAAACACAGGAACTCACCAACACGGCGCAACTATCGTGTTTAATTTCGCGCGGCAAGCCCGAGCTGCTGGGAATCATCAATAAGGGCATCGTCAATGCAGGTGAATCGCTCTCTGCAAACAGCTATTTCCCCACATCGTACTCGGCGCAAGAATCGGATGCGTTCCGACTTCTCTACCGCAACCGCATCGTCATTGCGGCAGTCGTCATCTGCATTTTGCTCACCGGCATCGTCATCCTTGTCTGGTCGCTTTACCGCGCACAGGAGGAACGGCAGAAAGCCGATGCCGCCAACACCGCCAAAACCGCTTTCCTCACGCGCATGAGCCACGACATCCGCACGCCGCTCAACGGCATCCTGGGCCTTATCGAAATTGAGGAATTGAGAGAAGGCGACATGCAGGTCGCCCGCGAAAGCCGCGCCAAGGCGCGCGTTGCCGCCAATCACCTGCTCTCGCTAATCAACGATATCCTCGAGATGGGCAGGATCGAGGAGTGCAAAGTGACGCTCGAGCACGAATCATTCAACCTTAAAGAGCTGTGCGACAATGCGCTCGTACTGTGCAAGCTCCGCGCATCGGACCGCGGCATAACCATGCTCGACACCAGCGAGCCCTACGCTGTCGACCAATATATGATCGGCAGCCCCACCCATATTCGGCAGATCCTTGTCAACCTGCTCGACAACAGCATCAAGTACAACAAGCACGGAGGCACCGTCACGTTCTCATCGACCATCAAACCGGTCGACGACGAGCACGCCGTGTTTTGCTTTAGCGTCTCGGATACCGGCATTGGTATGACGCCCGAGTTTTTGACGCACATTTACGAGCCGTTTGCCCAGGAAGGCGACGATGCGCGCAGCAAGTTCCAAGGAACCGGCATTGGCATGTCTATCGTCAAATCGCTCATCGATATGATGGGCGGCACGATTGAGATTTCGAGTGAGGTTGGCGCGGGAAGCACGTTCAACGTCCAGATACCGCTCGATATCGACAAGAACCCTCAGGCAAAAGAACGTGCGTCCAAGCAGACATACAGTTGCTCGCTTGCCGGCATGAACGTCCTTTTGGCAGAAGACAACGAGCTCAATGCCGAAATTGCCCAGGCTCTACTCGAAAGCGAAGGCATCGTCGTAACGCGCGCCGCCGACGGCAACAAAGCAGTCGACCTATACGTTAGTCGTCCCGCCGGCAGCTTCGATGCGATCCTGATGGACATCATGATGCCGGGCATGGATGGCTACGAGGCAACCCGCGCGATTCGTCTGAGCGAAAAGGCCGATGCAGCCGACATCCCCATCATCGCGCTCACTGCCAACGCCTTCAACGAGGACGCCAAGGCGGCACACGATGCCGGTATGAACGCCCATCTGCCCAAACCGCTCGACTTTAACAAGCTCAAAATCATACTCGCCCGCATCAAGAAAAACGGAACTGTTTCGCTATAGTTTGCGTTTAACCGCCATGCACAGCCAGAAAGGAAGCCAACGATGTTTAGGCCCTTACGTCGAAAGAAACGCGCCATCACTGACGAGGAAGCGCGCGAGTTGCTCGCCACCTGTAAGCGCGGCGTCTTTGCCGTCAACGGCGATGATGGCTACCCCTATGCCATTCCCGTCAACTACTTCTTTGACGCCGAGCACGACAAGATTTATTTCCATGGTGCCAAGGCTGGCCACAAGGTCGATTCACTCAGGCGTGATGATAAAGTCCGCTTTACCGTTTACGGCAACGAGTGGTACAAGGACGATGACTGGGCTCCCTATGTTATGAGCACCGTGGTCTTTGGTCGTTGCCGTCTGGTAGATGAGACACCTGCGTTTATCGAGGACAAAGTCCGCCAGCTCGCGCTTAAGTACTACCCCTCTGCCGAAGAAGTCGAGGAAGAAATCGCCAAAGACATCAAGGGCGTCCAACTCTACGAGATTTCGATTGAGCATCTTTGCGGCAAGCAGATCCATGAAAAGTAAGCCCAAAAACAGGTCCTGCAAATAGCAAAATGGCTCGGTTCCAACCAGTATTGGAACCGAGCCATTTGTTTATGAAGCGTCGGCGGCTATGTGCGCAAGCGCCTCAACGAGATCCTGAGAACTCACGGGTTTGCTCAGATGCGCGTTCATGCCCGCCTCGCGCGAAAGCCTACGGTCGTCGGCAAAGGCATTGGCGCTCACGGCGATAATCGGCGTGGTCGCGGCGTCCTCGCGATCGAGCGCTCGAATCTGACGCGTGGCCTCAAGGCCATCGATGCCGGGCATCATGATGTCCATCAATACCACGTCGTACTCGTGCGGCGCGCTCGCGGCAAACGTCTCGACGGCAGACTCGCCATCTTTAACATGTGTCACGACGGCACCGGCGCGGTCGAGCGTAAACTGTGCGATCTCGGCATTCAGGTCGTTATCCTCTACGAGCAAAACACGCAGGCCCTGGATCACGTCGCTGTCGCCTGCATCCACGCGAACTGCCTGGGGAATCTCGGAACTCTTGCACTTCTCAAACGGCAGGCAAATGGTAAACGTCGTCCCCCGCCCCAAGGCGCTCGTAAAGCTCATGGTTCCGCCCATAAGCTCGACCAACTGTTTGGCAATAGACGCGCCCAGGCCAGTTCCCGATGAAGCGCCTTCCACCTGCTGTTCCTCGCGGCTGAACGGCTCGTAGAGGTGCTGTTGAAACTCCTCGCTCATGCCAATGCCGTTATCGGCGATCGTGTATTCATAGACGGGGACACCGTCCACCGGCTCCACCTCGCGGCATGTCAGGCGAACATAGCCGCCCTGGCGGTTGTACTTGACGGCATTACCGGCAATATTGAGCAACAGACGCTTGAGGTGCGTCACGCTCACCCGGGCATAGGGATGATCAAGAGTCCGTTGGTCGCAGATAATTGTCACCAGGCGCTCCTCGGCTTGGCGCTCCAGAATATCGCACACCTCACGGTTGAGGGCCACCATATCTGTAGGCACGAGATTCAGGTCGACCTGCCCGCTCTCCAAGCGGCTCATATCGAGTGCCTCGTTCGCAAGGTCGAGCAACAGTCCCGACGCCGTCCAGATCTTTGAGCGGCACTCAGTCTGCTTTTGCAAGTCGTCCGCGTTGGCATTGCCCACCTCGACCATACCGCGAATGCCGTTGATGGGCGTGCGCAGGTCGTGACTCATGCGACGCAGGAACTCCGTCTTTGCAGAGTTGGCAGACGAAGCTTCGCGCGCCGCTTTTGCCAGTTTGTCGCCATAGTCGCGCTCCTGCAGCAACAGGTCGGCAAAGCGTTGGCTCTCGGCGCGGCGGCGCACCAACACAACAGTGGCTATAACACCGCCGTAGAGTGCCAACACGCTGGCAACAACAGCGGCAACAACCTCAAAGTAACGCTGCGCGGGAGCATAGGTGTACACGTAAAAATCGCGCGCTTTACCAAATGTGCCCAGATACCACTCACCGCTGTCGTTAACCAATCTGACCTTACCAGCCAGGCAACGCTCCTTAATGCCGTTGACAACGATGGCATCCGTCGCAGGCAAATCGAACACGCCTGACACGGCGGGCTCAACAGCGTTGGTCGCAACGACCTTACCGTCGTTTTCGATCACGATATTGCCGCTATCGATGGTCTCATAACCATCGAGCAAGCTCTGCAACTTGAGCGTATTGCTCGCGACCGCCTTGGCGCTCTGGTGCCTCACCGCGACAACGATGCCCTCACCGTCCCGCCGGGCCACGCAGCCAATGTCTGCGACCGAATCGTCCGCAAGCGTAATGCGAGCGGTATAGGACTTAAGCGGATGGGCTGCCACCTCCAGCACAGGCGCCTCTTTGAGATTCGCGGCGAGCGACTCGTAGCCCACGTCATCCTTCGAGGACTCGGACACCAAGTTGCCCGATGCATCCGTTACGATCAGCGCTGTCACATTAAACTGGTCAGCATATTGCTCCAACGTAGCGTTATCCACCGAGCCGTCGCGCTCCATATCGCGCGCCGCCTCTCCGGCGATCTCCATAACGCGAATCAGGTTTTTGGTCGCATAGGCGCTGTTGAACGCATCGTAGGAAAGGCTCTGTGTCGCCACGTAATCGACAACGTCGGCAAAGCGCTGCTCGGCCTGAGCTGTCGTGTAGGCGTAGCTCGTCACGCCGGCAACAATCGAGAGCGCTATCCCCAACAGGACGACGATGAGCCATTCCCGTGCCGAACGATCGCCCCGCTCCTGAGCGGTGTGGTCGGACGCATCAATCATGACAGGCCCTCCACATTCAAAAAGGGCGAAGGGTCATCAAAATACTTTGACACCAGGCGCTCCATGGTGCCATCGGCAAGCATTTCTTGGTAGGCATGGGTGAGCTTAACGTCGATGCCGCGTGTGTCGTTGATATCGAAAGCGGTGCCCAAACCAACCTCTAGCAGCGGCTCAGACAAAATGCGATACGTCACGCCATAGTCTTTTTCGTAGGTGAGCAGCGAGGACTCATGCGCGGCGATGGCGTCGACTAGGCCCTCGACAAGCGCCGGGTTCAGGTACGAGCGGTCCGAAAAGCTGTAGAGCTCCTTAATCTGCGGAACGTTTTCATTGGTGTGATTGAGCAGAATCGATTCGGGCTTGGTGGTGGACTGGACCGCCACGACCCTACCCTCAAGATCGGCAAGCGTGTAGATATCGCTTTCGGGATCGACAGCAACCACCTGTCGGCTCGCAAGGTACGGCCCCGCCCAGCGATACTCGCCTTCGCGGCCCGTCATACTAAAGCTGCCCATGACGCAATCGAGCTCGCCGCTCGCCAGCAGCTCTTTCTTCTTTTCCCAGTCGATCAGCTGGTACTTTGGCTTGTAGCCAATGCGGCCCAAAGCCTCGGTCAAAATATCGACATCCAGGCCAACAATATCGCCGTACTCGTTGCTATACACAAACGGTGGATAGAGGTCGCTGCCAACGTTGAGCGTCTTAAGGTTGTCGTCTTTGACCTGCGAGGCGGCTGCGCCTTCTGATGCAGACGCCGCGGCCCCATCATTCAACCCGGAACAGCCAGCTATCGCCACGACAAAGGCGCCCACCACTGCAAGCGCAACAAACAACGATATGGCGGCCGAGCGACGAGGTCTTTTCATCGAGCTCCAGACGATCCTGTTTACAGACTCAAGAGCAAAGATATTAGCAGACAAAACCGCGCTTGCGCTCAATGGTTACAGATGCTTTACCATACGGGGCCTTCCAGCCAATCTGGCAGACAGCCCCGCATGCAGCACTCACTTACCGTGCATTAAAAACGTAGCGGTCCAAGCGGTCGCACGCCTCCCTTACACGCGAAAGCGGCAGCGCCAGATTCACGCGAATGTGGCAAGGTCCATGGAATGGACGGCCGTCCTGATAGCCCACGCCCACACGCGCCCCCTCGTCGAGCAGCCACTGAATATCGTGCCCATGCACGCAGCACCACTCCGTGCAGTCCAGGAACACCATATAGGTGCCCTGCGGGCGCGAATAGGACACGCCCTCAAAATGCTCGTCCACGTAATCGCAGAAGTAGTCAATGTTGCCCTCGATAACCTCGTTGAGCTCATCGAGCCACTCGTAGCCCTGCGGCTGGTAGGCGCCGATAAGCGCATGCATCGAAAGGACATTCATCTCGTTGTAGTGGGTCTTATTGGACACGGCGCACACGCGGTCGCGCAGCGTCTCGTTATAGATGATGTGGTAGCTGCCGACCAGGCCCGCCAGGTTAAACGTCTTGCTGGGCGCATAGAGGGCGACCGTGCGCATGCGGGCATCCTCGCTCACCGACTGCGTCGGGATATGCTTGTGACCGGGCAAGATGATGTCGGACCAAATCTCGTCCGAAATCACCACGCAATCGTGCCGGCGATAGATGTCCATGGCGCGCTCGATCTCGTCGCGCTCCCATACGCGGCCACAAGGATTGTGCGGCGAGCAGAACACCGCGGCGTGGATGTGGTTTTGGGTGAGCTTGCGTTCCATGTCCTCAAAGTCCATGCGCCACACGCCCTGGTCGTCGAGCTTAAGCGGGCTGTGGACAATGCGATAGCCCGCGGCTTCGATGGACTTGGTAAAGCCGATGTAGGTAGGGCTGTGGACCAGCACCGCATCGCCCGGCTGGACATACGCCCGCAGGGTCGACACGACACCGCCCAGCACGCCGTTTTCGTAGCCGATATGCTCCGGGAGCAGACCCTCGACGCCATTACGTCGGCTTTGCCATTCGATGATGCGGTCGAAGTACTCGTCGCGCGGATCGAAATAGCCAAACATGGGATGCTGGGCGCGCTGAATGATGTGCTCCTGGACCGTGGGCACCGTGGCAAAATTCATGTCCGCCACCCACATGGGGATGCGGTCGAAGCCCTCGTCGGGCGCGTTCGGAGCCATGCCAGGGATCTCGCCCCAGGAGTCAACGGCGATGGCGTCCATGCCGTGGCGGTCGATAAGCGAAGTAAAGTCGTATTTCATGCTGAGCTCCCGTGCAAAGCGGATTGTTTTGATAGGCGTTATTGTCCACCAGCGTGGGCGATTTTGGCACGGGGTTTGGCGTTGAATTTGGCGAGCGCCATCGAATGGCTGGCTAGTCCCGCGCGTCGTTGACGGCGGTTACCGTCAACTTGGATCCGTCAACCGTAAAGGATATGTCGAGCCCAGCGTAAGCCAAGTGGTAAATGCGGTTTGGCTCGTGCTTGCTACCCGCGCGGCGCGGATCTTGGCGAAGGACCTCGACCAACCCGGGGAGCTTCGTGGGCGGGACCATCTCCTGCAGCGCTTGCGGGAAGTCAACGTCGAGCTCTTGCCACGGCGCATCCTCAATCCAGCCGCCGGTCGCATCCGAGTGGCAGTCCGCAAACGGAATGTAGGGCTTAATGTCGTAGATGGGCGTGCCGTCACGCAGATCGGCCCCTAGCACATGGATGATGGGGCCATCGTCGGTAAGCCCGACATGATCGAGTTTGACGCAGGTAAGCCCAATGGGATTAGGTCGAAACGGGCTGCGCGTGGCAAATACGCCCACGCGCTCGGCTCCACCCAAGCGCGGCGGACGCACGGTCTTCGACCACTTGGCGTTGGTGCCGGACCTATCCTGTGTCTTGGCATCGGCGGCGATGTCTTCGGCCGCGCCGCCGGGTGTTCCGTTTTCAAAGCGCCAGAGCAGCCACAGGTGAGAGAAGGAGTCCAGACCCTCAACTGCCGCGCTGGAGGCAAATTCCGGCTCAAAGACGATGCGTCCCTCAAGATGGGGCGCCAAAAAGCTGTTGCGCGGGATGCCGAACTTTTGCGGCAGGTCGGTATGTATGTGTGCAATAGGTTTCATGCCGGTCATTGTACGGCATGAGGGCATGCGCGATGCGCGTAATCCCTCACCGCGACCGCCCCTTTTGCAACCAACGGTTGCTTGGAAGGACGTCGGCCGCCGCGTATGCTTAAGCCAACAAGCAGCAGAAAGGAGCCGTTATGGCCTTTGCAGAAAAACTCATCGCCGTCCGTCGCGCCAACAACCTTTCCCAAGAGCAGCTTGCCGCCAAGCTCTATGTCACGCGCCAAGCCGTCAGCCGCTGGGAGCGCGGCGAAGTCACCCCGGGCATCGACATGATGAAGCTCATTGCCGCCGTAACCGGAGAACCGCTGTCCCACCTGCTCGAAATGCCCGAGCACTATTGCCAGAGCTGCGGCATGGTGCTCACACCCGACGACTGCGGCACCGATGCTGCGGGCACCGCGACCGATCATTACTGCAAGTGGTGCTACGACCACGGCAAGTACACCTACGACACTACGATGGAGGCAATGATCGAGGATTGTGCCCCGCGCCTGGCACAAAACACCGGTATGTCGCTCGACGAAGCTGTCTCGCTCATGGGCGCCGTGCTGCCGCAACTGGAACGCTGGCGCGCCGTGCAAGAAAACGAGGAGCGCTACGGCGCCGAAGCGCGGGCGCGCTATGGCGATGAGGCTATCGATGCAGCAAACGAAACGTTACTGGATATGGATCCTCAGACATGGAACGACATGAAGGAACTTGAACGCGCTATTCTGGTCCAGCTCTCGATTGCCATGAGCGACGGCGAACCGGATGGAAGCGAGGCTCGCAAGCTTGTCGCGATGCATCGTCGCTGGATTGCTCTCAACTGGGGATGCGAGCCCCAAGACGAGGCGTACTTGGGCCTCGCCCACGGCTATCTTGCCGACCAGCGCTTTGTTGACTACTACGACAAGCCCTGCGGCACCGGCGCCACGGCGTTTCTGGTACAGGCAATCGAGTCGTCGTTGACGCGTGCATAGACCGCGGCGGCTTTGGGTATTTCAATCGAAACCTCAACCGATTGGAGACCTATGGCTACTGATCACGAGCTCGCGCTCTACGTTATGACCGGCTGCCCGTATTGCATAAAGGTCAAGCGTTTCCTGGCCGATAACGGCGTGACCATCCCCGAGCGTAATATCTCGACCGATTCCGATGCCGAGCAGACGCTCATCGCCGTCGGCGGAAAGCGCCAAGTTCCCTGCCTGTTCATTGACGGCACGCCACTCTACGAGTCGGGCGACATCATCGCGTGGATACAGAAGAACCTGCTCTAGCGTTCTATTGCGGTCGGCCGGCCCCAACGCACAAACCCATACGGCACAAACATGTACGTCAGCATCCAAAGTCGATATTTTTCGACATCTTTGGATGCTGACGTACAGCTATTTGTGAGCAGTCGTTGGGGACGTTCTTAAATGACTAGTTACTTGTATTTTTGTCTACAAAATTGTATACAAAAAGAGAAGCCGCCTCATGGAGCTCATCGCTCGATGTTGCCCCGATCGGGATGGTTACATCATTTACCACGCCCTTGTCCCTCCTACGCGCAAGGTGCTCAGGGAAATCGGAATCGATCGATAGGAGGCGCTATGGACGCTAAACAGCTCGAAAAGATGATGGGGTTTGCTCCCGGTGAGCTAGAAAAAGCCGCAGCGGCATACGAAAAAGATGAGTGGCCGAAGGGCCACACCGTCAAGTTGGGAAGGCCGCCGATTTCCGATGAACCAAGCGTTGTTTTATCGGCACGTGTGGGCGAATCGGTTCTTGAAGCATTTGACGCAAAGGCAAAGCGCCATGGGCAAACGCGCACGGAGCGACTCAGGGAACTCATTACACTCGATGCAATGATTGCCTAGTCCCCTGCCGAACCAAACATGTACGTCAGCATCCAAAAACGATATTTTTCGACATCCTTGGATGCTGGCGTACAGTTTTTTGCATGGGTCCGGCACAGGCGATCCGTTCTTCTCCGTCCCCAAGGGATCATTTAGCCACAAAAGCGGGCGATGGGCGCAAGCTGCTGCTCGCGAAAGACACGGTCGACAGCGGCACGGTATTCATCGACCTTTTTGGTCTTGCGTACGAGTTTGTGAACGGTCGCGGGATCGGCGAAGGCGCATTTGGCGTAGAACCACCACTCCTTCATGCGAAAGACCGCGTTGCCCCCAATCTCGTCCGCATAGGCCGCAAACAGCATGTCATGGAAGCGTTGCAGCTCAGCGGCGGTAGCGGCAGGGTCGCCCTTAACCATGCGAGCCAGCGCGGGATTCGCAAGCAAGCCGCGCCCCAACATTACGTGGCGTGTTCCGGGATAGGCCTTCACCAGCGCATCCATGTCCTCAAGATCAAAGATGTCGCCGTTATAGGCCACGGGGAACGGCGCCCGTTCCAGCGTCTCGCCGTAAAACTCTTTGCGCGGTGAGCCCGTATAACGGTCCTTTTGCACGCGCGGATGCACGATCAACTCCGCCAGCGGCATTCGGCAATAGAGGTCGAGCACGCGCTCGTACTCGTCATCGCATTCGAGCCCCAGTCTGGTCTTGACCGACACCGGCAAGGGCGAGCGTTCGCACACGTCGCTCAAGAACACCTCGAGCTCATCCAAATTGCGCAGAAAGCCCGAACCCTTGCCCTTCGCGACCACCGTACCCGAAGGGCAGCCAAGGTTGAGGTTGACCTCGCGGTAACCCATATCGGCAAGCATCTGCGCCGCCCACACAAACTCGTCCGCATTCTTGGACATCAGCTGGGGCACCACGTTAAGTCCCTGGTTGTTGGCAGGATCGACCTCTTTAAACGCCTTGCCGCCAAAGCGATTGCCCACCCGCGGCGGCGGCAAAAACGGCGTGTAATAACAATCGAGCGCGCCGAAGCACTCCGCATGCACGCGACGGAACACATGCCCGGTAATCCCCTCCATAGGAGCCAGCGATAAATACATCAACATCCATTCTCAAATCAATGTGACAAAGGGACTGTCCCTTTGTCACATAATACGCCCACCGAGGGCGGGGGTTCTCTATACTGAGTCACATATGACGGTATCGCGCCAAAGGAGAACGCCGTGACCACGTCGCAGATATCCCTGCTCGCGCTCATCTTGGTTGGGGGCATCGGCATCCTGCTTATCGGAGTGAGTGCGCTCATGAAAGCCGCCGCTCGCAAGAAAGCCAAGGCCTGTACCGCCGTGACCATGGGAACGGTCATCGACCATCGCTTTATGGGCGAAGGCAGGATGTATCCCGTTTTGGAATACGCCGTCGACGGCACGCAATACCGCGCGAAAAAACAATTCCGTGGCATAAAGACCAAAAGCTTGTCGGGACTCCCCATCCGCACGCAAGCCACCGCCTACGAAGACGCCAAGGGCTGGCTGCACGTGCAGACAGGCCCCATCGCCCGCCTAGGCACCCTCGCGGAGCAGCTTTGGCCCCTCGGTAGCCAAATGACCGTGTACTACAACCCCAGCAACCCAGACAAAAGCTATGTCGAACGCCCCATCGTGGGCAACTTTGCCACACTGATGTTTAACATCGCAGGCTTCTTGCTCATCGCGATGAGCATCTTGCTCTATGTTCTTATCCAGCGCTAGCTCAAACTGATGCGCCCCGCGCCCCATGCGCCGCAACGACCGTTACGACACCAAGGATCAGCCATGGCAACACTTTCCGAACAAGAACGCAAGCGTATCCAGCGATACTGCATCTATCCCAAGATTACCGGCGCAGCGCTTGCCATGGCGTTTGTGCTGCCTTTTTTGATTATTCCCTTCGAAATGATTGACGATATCGTCTTCCATCATGAAAGCTTCCAGGAGACGGGCATGATGACCGCCTTGGCGCTCACCGCCGTCGAGCTCGCCATCTTCTGCTACTGCGCGCTCGCGCCGCGCTTTGGCATGCGCGGCAAGCAGTGGAAAGAAATGCAGCACCGACTCGTCGTCGAGCAGGCTGAGAAAGACCGCTCGGCACAAATCGCAGGTGTTATCGGTACGCAGGCCGCCGCGCGCCTGCTCAAGAACAGCGACAACGAGACCGCACGCAACCTGGGCGGCGCGGCAGAAGTCGCCGCTGCCGTAGGCGCCGTCGCCACCGCGGCAGACGTGCTTGCCGAAAGCTTTGCCAACGCAAAGGCAATGGCAGAGGCCTGTGGCGTGCCCGTCCCCCGTGCAAAAAAGTGGATCGTCGCGCTTGTGGCGCTGCCCCTCGCGATCGTGTGCGGTGCCTATATCCCGCAGCTGGCGCAGGGAAACATCGAGATGCAACAGAACGCCGCGGCCGCGGCCGAGCAGATCGCCATCGCCCGCAAGACGCTAGAACCCGCATGCGAGTACGTGTCCGCCGATGACCCTTACGAGCGATATCAAGATTACGGCTATCACGTCCGCGGCTACCTTCACGACGGCGACTCCGATACCCAGAAGACCTATACGTACCTGGATTTCGACAACAAGGGAACGCTCAAGGAAGTGAGTTACATAGCAGAGATCGACCCCGACGCGAGCCTTGAGGACAACCTCGCCCGCATCGAGCTCGACTTGGACGAACTTTCCTCTGCCGTTCAAACCGTTGACGTCAAGACGGTGAGCCCCGAGCTCTTGGCACCGCAGAAACTCCCCGAAGAGTTTAGGCAGACATTTTTGAACGGCTCACTCTACGAGAGAATCTCTATCAGGACGAGTGACGACCTCATCAAAACGTATTACTCGTTTGATACGGATCCCGAGGATGAATTTGACGAGTACACCCATCCAAGCATCCGTATCACATTGATGGGCAAAACGAGCTAGCCACCCAATGTGACAAAGGGACTGTCCCTTTGTCACATTATTCGGAGCGTAGGGCTTCCACAGGGTCTTTCTTGGATGCGCTGCGAGCCGGCAGCAGGCCGGCAACGACCGTCAGCAGCACCGAAATTACAATGAGCATCAGCGCGTCTTGAACGGGCAGGCTCATCAGGTTGGGCACCTGCTTGGCCGCAAGCGCCCAGGCATTAACCGGAAAGCTCACGGCCACCACGACGACAATGGCAAAGACGCCGGCAATGAGGCCTTCGATAAAGGTCTCGGCATTAAATACGTTGGCCACGTTGCGCTTTGACGCGCCGATCGCGCGCAGGATGCCAATCTCCTTTTTGCGCTCCAGCACGCTGATGTAGGTGATGATGCCGATCATGATGGAGCTCACCACCAAACTGATACTCACGAATGCGATGAGCACCAAGCTGATGGTGTTCACGATGTCGGTCACCGAACCCATGATGATGCCCATGTAGTCGGTGTACGAGATTTCCTGCTCATCATGGCCATCGGCTTTGACCTGCTTGTTGTACGCATCGATGTGATCGAGTACGCGCTCCTTGGCCTCAAAGTCACGCGGGAAAATCTTGACCGAGATAGGGTCTGCCTCATCCGCATAGCCCAACGTGGTCAGATTGTTGTCGTAGGTGAGCTTTGACGCCTTGGCATAGCTCATCATGAGCGAGCTCAGGTCCTCGGCGTCCATGTTGAAGTGGATGGCACGAGCAAAGGCGCTCGCATCCACGCGCATCGCCCTTGCCAAGTTGGCAAAACTCGAAGACATCTGCATCGCCATCTGGCCCATGAGCCCCGCCGCGCCCGCCTTGAGCTGAGCTGACACCGTTGTCGCAATCTGCTCGCTAATTGTCTGCATCACCTGATCCATAGCCTGCTGCAGATACGGAGCCAGCTGCTTTTGCACATAGTCGGTCATCGCCTGCTGCAGGCGCTCGGACAGGGCATCGCCGCCCAGCGCTTTTAGCTGGGCCAGGATTTGCTGGGCCGCGTCATCATTCTCAAGATACGTCGAGAATGCGGCGGCGAGCTTTGATGCGTCCTTAAGATCTTCGGGCGACAGCGCCTTAAACTGATCAGACTGCAAAAAGCCCTCAAACAGCTGGTTGGCAAGCGTTCCCACCTGCTGCATTTGCTCGGGCGTGAGCTCCAGACCGTCAAAGATGCCCGAGAAATCTGGGGTTGGCGCTTTGGCCATGATGTCGCTGAAGTCGATGTCCTTACCAACGCCCGAAAGGTCAATGTTCAGCCCGGACAAGTCGATACCAGAAAGGTCCATACCGCCGGCCGCACCCGAGAGCGCAGACGAATCGAGAGAGAACGCGCTCTTGAGCGCCGCCTCGTCCACGCTGAACATGCTGCTCAAATCCACGCCCTGCTTGGCTTCGCCCTGCAGCTCGTCGAAGGTTTTGCCCGTAAAGACATCCGTCTCGGGGTGGGTAAGCTGTTCCTGCACAATCTGCGAATCGGCAGCACGCTCCATAAGCTGGCGAGTCAGCGCACGCGTATAGGCAATGCCCGGGGACAATGCGCTCGCGTTTGCCGTCTCGCTGGGTCGCACCACGCCCACAATGCGCACGTCAATACCGTCGGCAACCTTGGCTTTCATAAAGTCGGCGTCGCCAGACATGTCAGTCCACATGCCGGTCTCTTCGTTTTTGCGATAGGCATCGGCCGGCGACAACACCTTAAACGTCGTGGACAGTGCATCGTCGTAGGTAAAGTCGCTGCCGGTCTTGGGCGTCTTGACCTTGCCGTCGGCCGTCATGGCACTGTTAACCAGGTCGTTGAGCTCATCGATATCCAGCGCGCCGATACTGTAGAGCGTGTAGTCGCCCACTGTTCCGCGGCTCGAAAGCACCATCACGGCCTCGTTGGCAGACGTAGGCCAATGGCCGGCAACGACATCGTACTGGCTGTCGAGCAGACTCTGGTCGTTGATCATCTCGTTAAAGACCGAGGTCCCCATGGAATCCATGCTCACCGTTGCCGCCGAGCTCGCGCCTCCGCTCATGGCCTCGGTCATAGCGTTGGGCACCAGCCGGACAGGCTTCTCATCGCCCTTGCCGGCACGATAGACAACCGGCGATACACCGTAGCCGTACTGAATGGCGTTGACCTCTTTATCGATGCCGTCGCCACCGGCATCGAGCCATGCCTTAAAGCTCGTCATGTCGTTGGACTTAACGCTTGCGAACATATCCTTTACGGCCGTGACCACAGGGATCTTATCGGTCCCCTGAGCCTTGCCGTCGGTGCCGTCGTCAGACGAACCCTCGTTCTTGGACGTATCGTCATCCGTGGCCCCATGCCCGCCCATCATGGACGACAGGTCGTAATCTTGTTTGGAAATCGTAAGCGGGTAGCTTGAGAGCGTGTCCTCCTCGACCTTTTTGATGTAGCCGTTTACGCCGTTGGAGAGCGCCAGAATCGCCGCGATGCCAATAATGCCAATCGAACCTGCAAAGGCCGTCATGGCCGTGCGGCCCTTCTTGGTCATGAGGTTTCGGGCAGAAAGCCCCAGGGCCGTCATAAAGCTCATCGAGGTTTTGCGCGTGGGTTTTGCCTCGCGATGTGCGACCGTGGCCACATCAAAGGGGTCGGAATCGTCGGTGACCTTGCCGTCCGCCAGGCTGACGATGCGCGTGGCGTACTTGTACGCCAGCTCGGGATTGTGCGTGACCATGATGACCAGACGGTCGCGCGCAACGTCCTTGAGCAAATCCATGACCTGGACGGACGTCGTTGAATCCAAGGCGCCGGTCGGCTCGTCAGCCAGCACAATCTCGGGGTCATTGATCAGGGCGCGGGCAATGGCCACGCGCTGCATCTGCCCGCCCGAAAGCTGGCTCGGGCGCTTGTCAACGTGCTCGCCCAGACCGACTGCCTCGAGCGCCTTGCGCGCACGTTGGCGGCGCTCGGCATGCCCCACGCCCGTGAGCGTAAGCGCCAACTCCACGTTTTCCAAAATGCTCTGATGCGGAATGAGGTTATAGCTCTGGAACACAAAGCCGATGCGATTATTGCGATAGGCATCCCAATCGCGGTCGTTGAAGTCCTTGGTCGAGATGCCGTCGATCAGCAGATCGCCCGAATCGAAATGATCGAGTCCACCGATGACGTTGAGCATCGTAGTTTTACCCGAACCCGAGGGACCCAGAATGGCTACGAACTCGTTATCGCGAAAAGACAGGCTTACGCTGTCGAGCGCTACCTGCGTAAACGACTGCGTAACGTACCTTTTGCAAATAACTCTGAGATCCAGCATGGACGGCAACCTCTCTCGCGCGGGCGCGCTCGCCCGCTCCCCCGCCGTTCACGTTCGGCGCGTTTGTCCTACTCTATCCTCATTTTTGGCCGATACCAGTGAGGAGTGTAACGAACCGCGCCAAAAAACGAACGGGACAGCACGCCGCATGGCGCACCATCCCGCATATAACATCCCCGATGCGACAAAGAGGCTGTCACTTTGTCACATTCCAATGCGCGCTACTTTTCGAGCCCGCACGGCATAACGTTAGCGCTGCCGTGGCGAGCCTCAGTCACGGCTGCAAAGAAGCGATAGCCGCCCGAGAAGTTAAAGCACTCAAAGCCATGCTGCGCCAAAATGCGGCAAGCAATGTAGCTGCGAATGCCGCTCTGGCAAATCACGTAGACCGGCTTGGCCCGGTCGAGCTCGCCCAGGCGATTGCGCAGATCATCGACGGGAATGTTTACGAAACCATCGATATGCCCGCGCTCATACTCCCCTTCCGTACGAACATCGAGCAGCTGCACGCTGCCATCGCGTGGCAAGTTGGGCTCATCCTCCCAATGCCACTGCGCCAGTATGCCGCGATTGAGGTTCTCGATCATAAAGCCCGCCAAATTGACGGGATCCTTCGCCGATGAATACGGCGGCGCGTATGCTAGGTCCAAATCCTTAAGCCTATCGCCGTGCATGCCTGCCTGGATGGCAGTCGCCAGAACGTCGATACGCTTGTCCACACCATCGATGCCCACGATTTGCGCACCCAGCAGGCGCAATCCCTGCTTCTCGAAGACAACCTTCATGGTCATGGGCGTTGCACCCGGATAATAACCCGCATGCGAACCGGGCGACAGGACCACGCTGTCGCAGTCAATTCCCGCCGCGTGTGCTGCCTTTTCGGATAGTCCCGTGCTTGCCGCCGTCAAGTCGAATACCTTGATAACCGATGAGCCCAACGATCCGAGGTAGCAGCTGTCCATGCCGGCTATGACATCGGCGACGACACGCCCCTGCTTGTTGGCGGGGCCGGCGAGCGAAATGACCGCGTCCTCGCCGGTCACCTGATGCGTGACCTGCACGGCATCGCCCACGGCATACACGTCGGCAGCAGAGGTCTCCATGCGGTCGTTGACCACAATAGCCCCCTTGATGCCCAGTTCGAGCCCCGCCTCTTGCGCCAGATGGTTCTCAGGTGCCACGCCAATGGCAAGCAGCACCATATCGGCTCCGATAGGGTCATCGCCCGCAACATGGGTGACAACGCGGCCATCAACTTCCTCAAAACCTGTCACATCGGCCTTGAGGCGCAGATCGATACCGTGCTCACGCACCTCGGTATGCAAAAGGGTCGCCATGTCGTAATCCAGGTTGTTCATAAGCTGGACGGGACGCTGTAGAAGGGTCACCTGGAGCCCCAGCTCACACAGATTCTCCGCCGTCTCGACGCCAATGAAGCCGCCACCGATCACGACGGCATTGCTCGGTCGCCGCTCTCGAACATAGCTGTGAATACGCAGCGTGTCCTCAACGGTGCGTAGGCTAAAGATTTTATCCGAGTCGATGCCCGGCAACGCAGGGCGAATCGGCTTTGCACCCGGCGACAGGATGAGCTTGTCATACGTCTCGACAAATTCCTCGCCCGTCAGCATATTGCGAACCTCGACCGTATGCGAATCGGGATGGATGGCAAACACCTCGTGACTCGTCTTGACCGCAATGCGAAAGCGATCCCAAAAGCCCTTGGGAGACTGCAGCGTCAATGCGCTCTCTTCTTCTATCACGCCGCCAATGTAGTACGGAAGCCCACAGTTGGCATACGATACAAAACCCGTGCGCTCAAAGATGACAATTTGGGCCTGCTCGTCGAGTCTGCGCAAACGTGCCGCCGCCGATGCGCCGCCCGCGACGCCTCCAACGATAGCCACCTTCATAGCCAACGCACCACCTTTCCCGTGTAGCCGCTTATGCCGCCGATATTCTTGACACTGCCATACCCAGACCGCTTAAGAAAACTCACAGCTTGGTTGCTTCGCGCACCGCTCAGGCAATGCACGAAAAGCTGCGTGCCCTTTCGACGTATACCCATGATGCTACCCCGAAGCAGAAAAAAGAGTCGCTGTTTCCAGCGACTCCCCTTCAGTTGTCTGTCCCACGGACTTACTGTTCGCTCTTCGCGAGTGCCTGATCGATCAGTTTGTTGAGCGCCTCGCGCTGCTCAGCGGAGTTGATGCCGCCCATGATCGGCTCTCCCACAATGTTACCGTTCTGGTCGATCACGTAGGTGGTCGGGAACGAGTACAGGTTGGAGGTGAACTTTCCGGCCTCGCTGTCCGACTTAAACCAGATGTTCTTATACGTCACGCCCTTCTTGGAAAGCACGTCCTTGGCATCGGCCACCGCGTCTTTGTTGCCATCGAGCGTAAAGGAATTAACGCCCACGACCTGGCCGCCCTTCTCGGCAAGCTCCTTGTTGAGCTTCTCCAGATCGCCCAGCTCTCCCACGCACGGCTTGCAGGTGGTAAACCAGAAGTTCATGACGGTGACCTTGTTCTTGGAGAACAGCTCGTCGCTGTTTACATCGTTGCCGTCCAAGTCCTTGCCCTTAAAGCTGGGGAACTTCGTCTCCCCGCTCTCGCCGTTGGTCACGCCCGCGGTCGAGGCATCAACACTCTCCCCCTCGCCGGGCGTGCTGCCACATCCGGGGAACTCCTTCTCCAGCGCCATGAGCTTGTCCTCGATCTCCTTGACCTGCTGCGCGCCGGCCTTAAGCGTCTTAAGCTCGTCAGCCGCAAACTGATCCTTGGCGCCCTCGATGGTATCGAGCAAGAAGTCACCGTAGTTCTTGCCGTCCTCAATCATGGGAGTGTCTTTGTTGGCCGCAAGGAACACCTTTTCCCATAGGGCGTTATCGCTCGCAAAGATCTCGTTTTCCTTTTGCAGCAGCTGCTGGTACAGCTTGGCCGCCTCCTCGGCGCTCGACGGCTTTTGCGCTATGAGCTCGGCAATCTGCGCATCGCCGCTCGTAGCATCCTTCGCGTCGCCCTTGGGGGCAGAGCACGCCGCGAGAGTCAGCGCCAGCACGGGCAGCATCAACAGAGCCGCAATTTTTGACAGTTTCATGGTTCCTCCGTTTATATCGAAACTTATATAGGTACCTATTTGTTTTCGCAGGCTTGCGTGGACTGCGCGGGTTTGTCGCCCGTCACACCCAGCCCATAGCGAAAGCTAATGGCATCGACGGGGCATGCGCCCACGCATTTGCCGCAACGAATGCACTCGGCATGGTTGGGCGTACGCGTAACGTCCACGTCCATCTGGCACACTTTGGCGCACTTACCGCACGAGACGCATTTGCACTGGTCAACCTGAATCCCCAGCAACGACACCTTGTTCATGAGCGCATAAAACGCACCGAGGGGGCAAATCCATTTGCAGAAGGGGCGGTAGAACAGCACGCTCAGCACCGCAACCGCAATGAGGATCGCGAGCTTCCAGGAAAAGAGCTTTCCCAGCGCGGAGCGGATTCCCGTATTCATGATGGACAGCGGAATCGCGCCCTCGAGCACACCCTGCGGGCAGATGTACTTGCAAAAGAACGAGTCGCCCATACCCACATCGTTAACCACCAAGACGGGCAGTAGCACCACGGCAAACAGTAGCACGGCATACTTGATGTACGTGAGCGGCTTGAGCTTTTTCGTGGAGAGCTTTTTGCTGGGAATCTTATGCAGAAGCTCTTGCAGCCATCCAAACGGACACAAAAAGCCGCATACAAAACGTCCCAGTAGCACGCCGATCAGAATGAGCGTTCCGGTGACGTAATACGAAAAGCTGAACTTAGACGATCCCACCACCGACTGAAACGACCCGATGGGGCACGCACCCGATGCCGCGGGGCACGAATAGCAATTAAGCCCCGGCACGCAGACGGCTTTGCCGGCTCCCTGGTAGATACCGCCCTTGGCAAAGTTAGGCAGGTGAATATTGGTCGCAAGCGTCGCCGCCGCCTGAATCAATCCACGAAATCGCGCTAAAAGATGCGATGCAGTGTTTTTTCTTTTATCCAATTCCGATACACTCCAAGCACAGCCTGATTGCCTTGGCCAGCACGGCATCTGCCTCGCCGCGCATAATTCCAAAGCCAACCATGGCTACCCCAACGATCAGCAAAGCCACCTGCGCCACAGGCTTAATCGCTTTGAACAATCTGACCACTCCTTTCGTTTCGCGACCCATTGGACCATACCGACTATAAAATCCGTGTTAAGCGTGAATGACTATGCAAGGAGAACGTTATGCGCATCTTGGTCGTCGAGGACGAGCGGGCGCTGTGCGATGCGATCGCACGCAGCCTGCGCAACTTGGCCTATAGCGTCGACTGCTGCTACGACGGGCAGCAGGCCCTCGATCTACTCGATGTCGAGACCTTTGATCTTGTCGTGCTCGACCTCAATCTCCCCCATGTCGACGGCATGACCGTGCTCAGGCAACTCAGGACAACTGATTGTGAGACCAAGGTGCTTGTGCTCTCGGCACGTGGCGAGGTCTCCGACAAGGTAGCGGGGCTCGATGCGGGCGCCAACGACTACCTCACCAAGCCGTTCCATCTTGACGAGCTGGCGGCACGCATACGCAGTCTCACGCTCAGGCGCTTTACGCAAAACGACGTTGTTCTAGCCTGTGGATTGTTGAGCTTTGACACCAAGGCGCGCCTCGCCTTGGTGGGCGACGAGCCTCTATCCCTCACGCGCAAGGAGACCGGCATCTTGGAATATCTGATGCTCAACCAGGGGCGACCGGTAAGCCAGGAGGAGCTCATCGACCACGTATGGGATAGCAGTGTCAACAGCTTTAGCAACGCGACCCGCGTGCATATCTCGTCGCTGCGCAAAAAGCTACGCGGCGCGTTGGGGCACGACCCCATCCGCAACCGAATCGGCGAGGGCTACGTTATGGAGGACGACGAATGAAGCGGCTGTCCCTGCAGTGGCGCATCACGTTGATGACAGCCCTGCTGGTATGCTCGACCTGCGTACTTATGAATTGCCTGGTTGGCTACTCCGGCATGCGCTACATGGACTCAATCGGTACTGAAATGTCGGAGCATAGCAAGGTGGAGGCGGCCTCGCCCAGCTCGTTCGACCCGACGAGCAAGGAGCTCGACGATGAGCTGACCATCGTCGTGAGCGACGCCCAAGAATCGTTTGGCGCGACGAGCTGGTACATAACCGCAGCGGTGACGCTGCTCGGTGGCGTCCTGGCCTACTTTGTGAGCGGGCATGCGTTGCAGCCGTTGCGCTCCTTTGCGGCACAAGTCGAGAGCGTGCGGCCCGATAACCTCGCCGACACAAAGATCAGCGAGGATGTGCCCTCTGAGCTTAGGCGTTGCAGCGCGTCGTTTAACGACATGATTGCCCGCCTTGAGGAGGGATTTTCCGCGCAAAGACAGTTTACGGGCAATGCAGCGCACGAGCTGCGCACGCCGCTTGCGCTCATGCAAGCTCAGGTTGAGCTGTTTTGCGCCGAGCACCCCGACGCCGATGCAGATACAGCGCGTCTGCTCGGGCTGCTGCAAGAGCAGACCGAGCGAATGACGCACATGACAAAGACCCTGCTCGAGATGAGCGAGCTGCGCAGTGTCCCTTGCAACGATGCGATTGACCTGGCGCCGATGATCGAAGAAGTACTCACGGACCTGGCGCCCCTTGCCGAGCAAAAGGGCATCGCGCTCTCAAGTGAGGGCGACGCGCAAACGATCGGCAGCGATACGCTAATCTATCGGCTGCTGTTCAACTTGGCCGAAAACGCCATACGTTACAGCGCGCCCAACTCGACCGTGCAAATCAACGCCTGCGCCGAAGGCGACCGTGTGCTGCTACGCGTGCGCGACCAGGGGCCGGGCATTCCCGAGCAATACCAGACGAGCATCTTTCAGCCCTTCTTTCGCGTCGACAAATCGCGCAGCAGGGCATACGGCGGCGTGGGGCTGGGACTTGCGCTGGTCTGGGAGATTGCCGCGCTCCACGGCGGCTCCATCGAGGTCGAAGAGAGCTCGGAGCGCGGAACGACCATGCTCGTGACTCTTCCCACTCGCGCACTCGGCTCATTAAAATAACGAACGGGATGGCACGCCGCGTGGCGTACCATCCCGCACATAATATCGAGGATGTGACAAAGGGACTGTCCCTTTGTCACATCTGCTAGTTCTCGTCGCCTACCAGCTGAGTTAGCTTACTCCCACTCGACCGTGCCGACGGGCTTCGGCGTGAGGTCGTAGCACACGCGGCAGATGCCGGGAACCTCGGCGGTGACGCGGGCGGTAATGCGCTTGAGCAACGCCCAGTCGAGCTCAGGCACCTCGGCGGTCATGACATCGACGGTGTTGATGCAGCGGATGATACAGGGCCAATCGTAGGCGCGCTTGCCCTCGCGCACGCCGGTGGCGCGGAAGTCGGGCACGACGGCAAAATACTGCCAGATGGTCAGACCCGCCTTGTCGATCTCCTCGCGCACGATCGCGTCGGCTTCGCGCAGCGCCTCAAGACGGTCGCGGGTGATGGCACCAAGGCAGCGGACGCCCAGGCCGGGACCGGGGAACGGCTGGCGCTCGACCATGTTCTCGGGCAGGCCGAGCTCGCGACCCACGACGCGGACCTCGTCCTTGTACAGCAGTTTGACGGGCTCGCAGAGCTCAAACTGCAGATCCTCGGGCAGACCGCCCACGTTGTGGTGAGCCTTCACGCCGTCTTGGGACTCAAGAATGTCGGGATAGATGGTGCCCTGGGCGAGGAAACTGACCTCGTCGCCAACCTTGCGGGCCTCCTCCTCGAACACGCGGATAAACTCGGCACCGATGATCTTGCGCTTGGCCTCGGGCTCCTCGACGTCCACGAGCTTATCCAGGAAGCGATCGGTCGCGTCCACATAGACCAGGTTAGCGTCCATCTGGTTCTTGAAGACGTCGATGACCTGTTCGCTCTCACCCTTGCGCATCAGGCCGTGGTTCACATGCACGCAAATGAGCTGCTTGCCGATGGCCTTGATGAGCAGGGCCGCGACAACCGAACTGTCGACGCCGCCGGAAAGAGCCAGCAGGACCTTCTTGTCGCCGATCTGCTCGCGGATTGCAGCGACCTGCTCATCGATGAACACCTGGGCAAGTTCGGGAGTGGTGATACGCACCATGTCGTCGGGACGCTTGTTGGGATCCATGCAGAGCTCCTTCTCGATTCGATGGAAATGCGCCGCGCGTATGCAGACGCACCGTCATATGACCTCATTATATGCAGAACGAGATGCGTTTCCCATCGCTGCGACAGAGCTTTTTGCAGGGGCGGCAGTTTTTCTATATCCCAAGGTCAGCTAGACTTCGGTAGCCACCTTGGGAGCATCGCCAATAGACTCTTCCTTTATACGTTCGGCACAATCGTAGGCGATACCCACAAATTCCAGTCCCGAGCAACAAGAGTACAATTGCTGCTAGTGTTGCCAGCTGTTGGGAGATGGAAGATGGACTGCGATGGCTACCCATGCGTTCCCATGCCGTTAATGTGCACCGCCTTTGTGCCGGGGCAGATTGACGCTGCGGTTGCAGGCATTTCCGACCCCGATTCACGCGCCATCGCCACGGCAGAAGCGCTGTACTTTCGCGGACAGGCCGCACTCGCCGCCAAGACGGCGCACCCCTATCTTGACGTCACCGATCCCGCGCTGCGCTATTCCGCATGCTTTATCTGCGGATACGCCAGTCTGTCGCTCAACCGTATCGCCGACGCCCGCCGGTGCCTTGCGGGCATCCTCGATACGCCGGCCGACGAGGAATCGCCCGCCGTCCACGCCACGCATATCCTGTTCGCCTCGGCCGCGAGCGTCCTGCTGCACTTGCCTTCCCCGTATTCTGCCGAAGAGTTTTATCCACTTGCGGCGCACCTACCCGAAGGCCTGCGACTGTTCGCCAGCTACGTGATGGCGCACGCCTTGTATCTGCGCGGCGAATACGGCCGCAGCCTGGGCATGGCGGAAAACGCCCTAATTATGAAACAGGGAAGCTATCCCATCTCGGAACTGTTCCTGCACCTGGCAGCTTCCATGGCATGCATGAGCCTCAAGGACATCGACGCCGCAAAAGCGCATTTTGGAGCCGCTTGGGACATTGCGCGCCCCGACGGACTTATCGAGCTCATTGGCGAGCACCACGGCCTTTTGCAGGGGCTCATCGAGGCATGCCTAAAAACGCAATACCCTGACGACTTCGCCCGCATCATCGAGATCACGTACCGCTTCAGCTACGGCTGGCGGCGCATCCACAACCCCGATTCGGGCGAGGACGTTGCCGACGATTTAACGACCACAGAGTTCACCATGGCCATGCTCGCCTGCCGCGGATGGACCAACGCTGAAATCGCAGGCCATATGGGAGTATCGCCGGGCACCGTCAAAAACCGCCTATCCGGCGTATACGCAAAGCTTGGCATCGGCACACGCGCCGAGCTGGTCGCGCACATGTTGCGTTAGCGACCGGGCTGCCAAGCGCATCGAACGCGTTCCGGAACCCGGCGCTTCGCTCGATCAATTTGGACATTTTGACCCTTGAACGGCACTACCGCCACGAAGCGTCTTCTCGCAAAATTGGATTATTTCCACCGATATTTGCGGGATGGGAGCCCAAGATGCTTGATCGCCGTTCGTTACTTGTTGCTGGAGCGTCCTCGCTGGCGAGCATTATGTTGCCTCGCGTGCCGGGAAGCGAAAATGCCTTCCTGCTGCCGTTCGCGCCCACCGCGGCCTATGCCGACGAAGAAGATCCCTTCAAGGTGCTCGTTCTCTCGCGCACCATGTTTGGTGTGGTCGTGGTCGACGTCGCCAACAAGAATACGCCCATCGCAGGTGCCCAGGTCACGCTCACATCGCGCTATGCCGTAGGCAAGCAGCTCACCGCCACGACCGATGACGAAGGCACGGCCATCTTTGAGGTCGCCCCTCTTTCGGAAGACTACGTGGACGAGGCAACGCTTCTCGACGCGTACGACTTTAACGGCGGCATCTCCATTAGCATGGCGGGCTACCGCGATGTCGAGATTCCCCTTGCGCGTATCCAGGGCGGCACCGCCATAACCGCGCCCACGCGTCCGCTGTCCGACGGCGAGCCGTACTTCCGCCAGCTCACATTCGACGAATGGGACATCCAGTACGCTGATGCCACGTTCATGGCATTGCCGAAGGACGACACGGCGAACGAGCAGCCCGATACGCACGCCTTTACCGTGCAGACTCATCTGCCGCAGGGCGGGCAGGCAACATTGCATATCAATAAAGTGATGCCCGCTGCGGGCAGCTCAACCGAAACCGTCACGCAGATTGGCCAGATCAAGGCCAGCGCATCAGGCGCGGATAATCTGGCGACGTTCACACTCGAAGACAAGTTTCTCGACGCGGCATCGGGCCTTCTGGAGGAAGGGTGCAAGCTGCGCTTTGTTCTCGACTATCAGGGCAAAACCTACACGCTCTCCTCCCCCATGGCCGTTGTCACTGCGCCGGCCGCAAAGGCAGAATCGGGCTCGACCACTATCGTCCCCACTACCATGGACCAAGAGGTCACTCCGTTTGATTTCCCCGCGGCGTTTCCCGGCATCGGCGGCAATAAGTTCACGTGTTGGATGCCCACATTTCCGATCCTCTTCGATTTCTCGTTTGCTGGATACGTGCTGTTTGGCGGAGGATACAAACCAGCCAGCTATATGAACGATTCGGGCAACCCTGATCCGGAATACTGGAAGAAATCGCCGCGCGAGTCGGGCGCCAAGCAGGCAAACCGCTATCTCGACGAGATGGAGGGGAAGTGGAATCAGTACAAGAGTATGAGTGCCGGTTCGGGCACCGATCCAAGAAACACCAAGCTCCTTCGCCACCATTGCACGCCGCTGTTCACGATGGATATCGCCACGCAGCTGTACGGCTCGCTCGCCTACGATTGGGTGGGCAAAACCTGGGGTAACAACAACGACCCCGCATACGGCAATATTAAGGCCCTCTTCCAGGTAAGAACCGACCTCAATTGGACCGAGCAGTTTACCCTAGGACCGGTGCCATTTTTCCTAAACGTCAACCCCTGGGTGCTGGCGAAGCTGGCGCTCGCCGTGGGTGCCCACACGCACGGCAGCGGCGCGGCGTTTTTTAAAAACATTTCGCTCGACTATTCCAACACGTCGGGCTCGTTCACCATCCAGATCGGACTTGCCGTCACCTTTGGCGCCGGCGTTGCAGGCGTCGCTTCGTCTGCCGTGCGCGGCGCCGCATCCCTCACGCTGTTCATTGGGTACGAGAAGGCAGATGGACACCAGCTTCCGCGGCTGCGCGTAGGTGCAGACGTCGATGTCGACGTGATACTCCAGTTCGTAATGTTCAAGTGGACCACCAAGGCTTGGTCGGGGTCGTGGCCCACACTCATCGATTCGTGGAATATGTCGGTGAACAATGGCGACCAGTATGTGCTCCAACGCTCTGAGCTGGCATTGGGTGGAGATACGCCTTATACGCTGGATGCCTGCTTCGGCTCGGCCGGCAACGCCGAGGCAGGTGGTGTGCCGCAGTTTATCGCATCGGCCACCATCGTCACCAACGCCGAGCTGCTCGCACGCGCCGAGGTTAAGGCCACTGCCGTAAACGCCGCGCCTGTCGTGCGCGATTGGGATCAAGCGGTCACGCGCATTGAGCTCGAGACGAACGCGGAGAGCGACGACACGGGACAGGTCGAACATTTCGTCCACGCGCTGATGGAGAACGACGAAAATGCCGCGCCGATGTATGAGTACACCTACATCGGTCAGTCAACGAACGCCGTTGCGGACCCGAACGCCAATTCTGCCGGCGTGTCGGAGGACGAGCGTGGCGGCATAAAACCCTCGAGCGACAACGTGCTGTTTTCCGGCGTGCTCAGCGAAGCCCACATGAAGCTAACGATGATTGCCGGCGTAGAATGCCTGTTCCGTATCGCCTCGGTGCGCTACGGCGACAATGGCCGCTCGCGACTGGTGGTGCACACAAAGGCAAACGGCACGTGGTCCGCTCCCACGCCCGTGGACTTTCCCCTTGGGTTTGGCGAGGGCGACGTGGAGCGCGACGGCATATTCGATTACGACTTCGACGTGGTGGAATATACGGACGGAAGAGGAAACCAGGACGCCTACGTGCTGCTGGTCTCGGGCGAGCGCCCCGCCGGCGACAACACCCTTTTCGATACGGCAAGCACAGCCGGCATACTGTCCGTTGTGCGCCTGCGCATAAGTAATGACGAGATCCGCGTGGTGTCGCATACGTCATGGCGCAGCATCTCGCGCGGCCGCCTGCAAGAGGATGGCTACCATTGCCTGCAGTGCCCGCGCATCACGGTAGGCAAGACGCTGGTCGACGGACGCCTGTCGGGTGCCTACCTCCACCGCCGCGGAACCACCGCAGAGAAGGCGCTCGGCAGCGAGGCCGAGGTTGCGCTGGAATGCTTTACCCTGTGGTCGGATGATTTGGGCGACAGCCTGACGTTCCGCCAAGTTCTTCGCTTTCCGCAAGCACCGTCGAGTATCGAGCTGAGCGAGCCCGAGAATATCAACGGCAAAATGGTGGTGCCCGTTGCGTACGAGACCGCAGACGGTTGCGGCTGCGCATCGTACGCCGTGATCGGCCAGTCCATTGCGGGCTGGGGCGTTATGCCACCAGACGCCACGGTGCCCCATGCGGTGCCGTGGCCACAACATTCGGGCTTTTTGGCCACCGTCAACGAGCAGCTGCAGCATATTACTTGGACGCGAGGCGCATCGGCATTTGCAACGCAGCCCGTGGGTGCCGCAGGCTGTGGCCCGGCATCGTTTAGCGTAAGCAACAACGGCAGGTGCGCGCTCTATGTAGAGAACACCGATGGCAAGGTGGGGCAAACCTACGACGAAGAAGGCAACCCGGTAGCAGTAATGGGCAAGCACTTCCGCATCTTCGCCAGCACCTTGGCAGGCGATCTGTTCACGGAGCCGTTCGTGATGTGCGAGCTGGACCATCCCGTCGATCAGATAACGACATTTTTGACGTCGGGAGGCATGCTCTCCGCGCTCGCCACGCACATTGTGAGCGCGGAGAAGAGCGAGGCAGAGCTGCACGGCATCGAAGTGCCTCTGGTGGCGTGTGCCACTCCGACGGGCGCGGTCGCTACCTCGGGCGCGGTGGTGCCCGGAGCAGCAGGCGAATCCTTCATGGTCACGGTGCGAAACGACGGCAACACTTTGCTGACTGCCGGCACAATCGATCTGTACCGAGAGGGCTCCAGCCAGCCGTTCTCCAGCGCATCCATCGGATTCGGAGCGAACGCACGCATGGCTTCGATCTACGATCCAGAGCTTGCCGAAGACGCTTCGGCCAACGACATGGCACACGTAAAGTACGCGCTCGAGACGCTGGGCGCACGTTTTGCAACGCACCCGCTGGTAGCCGACAACGGCAACGCCGTGCTGGCACCGGGTTGCACGGCACAGTTCCGCATGAGCTTCGCCATCCCCGAAAGCTGGAGCGACGAAGTGGGCAAACGCGTCACGCTGTATGCGAAGGCGCGTAATCTGGTGGCGCTCGATCCCGTAACGCTCGAGGAGATCCGACCGGGCGCAAACTCGGCGCTGAGTGCCGTTCTGCACGAGCTTCATGTGCCCGACGCGGCATGCGAACGCTCAGAAGTTCAGGTCGGCGTATGCGACAGCGCGGATACGACAGGACTTCACGACGCCCCAATGACGGTAGACGGCGATGGTGGCTCGAGTGGAGGTGGTTCCGACGGAAGCAGCTCCGGTGGCGGCAGTGGCTCTGGCAGCGGCAAGGATCACGGCAATAACAAGCGCTCCAGAAAAGCGGGCGCGCTCGCCGGCACGGGCGACAGCAACGTCCCCCTAACCGCAGCCGCAGCAGCACTCGCCGCAGCTGGTGCCGGCCTTGTCGCCTACAGCGTCCGCCGCACGGCGCTCGAAAAAGACACCGCCAATGAGGTCAATTCGGATAGGCCTCGCTAGCTCCTAGTTACTTTTGTGTGAGACGCCGACTCGGCTCATCGAACACCAAAAGGGGCTGGCCCCGATAACTCGGAGCCAGCCCTGAGTCGCCTGACGTAAGAATCGCGGCGTTACTTGAGCTTCAGTGCCTCCATCATGGGCACGGCGGCATCCCAGTCGATCTTCCAGCCAATCGACACGCGGACGGTCTCGCCCGTCGCGGGAGCCGTCGCAAATAGCGTATGGCCGTTGTCGGGACCGGTAAAGCGCAGCCACGTTATGCCGTTGTACTCGACCTGGTCGGTTGTCGTTTCCTTGCCTTCATAGATCTGCTCCAGGCTTGCAACTTCCTCCTCCGGCGAGCGCGGGAAGATGCTGATGTTCAGGCGTCCTCCAGTCTCGTCGTGGAAGAAGTTTGCCTTTTCGTGCTCTTCGTTGGACGAATCCAGCGTGTACCCATCGGCGGCCTCGATACTGTACGATGCGCAAGCGATGCCGGTCATATTGGCCGCGTCACCAGAATCGGCCACGCCGCCGGCCGCCTTGAACTCCTTGGTCTCGCATCCCGTGGTGTCAAAATGCATGGCCTCATGATTCTTGGCGGGGGCGTAAGCGTCTACGAACTCGACAGTGATGGGCCCGTAGTACGCCGTCTTGGGGGCCCAGAAATACACGTACTCAACGGTCTCGCCCGGGCCGATATCTGGCCTCTTGGAAAGATCGATGCCCTCGTGAAGCTCATCGGGAGCCTCGCTTGCAACGTAGTCGAGCACGGCCGCCTTGCCGGAAGTAAACAACGGGTCGCCTGCCTCAAGATCGCCCTGGGCAGCATGCACGTTAAAGGAACTGAACGTCCTGTTCTTTGTATTGTTGTTGGTAATCTTGATGTGCAGGTAAAAGCCGTCCTGCTTCTTGGCATCACCGCGATAGAACGTACCGTGAGCCACCGACTCATAGGTAATGCCTGCCACCTCGACCGTCTGCGACTCATAGGCCTTGGGCTTCTCGGCCTTCTCCTGCACAGGTGCGCTCCCGCCCGAGCCACTCGGCGCATTACCGCCGCAGCCGGCCGCCGTACATGCCAGCACGGCCGAAAGCGTCACGGTGGGAATTCCTAACAGCAGCTTCTTCGTCATGGGCTTCATCATCCTCACCGCTCCTTTCGGCTTGCAGCTCATCCGTTGCCCGAGTCCCAAGTCGACCCCGTGGCATCGGCTTCCACTATGAGCGTATGACGAAACACGACGCCGGCGAAGTGACCCACGGCCCAAATAACGACCCGCCAGCGTTCCTTATGGGCCAAAGGGACTCGCACACGCACGCCCGTGGCCCATAAAACGAGACGCTTGTCCCAATGTTCGATTCGATCCATCCGCAAACAAGATAGGGCGCCTCCAGCCGCCTTCAAACTTACTCGGACAGAACCGACTCGGTTTTGTCCGAGTAAACGAATCTCCATCGAACTCCGAACGATTGTTCGATGGATTTCGTGTTAGGTGGAATCGCCCACGGCCTGGGCTATGCTACCTTGACTATCTATATGACTTAAACGCAGCAAAAGGAGCACCGAGAGAGCGAGTATGGCAAAAAACACCGCAAACTATGGTAACGACAGTATCCGCCAGCTCAAGGACGAGGAGCGCGTACGCCTGCGCCCTGCCGTCATCTTTGGCTCGGACGGACTCGACGGTTGCGCGCATGCCGCCTTCGAGATCCTGTCCAACGCCGTTGACGAGGCGCGCCAGGGCTACGGCAAGCTCATCACCCTTACCGCCTTTCGCGATGGCTCCATCCAGGTAGAGGACAACGGCCGTGGCTGCCCGCTCGACTGGAACCCCTCCGAGAAGCGCTTTAACTGGGAACTCGTCTTTTGCGAGCTTTACGCCGGCGGCAAGTACAACAACAACCAGGGCGGCGACTACGACTTCTCGCTCGGCACCAACGGCCTGGGCTCGTGCGCGACCCAGTACGCTTCCGAGTACATGGACGTCACCGTTTGGCGCGACGGTAACAAGTACTCTCTGCACTTTAAGAAAGGCAAGGTCGTCGGCGCCAAAAAGAAGGCGCTCGAGATCGAGCCCAGCGACGAGGACCGCACCGGCACCACCATCAAGTGGCGCCCCGATCTTGAGGTCTTTACCTCGATCAGCATTCCCCACGACTGGTATCGCGAGACCATGCGCCGCCAGGCCGTGGTCAACGCCAACGTGACCTTCCGCCTGCGCATCGAGGGCGACGACGGCGAGTTTTCCGAAGAGGATTTTTGCTACCCCAAGGGTATCGAGGACTACGTGCTCGAGAAGGTCGGTGCCGATTACCTCACCGAGCCCTTCTTTATCGAGGCCGACCGCCGCGGTCGCGATCGCGAGGACCTGCCCGACTACAACGTCAAGATCACCGCGTGCATGTGCTTCTCGAGGACCCTGACGATGCAGGAGTACTACCACAACTCATCGTGGCTCGAGAACGGCGGCTCGCCCGAGAAGGCCGCGCGCAGCGCTCTGACCAGCGCCATCGATGCCTATATTAAGCAACAGGGCAAGTACAACAAAAACGAAACCGGCATTAAGTGGCAAGACGTCCAGGACTGCCTGGTACTGGTGACCAACTGCTTCTCCACCCAGACGTCCTACGAGAACCAGACCAAGAAAGCCATCAACAACCGCTTTATCCAGCAGGCCATGACGGCATTCTTTAAGGAGCGCCTCTCGACCTACCTGATCGAGAACAAAGACGCCGCCAACAAGATCATGGAGCAGGTGCTCATCAACAAGCGCTCGCGTGAGAACGCCGAAAAGACTCGCCAGAGCATTAAGACCAACCTGCAGCAGAAGACCGACATGGCCAACCGCGTGCAGAAGTTCATCGACTGCCGTTCCAAGGACAAAAACCGTCGCGAGATCTACATCGTAGAGGGCGACTCGGCAGCAGGCGCCATTCGCACCTCGCGCGATGCCGAGTTCCAAGGCGTTATGCCCGTCCGCGGCAAGATCCTCAACTGCCTAAAGGAAGATTATCCGCGCATCTTTAAGTCCGACATCATCATGGACCTCATGCGCGTGCTGGGCTGCGGCGTAGAGATCAAGGACAAGCGCATCAAGAACCTCGGTGCCTTTGACCTGGATAATCTCAACTGGAACAAGGTCATCATCTGTACGGACGCCGACGTCGACGGTTATCACATCCGCACGCTCGTACTCACCATGCTCTACCGCCTGGTGCCCACACTTATCGACGAGGGCTACGTCTATATCGCCGAGTCGCCGCTCTACGAGATCAACTGCAAAGAGAAGACCTACTTTGCCTACACCGAGCTCGAGAAGAACGGCATCCTCAAGGAGATTGGCGACCAGAAGTGCTCGATCAACCGCTCCAAGGGTCTTGGTGAGAACGATCCGGACATGATGTGGCTCACCACCATGAACCCCGAGACGCGCCGCCTGATCAAGGTAGAACCCGAGGACGTCACCAAGATGGAGACCATGTTCAACCTGTTGCTGGGCAACGACGAGGCGGGCCGCAAGCGTCACATCTCCGAGCACGGCAAGGAATACCTGGACCAGCTGGACCTGCAGTAGCAGCAAATTGATAACGACGGCCCATAAGAAGTTCAAGAGGAAATCGTGGCAAAGAAGAAGACGAAGAACCAGCCCAAGAAAAAGCAGGTCAACGCCGAGAACGTCATCGGCCTGCACTCCGAGGTCACCGATCAGCCGATTACGCAGACGCTCGAGGTCAACTACATGCCCTACGCTATGAGCGTCAACGTCTCGCGTGCATTCCCCGAGATCGACGGCTTTAAGCCCTCGCACCGCAAGCTGCTCTACACTATGTACAAGATGGGCCTGCTCAAGGGCGAGCGCCAAAAGAGCGCCAACATCGTGGGCCAGACCATGAAGCTCAACCCACACGGCGACGCCGCCATCTACGAGACGATGGTGCGCCTGGCCACGGGCAACGAGGCGCTGCTTGCTCCTTTCGTGGAGTCGAAGGGCAACTTTGGCAAGTACTATTCGGGCGACCTGAGCTACGCCGCCTCGCGTTATACCGAGGCCAAGCTCTCCCCCATCAGCGCCGAGATCTTCAAAGACATCGACAAGGACCCGGTCGACTTCGTTGACAGCTACGACGGTGCCATGAAGGAGCCGCGTCTGCTGCCCACCACGTTCCCCAACATCCTCGTCTCGGCCAACAAGGGCATCGGCGTCGCTATGGCGTCCGATATCTGCGGCTTCAACCTCAACGAGGTCTGCACCGCCACGATGCACTACCTGAAGGACCCCGACTGCGACCTGCTCGAGTACATGCCCATGCCCGATTTCTCGACCGGCGGCGAGATTATCTACCGCCGCGAGGAGATGGAGAAGATCATCGAGACCGGTCTTGGCAGCTTCCAGATTCGCTCCCGCTGGCGCTGGATTCCCGAAGAGCGCATCATCGAGGTGTACGAGATCCCCTACACCACCAAGACCGATGTCATCATCGAACGCATCGTCAAGCTCTCCAAGGAGGGCAAGGTCAAGGAGATCGCCGACATCCGCGACGAGACCGACCTTTCGGGTCTGCGCATCGCCATCGACCTTAAGCGCGGCGTCGACCCCGACAAGCTCATGGCCAAGCTCTATCGCTCGACCACGCTGCAGGATTCGTTCTCGTGCAACTTCAACGTGCTCGTCGACGGCTATCCCCGTGTTATGGGCGTGCGCCAGATTCTGCACGAGTGGGTCAAGTGGCGTATTGCGTCCACGCGTCGCCGCATTAACTTTGACCTGGGCAAAAAGTCCGAGCGCCTGCACCTGCTGCACGGCCTTGAGGCAATTCTGCTCGACATCGACAAGGCCATCGCCATCATCCGCGGCACTAAGCTCGAGGCAGAGGTTGTACCCAACCTTATGAAGGGTTTCGACATCGACGAGACCCAGGCCGAGTTTGTCGCCGAGCTTAAGCTCCGCAACATCAACGAGGAGTACATCCTCAACCGCACCAAGGACATCGCCAAGCTCGAGGGCGAGATTGCCGAGCTTGAGGAGATCCTCTCCAGCGAGGAGAACATCAAGAAGGTCATCAGCGACGAGCTAGCAGCGGTCAACAAGAAGTACGTGATGCCGCGCCGCACGGGCAGGATCGAGCCCCATGAGGTTATCGAGGTAAGCTTGGAGCCCGAGGTCGAGGAGTACCCGGTCACCATCATGCTCTCGCGCGATGGCTACCTAAAGAAGATGACGGACCGCGTGCTCAAGAAGGCGACCACGCTCAAGTACAAGGACGGCGACAAACCCTTTATCGAGTTCCCGTCCTCCAACACCCACGAGCTGCTGGTCTTTACCAACAAGAGCCAGGTGTACAAGTGCAAGGTCGCGGCGTTTGAGGACACCAAGTCGGCCCAGCTGGGCTCGTACCTTCCGACCGATCTTGAGATGGAACCCGACGAGAGCGTCATCTGGGTCATCGACCCCGAGGACTACAAGGCCGACGTGCTGTTCGTCTTTGAGAACGGCCGCGTGGTGCGTGTCGCGCTTTCTGGATACGCTACCAAGACCAACCGCAAGCGCCTTAAGAACGCCATCTACGGCGGCAGCAAGCTGCTGTATGCGCAGGTGCTCAAGGAGGACCGCGACCTCGCGCTGGTCTCGAGCGACTACCGCCTGATGAACTTCAACACGTCGCTGCTCAAGACCAAGACGACCACCAACACGCAGGGCGTCCAGGCCTTTACGGCCAAGAAGGGCCGCTCGGTCACCACCGTCGGCACGACCGAGGAAATCCTTGGCGCCGGCGTCTCGGCCGAGAAGTTCACCGCGCAGAGCCTGCCCTCCGCCGGCGCCCTCATGAAGGAAAATGACATGCCGAGTTTGTTTGACTAAAACAACGGCGACTAAACCGTCATGGTTTTACAAAGCAGCGGGGCCCGGAGCGCAGTAAACGCTGCGCCCCGGGCCCCATGCATTACACCAGCATCATCCCTATAGACAAAATGCCGCATAAAGCGGAACAGACATAAGCCCATCATTCATTCCAAAGGGCTTAGTCGATAGCCTGATAAGGCGCACGCCCGGATGGGTCTTTTTAAGTGAGGACAGACTTCGAGATCTTGTGTTCTCCCCCGCCTTGACTTCAATCGCAGACAAGCATCCCTGCTTCTCTACTACAAAGTCGATTTCCGCACGATTATCTCGCGCCCAATAATGCAGTGGATAACCCATGGCTGAAAGCTGTTGGGCAACGTAGTTTTCGGTAAGTGCACCCATGAATGTGCCGCCGATACCGGCAAGAATATCGGCGCGTTGAGCACCGGCCTTGGAGACCAGCAGCCCTGTATCCGCCTGATAGATTTTAAAAGCAGAAGGGTTAACGAAGGCCTCTAAGGGGCTTTCGATCTGCCCGACTAGGCTGCAGCGCGCCACCGTACCCGACAATACAAGCCAATCGAGAGCATCTCCAAAGAGAGACGCATTGCCCCCCGCTCGCACTACCTTGTATTGAAATTTACGATTCTCTTTGGCAAGCTGCTGTGGAATGGAATCGAAGCACGCACGCGTCTTTGCACTCAAGCGTTCATCAGCATATTTATTGGTGTCGGCGGAATATCCGTCGAGAATAATCCGATGCTTTTCGGCCACATCAATGATTGACTGATCATCGATGTACGTTTGGACCGCCTCGGGCATTCCGCCAACAACAAGATACTGTCGATAGAGCCCAAGCGCCTTTTCATGAAGGCTTGGCGCAAGAGGACCCATTATCTCGAATGATGAGCGTATCTCGTCGACCAGCTGATCGTGCCCCATCGCCCAGAGAAACTCCTCGAAATCGAGTGGAGTCATCTCAATCAAGTCGGTCTTTCCGACGGGGAACGAATACGACTGATGGTTAATGGCAACCCCAAGAAGCGACCCGGCAGCCGCAACGTAATACTCGGGAGCATCTTCGCAAAAGTATTTAAGGGAAGTGAGCGCTTCCTCGCATGCCTGGATCTCGTCAATGAACAGTAAGGTTTTGCCAGGCACGATACGCTGTCCCGTACGAGCCTCGATCGCACGTACGATCGAATGAGGGTCAAGACCGCCCGAAAAATCCGCTCGCGCCGACCGGTCGTTCTCAAGATTAACGTAGACAACCGATTCGAAAAGATCCTGGGCGTACGTTCTGAGCAAATAGGTCTTGCCACACTGGCGCACGCCTTTGACCAGCAAAGGTTTTCTATCAGCTCTGTCTCGCCATTCCCTAAGGAGCTCGTCTGCCTTGCGACGCATACGTAACCTTCCCTCATGAACTTCTATTTGACAATATTTTAACGCGGATTAATTTGTTTTCAGTTATTTTTCTGCGTTTAAAAATTGTTCTATACGGCACTTGAGGGAATTCGCCCCTATCTCTCGGTAAGGACAGCAAGCATTTCCACCAACGCTGATTGCCATGCGTTCTTCTTGTCCTTAGGCAAGCTTGCGAGCGAGCTCTCGCACCTCTTTCAACTTGGGCGAGGATGCCATGCTGTCGCGCTCGGTCATACCGCTGATGGTGACAATGCCCTGGTCCTCCCACTTGCAGTACGCGCAGGTTGACTTGTACATAGCGATCGCCGCATCATAGACACCCTCGCTGTGGCTATCGAGTAAAAGGGCCGTCTTGGTGAACGGGAATCCCGTGGCACCGAAGGCGTACAGGCGGTCGATGGCGGTCTTTTCCTGCGCAGTGATATCAAACCAGTAGATAGGCGAAGCGAAGACAACCATGTCGGTGTCTTTCAGCGACTCAATCACGTTGGCCATGTCATCCTTCTGCACGCAGACGCCCTCATGGGCGAAGCAGTAATGGCATCCCAAGCAGCCGGCGATCTTCTTGCTGGCAACGCGGATGACCTCGACCGTATGGCCGCCCTCACGCGCGGTCTCGGCAAACGCCTCGACCATGGTATCGGTATTAGCGCCCTTACGCGGGCTGCCGCTCAATACAACGATATTCATAGGATTCCCTCTCCCTCATGCTGCAGGCGCGCAGCATGCTTTCTTGTAACCAAAACGAATGGTGTTAATCAATCGCCAGCAGGCCATATCTCTTGTTCAAGTTCCCTAAAGAAGCTCAAGACGATTGCGATTGCCTTATACAACGTCGAAAATCAAAGAGGGCCCATAGCAACGCCACCTACCTGAAATGACATGCGGTCAAGACGAGCTACGAGGATCGTGACGAGCCGATACCGCCCGCATGCCCCCTTCGGAATAGGCGCTGAGCAGCTCCTGAGCGTGGGCAAACTCGGGCCCTCGCCTCCAACCGAGCAGGCGGTTGACCGCGAGATTTCCCTGGACGTTGTGGACGAAGAGCAGATAGGCGTCCTCGCGCGAAAGCCCAGTCTCCTCCATGATCGAGGGAACCATCTGCTCGGCGCCGCGCTCGACGACGCGCTGTGCCACCCGGGCGTACGCGTCGTCATCCGAGTAGAGCAGATAATAGTCATCGTTTGCCGGCGGACGCTGGCAGAGGGCACCCGCCTCCGTTCCCTCGAGCGGCGGCACCGCCGCCAAGGCCTCGTCGATAAGCGCGTCGAGCAGGGCGAACTTGTCCTCGTAGTGCAGATAGAACGTGCCACGGTTGATATCGGCGCGGCGGCAGATATCCGCTACCGTCATCTTCGCGAAGCCGACCTCGGCCAGCAGCGCGAAGAACGCCTCCCGTATGACCGAGAGTGTATAGCGTCGGCGACGATCGATCTTCCCCGCTTCCATTACCCCTCCAATTGCAACGCTCGACAATGCCCGGCAAACGCTCGTTTATCGACAGCAGGCCGAAGCTGTTCATTGCTCTTAAGCAAATCGACATGGATACTTTTTTATAGACACCTGTTTATAATAGCTGAAAGAAGGTATCCATTGACCCTGTACGAGCAGCTCGTTATCGAGCTCACCAACCAATCGTTTTCCCTTCAGGCCGCCTACCGCAGCGGCGGCACGCCCTATGAGCTGAGTGACCGCGAGCCCGAGCCCTACGACCAGCAAATCAGGGACTTCGCCCGCATGATCGAGGAAGCCGATTGCGTGCTGGTGGGCGGGGCCTCTGGGCTCTCCGCGGCGGGCGGCGGCGACTTCTATTACGAGGACAACGCAACCTATCGCAGGCATTTCGGCAAATTCGCCGAGCGCTACGGTTTCAAGGGCGCTTTCGAGGGGTCGTTCTACCGCTGGCCCACCGCCGAGGCGCGCTGGGGATACCTCGCCACCTTCCTCGACACCACGCTCAACGCCCCGCTGCGCAAGCCCTACAGGGACCTCGACGCCATTCTCGCCGAGAAGGATTTCTTCGTGCTCACCACCAACCAGGACACGCAGTTTGTGAAGCTCTACCCCTGGGAGAGGGTGGCAGAGATCCAAGGCGACCACCGCTTCTTTCAGTGCTCCCACTGTTGCACCGACGCGGTGTGGGATGCGGTCGAGCCGGTCTCCAACATGGTAGAGGCCATGGGAGACGGCCTTGAGGTTCCGACAGAGCTCGTGCCGCGCTGCCCGCACTGCGGGGCAGAGGCGTTCCCCTGGGTTCGCGGCTACGGCAACTTCCTGCAGGGCGAGCTCTACGAGGAGCAGTACCACAAGGTGTCCGACTGGCTCGACGCGCACGCGCGGCAGAGGATCCTCTTCCTCGAGCTGGGCGTGGGCCGCATGACGCCCGCGTTTATCCAGGAGCCGTTCTGGGCCCTCACGGCGCAGTTGTCGCAGGCTAGCTACATCGCCGTGAACAACGGGACGCAGTTTCTCCCCCGCGCGATCGAGGATCGGGGGCTCGCCGTTCGCGCCGACATCGCCGACGTGCTTGCCGACGTGCGCAAGACGCTGGGGAGGTAGCGCATGGAGACGGCGAAAGCAGTTCGCATAGGCAGGGCGCTAGCCGAAGCGGATCTTGTCATCATCGGCGCCAGCAACGGGCTGGACATGGCAGAGGGGCTCAACCTCTTCTGCGCCGATGCTCATTTCCGAGAGGCGTACGGGGACCTCGCCCAGGCAGACGGCATCGGCTGCATACTGCAGGGGCTCGCCTCCCCGGATGCCAGCGTGCGACGCCGATGGGCCGAGCGGTTCCATCAAAAGGAGTATCTCGAATATGAGCCCGGCTCGCTCATGAACGGGCTGCGGCGTCTTACGGAGCACGCCGACACCTTCGTGGTCACATGCAACATCGACGGGCACTTCGCGCGCGCCGGGTTCGACGAGGAGCGCGTGCTCGAGACTGAGGGGAGCACGCGCACGTCGGTTGACGAGCGGCGCCTCGCCCATCCAGACGCCCTCGCCATGACCCAGCTCGACGAGCTCGCGCGTCTTGTGCAAGCCCATCGCAACGGCAGGGTCACCATCCTCGAACTTGGCGTGGGACTGCATAACGGCGTCATAAAGCGCATGCTCGCCCAGATCGCGAACGCCTGCGAGCACGCCACCTACATCGTGTTCAACTACGGCCAGGCCATGGCGCCCGACGCTTCGTGCGAGACGATTCTCGTTGACGGCGATATGGCCCCGGCTTTCGAGGAGATCGCCCGATGCCACCCCTAGAAAGAGAAGCGCGTAGGCTTCGAAGCCTTATCGACGATGCCGACGCCATCATCGTCGGCATCGGCTCGGGCATGTCGAGCGCCGCCGGGTTCAACCATTACAACCGCGCGGGCATGGCGCGCGCAGGAATGGCGGACTGGCAGCAAGCCTTTGGCTTCAAGAGCCTTTTCGACGGCTTCTACCACCTCTACCCCAGCCTCGAGCAGCAATGGGCCTACTACGCGCGATATATCGATTTCATGCTGCGCGAGCCGACCTCGCAGCCCTATCTCGACCTACGGTCCCTCATCGGCCATAAGGACTACTTCATCCTGAGCACCAATGTAGACACCCAGGTCGAGAAGACGTTTCCCACCGAGAGGATCTGCAACTATCAGGGAAGCTTCGCGCACCTTCAATGCAAGCAGCCATGCTGCGACGAGCTCTTCGATGCGAGCCCCTACGTCGAGCGCATGCTCGCGGGCATGGCGGGGTTCGAGATCCGCAGCGAGGATGTCCCCCGATGCCCGCACTGCGGCTGGCAGCTTGTGCCGTGGGTGCGCGACGACACGTTTCTGCAGGGTGCGGCATGGCGCGAGAGCCTCGGACGATACGAGCGCTTCGTGCGCGAGCGCAGCGATCGCCGCGTGCTGTTGCTGGAGCTCGGCGTGGGCGAGATGACCCCCGGCATCATCACGCTCCCGTTCTGGAGCATGACCGCGAAGCTGCCGGATGCGCACCTTTTGAGCGTAAACATCTCGGGCGGCTCGGCTCCGCTGCAGCTTGGAAGCAAGGCAGGGGCGATCCAGGCCGATTTGGGCGCCCTGCTCTCGGTGGCGCGGGCAGGTGGCGAGTAACGCGGAGCGGTAGACGCGCAATGAGGTTTTAGCCGCAGCCTCCGAACGAGAGGGCTCGGAGGCTGGTATTCCTGAATCGCAGGTCACGATGGGTTATCGGAATCGCGAAGAGCGGATACCGCCAGTAAGCCCCCTTCGGAATAGGCGTTGAGCAGCTCCTGGGCATGGGCGAACTCGGGACCTCGTCTCCAGCCGAGCAGGCGGTTGACGGCCAGATTGCCCTGGACGTTGTGGACGAAGAGCAGGAAGGCGTCTTCGCGTGAAAGCCCTGTTTTCTCCATGACCCAGGGAACCATCTGCTCCGCTCCGCGTTCTATGACGCGCTGGGCTACGCGAGCGTATGCGTCGCTGTCCGAATAAAGCAGGCGATAATCGTCGTCTGCCGGCGGACGCTGGCAAAGCGTTGCCGATTCAACCCCCTCAAGCGGGGGAGCCGCTGCCAATGCCTCGTCGATAAGCGCATCGAGCAGCGCGTACTTATCCTCGTAACGCAGATAGAACGTTCCCCGGTTGATCTCGGCGCGGCGGCAGATGTCCGCCACCGTCATCTTCGCGAAGCCGACCTCGGCCAGCAGCGCGAAGAACGCCTCCCGTATGACCGAGAGGGTGTAGCGCCGCCGGCGGTCGATCTTGGTTTCTCCCATCGCCTCTCCAATCTGAGTCGTTTGACAATGTCCAGTAGCTGTTCGTTTATCGACAGGTGCACGCGTTTGTTCATTGCCCCTGCGAAAATCAACAAGGATACTGTTTATAGACACCTGTTTTTTATAGCTGAAAGGGAGCATGGATGACCCTGTGCGAGAAGCTCGGCATCGGGCTTGTCAGCCGATCGTTTTCCCATCGGGCCGTCTATCGAAACGGCGGCACGTCATACGATTTGAGCGATTGCGAGCCTGCTGCTTGCAAGCAAGATATCGAGGCTTTTGCCCGCAAGGTGGGGGAGGCTGATTGCGTGTTTACGGGAGAGGCAGGTAGGCAGGCGTTATGAGCATCTGCATCAAAAATCAGATTCAGAATATGAATATCGTCATCGGCTGCACGGTGGGGTGTCCATATTGCTATGCCCGTAACAATGTGAAACGTTGGCATATGATTGACGACTTCGCTGATCCTGCGTTCTTCCCGAGCAAGCTCAAGATGATGGAAAAGAAACGCCCGCAGAACTTTCTTCTTACCGGCAT